>JBIICO010000003.1:0-69064 GCA_044238855.1 Caulobacter sp.
GTCGCCGCCGATGCCGACCGCGGTGGTCTGGCCCAGGCCCGCGTTGGTGGTCTGGAACACGGCCTCATAGGTCAGGGTGCCGGAGCGCGAGACGACGCCGACGCTGCCTTCCGAGAAGATGCCGCCCGGCATGATGCCGATCTTGCACTGGTTCGGGGTCAGGACGCCGGGGCAGTTCGGGCCGTTGAGGCGCGACTTGGTGCCGGCCAGGGCCTTCTTCACCTTGACCATGTCCAGCACCGGGATGCCCTCGGTGATGCAGACGATCAGCGGGATCTCGGCGTCGATGGCTTCCAGGATCGAGTCGGCCGCGAACGGAGGCGGCACATAGATCACCGACGCGTCGGCGCCGGTGGCTTCCTTGGCTTCGCCGACGGTGTTGAACACCGGCAGGCCGATGTGCTGCGTGCCGCCTTTGCCGGGCGTCACGCCGCCGACCATCTTGGTGCCGTAGGCGATGGCCTGTTCGGAGTGGAACGTGCCCTGGGCGCCGGTGATGCCCTGGCAGATGACCTTGGTGTGGGAACCGATCAGAACCGACATTAGCGAGCGCCCTTCACGGCGGCGACGATCTTCTCCGCGCCGTCCGACAGATCGTTGGCGGCGATGACGTTCAGGCCGCTTTCGTTGATGATCTTCTTGCCAAGCTCGACGTTGGTGCCTTCCAGGCGAACGACGAGCGGAACCTTCAGACCGACTTCCTTGACCGCGGCCACCACGCCCTCGGCGATGATGTCGCAGCGCATGATGCCGCCGAAGATGTTGACCAGGATGCCCTTCACGGCCGGATCGGCGGTGATGATCTTGAAGGCCGCGGTGACCTTCTCCTTGCTGGCGCCGCCGCCGACATCGAGGAAGTTGGCCGGCTCGGCGCCGTACAGCTTGATGATGTCCATGGTGGCCATGGCCAGGCCGGCGCCGTTGACCATGCAGCCGATCTCGCCGTCCAGGGCGATGTAGGCCAGGTCGTACTTGCTGGCCTCGATCTCCTTGGGATCCTCTTCCGTCTCGTCGCGCAGCTCGCGGATGTCGGCGTGGCGGAACAGGCTGTTGCCGTCGAACGAGACCTTGGCGTCGAGGACGCGCAGGTGGTCGTCGCCGGTGACGATCAGCGGGTTGATCTCCAGCATGGCCATGTCCTTGGCCAGGAACGCCGTGTAGAGCTGGGCCAGCAGCGAGGCCGCTTCCTTGGCCAGGGCGCCGCTCAGGCCGAGGGCCGAAGCCAGCGCGCGCTGGTGGGTCGGCCACACGCCGGTCGCCGGGTCGATCGAGAAGGTGTGGATCTTCTCGGGGGTGTCGTGGGCGACCTCCTCGATGTCCATGCCGCCTTCCGTCGACGCCACGACCGAGACCTGCGAGGTCTGACGATCGACGAGCAGCGACAGGTAGAATTCCTTGGCGATGTCGGCGCCTTCCTCGATGTAGAGGCGGTTCACCTGCTTGCCCTTCGGACCGGTCTGGTGGGTCACCAGCACGCGGCCGAGCATTTCCTCGGCGTTCTTGCGGACCTCTTCCACCGACTTGACGACGCGGACGCCGCCCTTGCTGTCGGGGCCCAGGCCTTCGAAGCGGCCCTTGCCGCGGCCGCCGGCGTGGATCTGGCTCTTCACGACGAACACCGGGGTGCCGAGCTTCTCGGCGGCGCTGGCGGCCTCGTCGGGGGTGAAGGCGGCGAAGCCCTTGGGAACGGGGACGCCAAATTCGGCCAGAACGGCCTTGGCCTGATGCTCGTGGATGTTCATCGCGGTCTGTCGGTCTCGCGGATGCCTTTGGGGAAAGCCCGCGGACGCGGGTCGGCCGGGTTATAGGCGCGCCTCCACGACGGGCGCAACCCGACGAAAGCAATAGGAAAAAAGAACCTCGGCATGGGAAACGCGGGGGCCGATATTGCGCGGGCCGGACAGCCCGCGAACGGCGCTGCCGCTTGCCCGCGGGTGATGCCGCCGCGTCAGCCGCGGCCGCGCGCGGCCACCGCCTCGAAACCGGCGGCGCAGTAGGCGTAGAGACGCGCCCGGGCGGCCTCCAGGTCGCTGGACTGGCAGGCGCCGTCCGACAGCTGGTCGATGCGGCCGGTCTCGGCGACCGTCAGCATCATCGACCCGGTGAGGAACTGGTAGCACCAGTAAAGGTCCGGCAGCCGGGCGCCCGGCATCGCCCGCTGCAGCGTTTCGACCAGCTGGCGCACGACCGGGTCGAAGAAGCGGTGCATGGTCTCGCCGCCCCAGGCCGGGGTGATGTTGATCTGGGCGACCAGCGCCAGCCAGTGCTTCCAGCCCTGGCCTCCGGTCAGGCCCTTCTCGATCAGCGGGTCGATGAAGGCGGCGATCACGCCCTCGGCCGTCATGGCGCCGGGATGAGCGGCCTCGTAGGCGGTCATCGCCGCCGCGCGCTCGTGGTTCAGGATCTCGGCCCGGCGCAGCAGCACCGCGTCGAACAGCTCGCGCTTGGCGCCGAAGTAGTAGTGGATCAGCGCGGTGTCGACGCCGGCCTCGGCGGCCACCTGGCGGGTGGTCACGCCATAGAAGCCATGTCGCGCGAACAGACCTTCGGCCGAATCGAGGATGGCTTCCTTGAGGTCGACCCCGGACGCCTTGGCCGGACGTCCACGGCCGACGCTGCGAGCGGGCTTGGGTTCGGTCATCGCCGGTCCTGACCGGCCCGCGAGACATGGGGCCATGGCCCCGATAGCAGCGGCGCCTCAGCCGAGGAAGAGATTCCACATCAGCCGGCCGGGCAGGAAGGCGAACGACCCGGCCACGACCGATCCGCCGACGAAGATGCCCGTCATGATCCTGCGGTGGCGGACGACATTGTGCCGCCGCGCGGCCACCACCCCGAGCGGCAGGGTCAGCAGCACCCAGCCGCTGACGACGTGGATCAGGGACCACATGTCGCCGTTCAGCCCGACGATGAACAGCGACGATCCGGCTGTCGCCAGCATCAGCGCCACCCAGGCCCAGCCGGCCGTGCGGTGGAACGTCTTCCCCTTGCGCATGGACAGCAGCAGCCCGCCCAGCGCCAGGGTCCCGATCGCCGTCAGCAGGTGCAGCCGCACCACCCAGCTCTGGCGGGCGAGCAGGGCCAGGTCCGGTCCGTGCAGCCGGGCCCCGCCGGCGATCTCCAGCATGCGCGGGCCGAACAGCACGGCGGTCGCCAGCGCCGCCGCGCCGACCAGCCACCAGCCGGCCGAAAGCGATCGGGGCCGGACGCGCGCGGGGGTGGCGGCCATGGCTCAGGCTCCCTTGAAGACGCCGTGGAAGGTGACGGGCAGTGCGCGGTCGGCCTGCCAGCTGACCACCGGGCCGGCGGAGACACGGCGGGCGTCGAACACATGCAGCTCTGTCTTGCGGGCGACGATGTCGATCGAAGTCCCGACGATCCAGCCGTCCATCTCCGCCGTGCAGCCGGGGCGGGGAACGAAGACCATCTCCTCGACGATCTGGTCGGGGCCGAAGTCGAAGCTGTCGGTCTTCTGGGCGCGCCAGTCGGTGACCGCGACGGCGCGCATCAGCGGCCGGCCTTCCGACCCCTTGCTCAGGTGCACGGTCCTGCTGCGGCGGAGGCCGGCGAAGCGGGGGTCGGTGCGCGGGAACTCGCCGGTCAGGTCCGGCCGGGTGATCTCGACCTTGCCGTCGGGCTTGAGGGCGATCAGCTCGAGGTTCGGCTGCGGATGGCCCACGTCGCGGCCCTGGATCAGGGCGGCCGCGCCCTCGGTCGCGAAGCTGGGGTCCTTGTCGACGGCGATGTCGAAGCGGATCGTGCCGTCGGTCTCTTCCCAGGCGTCGCCGATGTGGAAGAAGAAGAAGCTCGGCGCCTCGAAGATCCGCTGCTTACTCAGGTCCGCCTTCTCCACCACCAGGATCTGCGTGCCCAGCTCCGGCTTCCAGCTCAGGCTGTTCACATAGGGCATGGCGAAGCGGTCCTGCACCCACGGCTGCAGCACGATCACCAAATGTCGCGCGGTGGCGGTGAAGTCGTGGATGTAGCTGGCGCGCGGCAGGCTCAGCGGCGTCGCCGCCCGCAGGGCGCCGTCACGGCCCAGCTTCCAGACCATCGCCTTGCTGCCCGACAGGCCCAGGTTCCAGACTGTGCCGTCCGGCTCGACCTTCGGGTGGGCCAGGAACGGCATGTGCGCCAGGTCCGGGCGCAGGGTCTTGAAGCCCCGGGTCTCCAGGGTGTCGGGGTCGAAGGCCACCGGCGAGCCGGTCTCCCACAGCGCCCACATCTGGTCGCCCGCCGCCATCACCGAGATGTTGGCCGGATTGACGTCGTCGTTGTTGCCGACCCTGGCGCCCTTGCCGGTCCGGGTGCCGAAGCCGGGCGTGACCACCGCGCCGGCCGCCGTGTCGGCGCGGCGCTTGGGGGTGTCCATGAAGCGGGCGGTCAGGCGGGCCTGGCCGTCGCCGACGCGGAAGGCGCGGACCATGCCGTCGCCGTCGAACCAGTGGCCGGCCGAACCGCCCGGGCGGTGGAACCTGGCCGGGCCGTTCCGGTACAGCACGCCGTCCAGACCCGCCGGCGCGCGGCCGTGCAGCTTGTGCAGCGCCTGGCGGGGGATGTCGGCCTCGACGTCGGCGACGGCGATGGTCCAGTCGCCCGTGCTGGCCGCCGCGGCGTGCAGCACGTCGGGCGTCAGGGCGGCGGCGGCGAGGCCGGTGGCGGCGGTGAGGAACTGGCGACGGTTCATGGCGGGGACTCCGGACAGGTTCGGGCGGACGATCAGTCGATGGTGATGCTGTGGGCGGTCTCGCCCGCGCCGACCGCGAAGGCGGCGTCGGCCCAGCTGGCCGGTCCGAAGGCGCCCTTGGCGTCGTTCGAGAAGGCGAACGGCTCGGTCGGGATGCCGAAGGGGTTGGTCCCCATCTTGCCGTCGCCGTCGACGTCGTGGAACGCCCGCACCGCGCACTGGCCGGGGGTGACGCCGGCAATGGTGGTCGAGACGCTGGCGGCCGTGACGGGGACTGCGAACGCGCCGGCCGCCTTGCCGGCCTTCCCGCTGTAGTCGGCCTCGCTGCAGAACATCTGGCCGCGGATCTCGCCGCTCTGCCGCGTGATGCCCTGGAAGGTGATGGTCACCGTAGCGGCGCCGGCGGCTTCCTGGGCGCTCGCCGAACCGACCGGCAGCAGGGTGAAGGCGGCGGCGTGGGCGGCCGTGATTGACAGGAGCAGGGCGGCGGTCTTCATCCGGCGGGTGGTCATCTTGGTGCGCCTCGTTGCTGGCGGGTTGTCGATGACCGAGGCTTACGGGGAGCAGCCGGGACGTGCAGCCTGATATGCGTGACAAACCGGCCGCCGTTCGCGAACGGACAGGCGGCGCCATTCGCGCTTCGTGGATGACCACCGCCATCGGCCACCGCCACGCGCGCGGCCTGCTGATCTCCCTGGCGGCCGGCGTGTTCCTGGCCGTGGTCGGCGCGTTCGGCAGCGTGCAGGCGCCGCTGGTCTGGCGGCTGGCCTATTGGGTTCCGATCATGCTGGTCGGCGCGACCGGCGGCGTGGTCGTTTCCGAGCTGGTCGATCGCGGCGGATGGTTCGACGACCGCCCGGCGGTGCAGGGCACGCTGATCGCGGTCGGCCTGACCCTGCCGCTGACGCTGGTCATCTGGCTGCTCAGCGACCTGGTGTTCGGCGGCGAGCTTCGCCCCGAGCGGCTGCCCGCCTTCCTCGGTCCGGTGTTCATCATCACCTGCGTGATGACGGCGCTGAACTACTTCACCCAGCGCGCGCCGGCGGAGACCCACGCCGCCCCGGCCGGCGCCGAGCCGGCGCGTTTCCTCGACCGTCTGCCTGCCAGGCTGCGCGGCGCCGCTCTCTACGCGGTGGAGGCGGAGGATCACTACCTGCGCCTCCATACAAGCAAGGGTCAGGACCTGATCCTGATGCGCCTGGGGGACGCCGTGGCCGAGCTGGAGGGGCTGGAGGGCGCGCAGGTCCACCGCTCCTGGTGGGTGGCCAGGGACGCGGTGGCGGACGCCCGGCGGGGAGACGGCCGCGCCACTCTGACCCTGACCGACGGCGCCCGGGTCCCGGTCAGCCGCGCCTACGCCAAGGCGCTGCGCGAGGGCGGCTGGTTCTGAGTGCGCCCTAGCGCCGGAAGCGCGACATCACCGTGACGAAGAAAGCCGTCGACCAGCCGAGCAGCAGCAGGCCGTTGATCCCCTCGATCGCGCCGACCAGCTTCCACGGCTCGGCCATGACCGCGTCGCTGTAGCCGATGGCCGCGTAGGAGGTGGTCGAGAAGTAGACCGCGTCGCGGAACGTGCCGATCGCGCCGATGGCGTGGAACAGCACCGCATAGAGCCAGATCTCCAGCCCGTGCACCATGAACAGCAACAGCACCATGGCCAGGGTCAGGCCGAACCCGCGCGGAGACAGAGGGTGGTACCCGAACTGGTCGCCGGCGTGCACGCGCAGCAGATGGCCGATGCCGAACAGCCCGACGGCGTGGATGACCACCGTGACAAGGGCCATGGTCGTGGCGACCAGCAGCTCGACCAGCATGCGCGTCCTCCGGCGGGAAATGCCAGCCTGCCGCCGATCGGGACGGTTGACCAGCGGGGGCTCAGCGGAGGCGGATCGCCTGGCTGTTGGGACCCGGCTTCACCGCGAAGCTGGCGGCCTTCCAGCTGGGCGGGCCGAACGCGCCGCGGGCGTTGTTCGAGAAACCGTAGGGCTCCAGCGGCATGCCCAGCGGGTTGAACTTCATCTTTCCGTCGGCGTCGCGGTCGTGGAACGACTTCACGGCATAGCGGCCGGGCGGCAGGCCGGCGAAGGTGGCGCTGAAGTCGCCCTGCGCCGCCGGCAGCGCCAGCGAGCGCACCGCCCCGGTGTTGGCGTCGTAGGCGGCCTTGCTGTCGAACACCGCGCAGAGCACGACGCCCTCGCGCTTGCCGACGCCCTGGAAGGCCACGGTCAGCGAGCCGTCGCCCGACGGCGCGGAATCCTGGGCCAGGGCCGCGCTCGCCAACAGCAGCGCCATCGCCCCCACGATCGTCGCCCCCCGGCGGATCATCAGGCCGCCTTCCTCGCCAGCCATTCCTCGCGGGTCTGGCCCCAGATATCGATCGGCAGGTGATCGAAGGGCGCCGGCATCCTGCCGGGGCCCCGGTTGTAGGAGCCGAGCCGCTCGGCGACCTTCTGCGACGGCCTGTTGTCCGGATCGATGCAGTGGATGACGTCGGTCCAGCCCAGGTGCTCGAAGGCCCAGTCGATGGCCGCCGTGGCGCCCTCGACGGCATACCCCTTGCCCATGGCCGACGGATGCAGGCCCCAGCCGACTTCCGTGCCCGGCCAGCCTTCCGGCATCCAGGGACCCAGCCGGCCGACCCACTGGCCGCTCGACTTCTCGACCAGCGAGAACATGCCGAAGCCCTTGATCGCCCAGCTGCCGGCCATGGAGGCCATCCCGCGCCAGGCGGTCGAGCGCTCCTGCGGCCCGCCGATGAACTTGCTGGCTTCGGGGTCGCCCATCAGCTCGGCCCAGCGGTCGAGGTCCTCCTCGGCGGTCGGGCGCAGGATCAGGCGGGCGGTTTCGAGCGTGGGGCCGGGAGCGATCATGGCGGAACTCATACCGGCGCTCCATGATGTTCGCCAGATGACTCGCCCGTCGCGTGGCTTGACTTCGACCGGCGCCCGGACGAACTGGAAGTGTCCGTTTCCAGAGGCGTCATGGCCACCACCCCGCAGCTGCGGCTGAACCCCAAGCTCCACGCGTCCGACTTCGCGCCGATCTACGCCCGCGACGGTTTCGTGCAGATCCCGGAGGTGTTCGAGCCCGCCGTCGCCGAGGCGCTGTGGGAGGTGCTGACCAAGAGTACGCCCTGGCGGCTGGTGCACGGCGCCGGCGGTTCCGGCCCCACATACCTCACTGGCCAGCAAATCCAGGCCATGGGCCAGCCCGCCTTCCAGCAGGTGATGGCCCAGGTCATGGCGGCGGCCGCGAACAACGTCGGCTACCTCTACAACGTCTATCCGATGATCAAGGCCTATCTGGAAGGCTGGGATCCGGGCCATCCGCTGCACCAGGTCACCGAGTTCCTGCAGTCGGACGAACTGCGCGAGTTCGGCCGGGCGGTGATCGGCGCGGACCGGATCACCAAGGTCGACGCCCAGGCCACCTGCTACGGCCGCGGCCACTACCTGACCCGCCACATCGACGACGGAGACAAGCTGGAGCGCCGGGCGGCCTACACCCTGGGCTTCAGCAAGGACTGGCAGCCCGACTGGGGCGGCCTGCTGGCCTTCCTGACGCCGGACCTCAACATCGAGAGCGCCTGGACGCCCGGCTTCAACGTCTGGACCCTGTTCGACGGCCTGCGCATGCATTCGGTGACGGCGGTCTCGCCCTTCGTGCCGCACCCGCGCTACTCGATCACCGGCTGGCTCCGCGACGACCCGCCCGCGAAGGGGTAGCGCGCCCTCCCTCACCATGCGGGGAGGCAGACGGACCATGCAACCCCACCCCGCTTGCCGGGGTTTCCCCATCGGGCCTCTGCACAGGACACCCCGATGACCACCCCGAAGTTCGAACTGCCGACCGCCATCTCCCAACTGCCGAAGCGCGCCGCCGACCTCGCCCGCGAAGCCTGGGGCGACCGGCGCGCGGTGACCGGCGCTGTGGCCGCGTTGGGCGTGGGGCTGCTGCTCGGCGTCGCCATGAAGCCGGCAGTCGCGCTGGAGGCGAAAACGCCGGCCGCCGGCCAGGGCCTGGCCGTGGTCGAGCCCGGCCGCGTCGACACCGACGGCCTCGACCTGATCGTCACCGCCCGCGCCTCGGACGAGGGCCGCCTGCCGACCCGCACCACGATGCTGCCGTCGCCGGTGCTGGCCGACCCCGGCCCGGCGCCGCGCCTGTACCGCGCCAGCTACGCCCCGGCCGAGCCCGAGATCGCCGAACTGTCGGCCGAGGACGTCGCCTTCATCTCCGACGCCATGCCGCCCTGCGCAGAGGACTGCGTCGCCGCGATCCGCCCCGTCGAGTTCCGGTAGCAGCCAACGAAAAAGGGCGGCCCGCGAGGAGCCGCCCTTTCCGTATCAAGTCCGCCGAAGCGATCAGACCAGCGACGGGTCGATCTGCTTGCAGGCTTCCATCAGGCCCTGGACCGAGGCGACCGAGGCGGCGAACATCGCCTTCTCTTCGTCGTTGGTCTCGAACTCGATGACCTTCTCCGCGCCGCCGGCGCCGATGACCACCGGCACGCCCACGTACAGATCCTTCAGGCCGTACTGGCCGGTCAGGAAGGCGGCGCAGGGCAGGACGCGCTTCTTGTCCTTCAGGTAGCTGGTCGCCATGGCGATGGCGCTTTCGGCCGGGGCGTAGAAGGCCGAGCCGGTCTTCAGCAGGGCGACGATCTCGCCGCCGCCGCCACGGGTGCGCTTGACGATGCCGTCGAGCTCTTCCTGGGTCATCCAGCCTTGCTTGACCAGTTCCGGCAGCGGCAGGCCGCCGACGGTCGAGTGGCGCACCATCGGCACCATGTCGTCGCCGTGGCCGCCCAGGGTCCAGGCGTGGATGTCTTCCACCGACACGCCGGTCTTTTCGGCCAGGAAGTAGGCGAAGCGCGCCGAGTCGAGCACGCCGGCCATGCCGATGACCTTTTCCTTGGGCAGGCCGGAGAACTGCTGCAGGGCCCAGACCATCGCGTCGAGCGGGTTGGTGATGCAGATGACGAAGGCGTTCGGGGCGTGGGCCTTGATGCCTTCGCCGACGGCCTTCATGACCTTCAGGTTGATGCCCAGCAGGTCGTCGCGGCTCATGCCCGGCTTGCGCGGCACGCCGGCGGTGACGATGCAGACGTCGGCGCCGGCGATGTCGGCGTAGTCGTTGGCGCCCTTCAGGGCGATGTCCTTGCCGAACACGGCCGAGGCTTCGGCGATGTCCAGAGCCTTGCCCTGCGGCGTGCCCTCGGCGATGTCGAACAGGATGATGTCACCCAGCTCTTCGCGCGCGGCGATGTGGGCCAGGGTGCCGCCGATCATGCCGGCGCCGATGAGGGCGATCTTCGCGCGAGCCATATTCAGGCTTCTCCGTCAGTGCTGTGGAAAACGGTCGCGCGGGGTCTAGACCCCGCGCGGTTCCGTCTCAAGCCCTGTTTCGCGGATGCGAAGGAGTCAGGCCGCCTTGGCCAGGCTCGCGCGGCCCGCCTGCGCCGCCGCCAGCAGCGTGTCGACGCGGTGGTCCCAGGTGTGGCCGGCCATGGCGCGGGCCTGGCCGGCGCGGGCCATGGCGAAGCAGCGCTCGGGATCTTCCGACAGGGCGGCGATGGCCTGGATGCCTTCGTCCAGCGCCTTCCAGCGATAGAGGTGGATTTCCTCACCCTCGACGAACTCGCTGGCCCAGAAGCGGCTGTGGTCCGAGGCGGCCGCCGCGCCGGCGACCATGGCGGTCAGCGGGCGCTCGTGGCTGCCGGCCCCGAAGTTGGCGTTGACGTTCAGCACCACGCGCGAGCGCTGCATCAGGGCGACGGCCTGTTCGATCGACGCCTCGCCCGCGACCTTCAGGTTCGGGAACTCGGCCTGGGCGTCTTCCCAGCCCCGGCCGACGGCGAAGATCTGCATGCCGATCCGCGCGGCGGCCTTCAGCATCTCCTCGCGGCGATACATGCGGACCTGCTCGTGCACGCCGTTGGCCAGCACCTTGAACGCGGTGAAGGCCGGGTCCTGCGGGTCGAGGCCGGCGATCATCATCGCCTGCTCCACGGCCGACACGGCGGGGATGAACTCGTGGCTCAGGGCGATCTCGTATGCCGAATCCAGCAACTGCCGGGCCGGGCCGTCGAGCTCGCGCCAGCTCGGCGCGGAGGGGCGATACCAGCTGCCGGTGAACAGCACGGTCAGCGGGCGGCGGTCGGCGAAGGTCGTCGCGTCCGGCTCGGCCGGGGTCGGCGCGCCGACGGCGGCGTGGGGGCAGAAGTCGACATGGGCGAAGCGGCGCGGGCCGTAGGCGGCCGCGATGGCCTCGACGTGGGTGGGATCGACGGTCAGGAACACAGTGTCGGCCGAGGCCTGCTCCAGCCGTGGCGCATGGGTCAGCGGGTAGTCGACATGCTGCACCAGGTGGGGGGCGCCGACGATCTGGCCCAGGCTCCGGCCGGCGTGGTCGCGCCACTCGGCGCCGATGCAGATCGAGTAGAGGAAGGCGACGTCGCCGCCGGCCGAGGCGCGGGCCAGGGCTCCGCCGATGTCGGCTTCGGTCACCGCGTCGATGACGGTCGGGGCGATGCCGCGCCGGGCCAGGGCCATCGACAGCTCGTCGACGAAGACACGGGTCGCGTCGTACTGTGACTGGCCCTTGAGAAGGATGGCGCGCATGACGGACTCCGGCGGATTCGCTCTCGTCAGGGTCGGGCAACATGGTTAACGAACGATTCCGCCGCACCGCACAAAAAGAGCCAGGGAAGCGACCCCGATGAGCAAGACCGATCCGGGCCACTACTTCGAGGATTTCCGCATCGGCCAGCGGCTGCGCCACGCCACGCCCCGCACGGTCACGGCCGGCGATGTCGCCCTCTACAACGCCCTCTACGGTCCCCGCTTCGCCCTGACCTCGTCGGACGAGTTCGCGCGGGCCTGCGGCCTGCCGGCCTCTCCCGTCGATCCGCTGGTCGCCTTCCACATGGTGTTCGGCAAGACGGTGCCGGACATCAGCCTGAACGCGGTCGCCAACTTGGGCTACGCAGAGGGGCTGTTCCTCAAGGGCGTCTATCCGGGCGACACTCTGACGGCGACGTCGGAAGTGATCGGGCTGAAGGAGAACTCCAACCGCAGGACCGGGGTCGTCTACGTCCGCACGACGGGCGAGAACCAGCACGGCGAGACGGTGCTCAGCTACGTGCGCTGGGTGATGGTGCGCAAGCGGAGCGAAGACGCGGAGGTGGCCGATCAGGCGACGCCGAAGCTGGCCGGCGCGGTGGCGGCGAGCGACCTGATCCTGCCGCACGGCATCGACTTCTCGCGCTACGACTTCGCCTTGGCTGGCGCGCCGCATGCGTTCGAGGATTATGCGATCGGCGAGAAGATCGACCACGTCGACGGCATGGCGGTCGAGGAAGCCGAGCACCAGATGGCGACCCGGCTCTACCAGAACACCGCCAAGGTTCACTTCAACCAGTTTGAGCGCGCCAAGGACCCGACCGGCCGACGACTGGTCTACGGCGGGGTGGTGATCTCGACGGCCAAGGCGCTGAGCTTCAACGGCCTGCAGAACGCCGGGCTGATCCTGGCGATCAACGGCGGCCGGCACGTGAACCCCTACTTCGCCGGCGCCACGGTGTTCGCCTGGAGCGAAGTGCTGGACAAGGCCGACCTGGGCGAAGGCGTCGGCGCCCTGCGCCTGCGGCTGGTGGCGACCAAGGACCGTCCGTGTGCGGAGTTCCCGGACAGGGACGAGGCCGGCGTCTATCCGCCGGAGGTGATCCTGGACTTCGACTACTGGGCGGCGGTTCCGAAACGTGGCTGAGTTCGCCGTCGATCCCGCCTTCGCGGCCGGCTCGGTCGCGGTCGGCGACCTGCCGCTCTGCCACGTTCGCCTTCAGGCCGACGCCCGCTGGCCGTGGCTGATCCTCCTGCCGCGCCGGCCCGGCCTGCGCGAGGTCGAGGACCTGTCCCCGGCCGACCGCGCGGTGCTGATCGAGGAGACGGTGCTGGCCGGTCAGGCCGTCCGCGCCATCGGCGCCGCGCTGGGCGTGGCGGTCGAGAAGCTGAACATCGGCGCCCTCGGTAACGTCACCCCGCAGCTGCACGTCCACGTCGTCGGCCGCCGCGTCGGCGACCCCGCCTGGGCGGGACCGGTCTGGGGTGTGGGCGTGGCGGAGGCCTATCCGGCGGATTGGTTGGAAGTGGCTTTACGCGTCGCCGAGTCTTCACTGAACATTCCAGCGTCATCCCGGCCGTAGCGGATCGGCCCGCGACCGCCCGACACAATGTTCGCCTAGTTCCGCCGCATCGTCACCGGGCGCGCGCCCGCTTCGTCCGCGACCTCGCCGCTCCAGCCGCCTCCGCCGCTGGCGGTCAGGGTCAGGACGGCAGTCCGCTTGCCGGGCGGCGTGATGCGGATGGTCAGCACCGTGCCGAAGCGGTCGACGCTGTCGATCAGGCCGACGCGGCCGGACCCGCCCATCGCGCGCCAGGCGCCTTCCAGCGGTCCGTAGTCGCCGCGGTCGACCAGCTGCAGCCCGTAAAGCGCCGCGCCGTCGCCGCCGCGCACCGTCCAGCCCCCGTCGAGCGGCCCTTGCAGGCCCTGGGCGTTGGAGGCCGAACCCTTGATCCGCGCCTCGTAGCCGAGGTCGAGCGCGGTGGGCGGATTGTCCGGCGTCCGGTCGCTCTCGTCGATCATCACCGGCCGGTCCAGCGTCGGACGCCGCGCGGCCGCGGTCGAGGGCGGTGGCGGGGCGACCGGGGTCAGGATCGGAATCGCCGGCTGGGCGCCCGGCACGAGCGGCGCGGCCTGGACGGCGGCCTCGGGCGTCGGCGCGGGGGCGGGGCCCTCGGCCTCGTCGGTGCTCTGGTCGGGCGGCAGGGCGCCGAGGATGTCGCCGATCGGGTCGCCGGTTTCCGACTGAGCCGGAGCGGGCGCGGCCTCCTGCGCCCCGGCGTGGGCCGCCAGGGTCAGGGTCAGCAGCAGGGCGAGCCCGACGCGCTTCAAGCGGCCTCCGCCTCGCGGATGGCGTCGGCCACGGCGACCAGCCGCTCGGCCTGGGCCAGGTGCAGCAGCTCCGTCATCTTGCCGTCGACGCGGATGGCGCCCTTGCCCTGGTTCTCCGGCAGGGCGAAGGCGGCGATCACCGCGCGCGCCCAGTCGACCTCGGCCGGAGACGGTGAGAACACCAGGTTGCAGACCTCGATCTGCTTGGGATGGATCAGGGTCTTGCCGTCGAAGCCGAACTCCACGCCCTGGCGGCAGACGGCCTCCAGCGAGCTCATGTCCTCGATGTCGTTGTGCACGCCGTCCAGGATGGTCAGGCCGTGGATCCGCGCGGCCATCACCGACAGCGACAGGGCGGCGTGGAACGCCTCGCGGCCCGGGGTGATGTGGGCGCGGGTTTCCTTGGCCAGGTCGTTGGTGCCCATCACGAAGGTGGTCAGCTGGGTCGTCGCGGCGGCCGCGGCGATGCCCTCGACGGCGAAGATCGACCGGCCGGTCTCGATCATCGCCCACAGGGCGGTGTCATCGTGCAGCGGCGCGGAGTAGGCGGCCACGTCGGCGGCGCTGTTCACCTTGGGCACCAGCACGGCGTCGGGCCGGGCTGCGGCGGCGGCGCGCAGGTCGGCCTCGCCCCACAGCGTGTCCAGTCCGTTGACCCGGATGACCAGCTCGCGACGGCCGAAGCCGCCGTCCTTCACCGCCTGAACCGCCTGCTCCCGCGCCAGGTCCTTGGCCTCCGGCGCCACGGCGTCCTCGAGGTCCAGGATGATGACGTCGCAGGCCAGCGTCCTGGCCTTCTCGATCGCCTTGGCGTTCGACGCCGGCATGTAGAGCGCGCTGCGGCGGGGCCGGGCAGGGGTGGTCATGGCGGGCGCGGTTTCCTGTTCTCGTTGGAAACCGTCTTAGCCGGACGAACGCGGGGCTGGCTAGGTGGTCGGGCTCGCGCCTGGCCCGTGTGCAAAAGAATAGGGCCGACCTCGCGGCCGGCCCCCAGGTGTCCGGACCCTACAGGATCCAGATGCCGTCCGCGGTGGTGACCGTGGTGTTCTCGAACAGCAGGTTGAAGTCCGACTTGCCGTCGCCGTCGACGTCGAGCCGCAGGACCGAGCCCGCCGCGCTCTGGGTCAGCACCGCCTCGCCGGCGTGGCCGGTGAAGGTGCGGACGAAGGTGAAGGCCTCGTCGGCGCCGGTGCTCCAGTCGGCGTCCATGAACGACAGATCGATCCGGTCGCCGTCCGCGATGTCGAAGTCGGTGATGACGTCCCGATCGGCCACGTCGCCGAACCCGGTCAGCTTCAGCGCCGTGTCGCCGAACCGGAAGGTGTCGGCCCCGATGCCGCCGGTCAGCCTGTCGGCGCCCTGGTCGCCGACCAGCACGTCGTCGCCTTCCAGGCCGTTCAGCGTGTCGTTGCCGTGATCGCCGTAGATCAGGTTGTCGCCGCTGTTGCCGTTGATGACGTTGTTCAGCTCGTTGCCGTAGCCGTGGATGTTGGCTCCGCCGGTCAGGTCGAGGTTCTCCAGGCCGGAGCCGAGCGTCCAGGTGACGCTCGAGATGACCAGGTCTGTCCCCTGCCCGGAGATTTCGGTGACGAAGTCGCCCTCGGTCACGACGTAGATATCGTTCCCGGCGCCGCCCTGCAGGTCGTCGATGCCGTCGCCGCCGTCCAGATAGTCGTTGCCCGAGCCGCCGCGCAGGCCGTCCTGACCGTCGCCGCCGTACAGCCCGTCGTTGCCGACGTCGCCGTACAGAAGGTCGTTGTCCTGGCCGCCCTCCAGGGTGTCGTCTCCGGCCCCGCCGTGCAGTTCGTCCGCGCCGTCGCGGCCTTCCAGATGGTTGTCGCCGCCCCGGGCCCAGATCCGGTTGTCCAGGTTGTTGCCGATGCCGCCGTAGTCGCCGTTCAGCGCGAGGTAGAGCTCCTCGACGTTGCCGCCGAGCGAGTAGGTGCCGGTCAGGTAGGACCAGACGGTGTCATAGCCCTCGCCCAGCAGTTCGATGACCGCGTCGTTCGACTCGGTGACGTAATAAGTGTCGTCGCCCGCGCCGCCGTACATGACGTCGTTGCCGGCCCCGCCCTTCATCTCGTCGTTGCCGATGCCGCCGCGCAGCTCGTCGGCGCCGGCGCCGCCGACCAGCACGTCGTCGCCCTCGTCGCCCCACAGCTCGTCGTCGCCGTCCTCGCCGCGCAGGCTGTCGTTGTCCTGGTTGCCGTGCAGGATGTCGTCGGCGCCGCCGCCATTGATGATGTCGTCGCCGGCGAAGCCGTTGATGCTGTCGACCAGGCCGTCGCCGTCGAGATGGTCCGCGCCGTTGGTGCCTGACAGGCCGGGCGAGCGCTCGGGCGTCGGGGTCGGGGTGACGGTCCAGTCGTCGCCGGTGGAGTCGGTGTCGTCGCCGCGCGAGATACTCTGGTTCGCGCCCGGCGCGGCGACCGTGCCAGAGCCTTCGCGATAGGCATGGCCGGCCATGGCCGAGCCCCAGACCACGCCGTCGACGAGGAACGAACCGCTGACCGGCCCTTCGCGCAGGCCGACGCCGCCGCCCACATTGTTGAGCAGGCCGACGGTCCCCGCGTTGAACACGAAGTCCGGCACGATCTCGCCGTCGTAGGCGTTGCTGGCCAGCAGGATGTGGCCGCCGGCCTCGATGATCGTGCCTTCCGGGAACACGAACACCGCACTGTCGGAGGTGCCGGTCGGACCGCGCTGGACCACGGTCCAGCCGCTGATGTCGATGGCCGCGCCGGTGGTGTTCTTCAGCTCGATGAACTCGTCGCCGGCGGTGGAGCCGCCGGTCTGGACCTCATTGATCACCACGCCGCCGCGGAACTGGTAGTAGACCTCTTCGCTGGTGCTGTTGATGCCGCCGACGACGTCGATCTTGCCGTCGCCGTTGGCGTCGACCGCGCGGTAGTTCGTGCCGGTGTTGTCGACGAAGGTGACGCCGGCGAAGGGTGAGTTGGCCTGGGTGAACTGGGTGAACGTGCCGTCGCCGTTGCTCTCGGCATAGCCCCAGGCCGAACCGGCGCCGCCGGTCTGGAACAGGATGTCGGCGTCGCCGTCGTTGTCGAAGTCGGCGACCACGGCCTTGTTCGACGAGGCCATGGCCGGCAGCGTCGCCGCGTCCTGCGCGGTGAACACGCCGGAGTCATTGCGGAGGAACGCGCCGGGGGCGCCGTCCGCCGCGGCCCAGACGTCGAGGTCGCCGTCGCCGTCGAAGTCGGCCGTGTAGTAGTTGCCGCCGCTGTGGTCGGGCAGGGTGAGGCCCGCGAAGGGCGAGCTGCCGATGGCGACGCTGGTGTAGGTCCCGTCGCCGTCGGCCTGGGCGTAGCCGAACGCCGAGCCGTTGCCGCCGGTCTGGTAGAGGATGTCGGCGTCGCCATCGCCGTCGAAGTCGCCCACCGCCTGGCGGGCGAACTCCGCCACGACCGGGAATCCGGCGCTGGAGATCTGGGTGAAGTCGCCGTTGCCGTCGTTCCGGTAGTAGTTCCCGGCCGTGCCGTTGATCCCGGCCCGCAGGTCCATGTCGCCGTCGCCGTCCACGTCCATGACGAAGAAGTTGGCGCCGTTGTGGTTGGGGAAGGACAGGCCCTGGAAGGGCGAGTCGGCCACGCTGAAGATGGTGTAGCTGCCGTCGCCGTCGGCCTCGGCGTACAGCCAGCCGGTGCCGTCGCCAACCGCCTGGTAGAGCGCGTCCATGTCTCCGTCGCCGTCGGCGTCGATGTAGGTGATGCGCTGGGCCTGGGCGGGCGCCGGATAGGCGGTGGTGAGCCACTCGTGGAAGGTCAGGGGCATTGTCAGTCCTCTTGTTCTTGCTCGGGACTGACGACCCCATCGTCGACAGCTCCCGGTAACGGCGGTCGCTCATATGCGAACCGCCGCCGGGAGCCTCATTTCGATTTGTTCATTTCCTTAATTTAATCAGATGGTTACAGATCGGTAATCTGTAACGTGCTCGATGGCGGCCGGCTTTCACCGGCCGCCGCGCCCTGTCCGCTACAGGATCCAGACGCCGCTGGACGCGGTCAGGTTGGCCCCCAGGATCAGCACCTCGGCGTCCGCCTGGCCGTCGCCGTCGACGTCGAGCCGCAACGTCGTGCCCAGGCCGGAGTGGCTGAGCGTCGCCTGGCCCGCCGCGCCGCTGAAGCTGCTGACGAAGGTGAAGGCGTTGTCCGCCCCGCCCGGAACCGCGTCGATGGCCGACAGGTCGATCTTGTCGCCCGACAGCCGCGAGAAGTCGGCGATCGTGTCGCGGTCCGGCGTCTGGCCCAGCGACGACGACTTCAGGGACGACGCGTCCAGCACGAACCGGTCCGCGCCCAGCCCGCCCCAGAGGATGTCCTTGCCCGCGCCGCCGTTCAGCACGTCGTTGCCGATGCCGCCCCACAGGATGTCGTCGCCCGCCCCGCCGTTCAGCGTGTCGTGGCCGGTCAGGCCTATGACGACGTCGTTGCCGCCGTAGCCGTTCAGGACATCGTGGCCGAAGGTCCCGATGATCAGGTCATTGCCGGGCGACGGATCGTTGTCGGCGACGTTGACGGTGACCGTCTGGACGGCGCTGGTCGCGCCCAGCCCGTCGGAGAGGGTAATCTCCACCGTGCGGGCGCTGGTGCTGGCCGTGGTGTCGTTGGTGTTGTCGTACTGCAGCGCCCGGGCCAGGGCCTGGGTCGCGGCGATGGAGGCGTCGGCGTTCAGCGTGACGACCAGATCGTCGGTCCCCGTGCCGCCGGTGAAGCTGCCGATCACCACGCCCTCGTAGGTGACGTCGGAGCCCGACAGGCCGATCTGGCCGGCGCCGGTCCCCTGGTTGGCGATCCGCAGCACGTCCTCGCCGACGGCATGGCCGCTCGCGATGGAGGCGATCAGCACGCCGCCGGCGAAGTTGACCTGCTCGGCGTCGGTGATGGTCAGGTTGCCCCCGGCGTCCAGCTGCACCGCCGCGCCCGCCTCGGTGAAGCCGACAATGTCGCCGTCCAGGTTGGCGAAGGTCGGCGGCGTCGCCGGCTCGGTGGTGAAGTTCAACGTCGCCGGGTTGCTGATCCCGCCGAAGATCGAGCCGTCGGAATCGACGAAGGTCCCACTGTCGATCAGCACATAGTAGCCGGTCAGCCCGCTGAGGACGACGGACGGATCGATGGTCCAGGTCGCGCCGGAGCCGGTGACCTGGCCGCTGGTGACGTCGATGGTTTCGATCAGCGTGCCGTCGTCCCGATAGATGTGGATGTCGCCGCTGCCCTGGGCCACCGCCTCGTCGAAGGTCAGGGTGATGGTCGGGTTGGTGTCGACGCCCGTGTCATCGTCGGCCGGCGTGGTGCTGACCAGCGCCGGCGGCTTGAAGCCGGCCATGTAGAATTCGCCGGTCCCGCCGTTGGGCGTGATGATCAGGTCGTGATCGCCGTCGCCGTCCACGTCCTCGGCCAGGATGTTGGAGCCGTTATGATCCAGCAGGCTGACGCCCGCGAACGGCGAGTCCGCCTGGGCCAGGATGGTGAAGGTCCCGTCGCCGTTGCTCTCGGCGTAGGCCCAGGGCGAGCCGTTGGCGCCGGTCTGGTAGAGGATGTCGTAGTCGCCGTCGGAGTCGAAGTCGGCCACCGCCACCCGACCGGCCGCGGCCGGGGCCGGGAAACTGGCCGAGGACTGGGCGGACAGGATCCCCTCGCCGTCGTTGCGGAAGTAGCTGCCGGTGGTGTTGTTGACCGCCACCCAGACGTCCTCGTCGCCGTCGCCGTCGAAGTCGGCCAGGAAGTAGTTGCTGCCGGTGTGGTCGGGCAGGGTCAGGCCCGCGAAGGGCGAGTCGCCGATGGCGTGCAGCGTGTAGGTCCCGTCGCCGTTGCTCTCGGCATAGGCGAAGGGCGAGCCGTTGCCGGCGGTCTGGTAGAGGATGTCGGCGTCGCCATCGCCGTCGTAGTCGCCCAGCAGCAGCCGCGAGGAGGCCCCGACGACCGGGAAACTGGCGGTGGACTGCGCCGAGAAGACGCCGCCGCCGTCGTTGCGGAAGAAGCTGCCGGTCGAGAAGTTGGGTCCCGCCCAGATGTCGTCGTCACCGTCGCCGTCGATGTCCGCGACATGGAAGTTGCCGCCGCTGTGGTTCGGGAGGGTCAGGCCCGCGAACGGGGAGTCGACCAGGTCGAGGATGGTGTAGGTGCCGTCGCCGTTCGACCGCGCGTACTGGAAGGGCGAGCCGTCCCCGCCGGTCTGGAACAGGATGTCCATGTCGCCGTCGCCGTCGGCGTCGATGAACGTCATCCGGCCGCCGGCGGCCGGGGCCGGGAATGTCGCGGTGGATTCTTCGGTGTAGGTGATGGGCATTGTGGGGAGCCCCCTCCGATATGTGGACGCCGGCCCGACGCCGGACGTAGAAGAATACTACCCCTGCGTGCGACAATGAGTCCCACCCGTTCTGGAGATAGTGTCAGTCTTTTTCCGGCCCGGCCCCTGTCGCGCGGCGGCCTCCCCTGGCGGGCGCCGGCGTGCTATAGGGACGCTCGAAGGGCGGCCCGACGGCCGCCCGATGTGTTTGCAGAATGACCGCTTCCGCCCCCATCCCCGCCGCGCAGGACGACGTCCAGGTCGTCACCTTCGGCTGCCGCCTGAACGCCTACGAGAGCGAGGCCATCCGCGCGCGCGCCGAGGCGGACGGCCTGGCCGACGCGGTGGTGTTCAACACCTGCGCGGTCACGAACGAGGCGGTGCGCCAGGCGCGACAGGCGATCCGCAAGGCGCGGCGCGAACGGCCGGGCGCCCGGCTCATCGTCACGGGCTGCGCGGCCCAGATCGATCCCGCCGCGTTCGCCGCCATGCCCGAAGTCGACCTGGTGCTCGGCAACGCCGAGAAGGCCGCGCCCGGCGCGCTGGGCGACACTTCGGCCCGGGTGCGGGTCAACGACATCATGTCGATCCGCGAGACGGCCGGCCATCTGGTCGACGGGCTGAAGGACCGCGCCCGCGCCTATGTCGAGGTCCAGAACGGCTGCGACCACCGCTGCACCTTCTGCATCATCCCCTACGGCCGGGGTAACTCGCGCAGCGCCGCCGCCGGCGAGGTGGTCGAGCAGGTCCGCCGCCTGACCGCCGAGGGCTACCGCGAAGTGGTTCTGACCGGTGTCGACATCACCAGCTGGGGCGCCGACCTGCCCGGCCAACCGACGCTCGGCCAGCTGGTCTCGCGGATCCTGAAGCTGGTCCCGGACCTGCCGCGCCTGCGCCTGAGCTCGATCGACGCGGCCGAGATCGACCCCGACCTGATGCGCTGCCTGGCTGAGGAGCCGCGGCTGATGCCGTACCTGCACCTTAGCCTGCAAGCCGGCGACGACCTGATCCTGAAGCGGATGAAGCGCCGCCACCTGCGCGCCGACGCGCTGAAGCTGGTGGCCGAGGTCCGCGCCGTTCGCCCGGACACCGCCTTCGGCGCCGATCTGATCGCCGGCTTCCCGACCGAGAGCGAGGCGGCGTTCGAGAACACCTTGGCGCTGGTCGAGGAGGCGGGCCTCAGCTTCCTGCACGTCTTCCCCTACAGCGCCCGTCCGGGCACCCCGGCCGCCAGGATGCCGCCCGTGAAGGGTCCGGTGATCAAGGACCGCGCCCGCCGCCTGCGCGAGGCGGGCGACGCCGCTCTCCAACGGCACCTGGAGCGCCAGATCGGCCGGACGCTGAACGGCCTGGTCGAACGCGACGGCTTCGCCCGCGCCGACGACTTCACCGAGATCGCCTTCACCGGCGCCGCGCCACACGGCGAGATCGTCCGCATCCGGATCACCGGCATGGGGAATGGCCAGCTGGTGGGCGAGGTGACGTCGTGACCATCACCGGCGGCTGCCAGTGCGGCGCGGTCCGCTACAGCATCGCCGGCCCGCTCGGTCGCGCCTCGATCTGCCATTGCCGCATGTGCCAGAAGGCGTTCGGCGGTCCGTTCGGGCCGCTGGTCTCGGCCCGCAAGGCGGAGCTCACCTGGACCCGCGGCGAGCGCAAGCGCTTCGCCAGCTCCAACAAGATCGACCGTGGCTTCTGCGGCGACTGCGGCACGCCGCTGACGTTCGAGTACGCCGGCGACTGGATCGACGTCTCGATCGGCTCCCTGGACGATCCGTCGCTCGCCGTGCCGACGGTCCAGCTCGAGACCGCCGCCCGCATGCCCTGGACCGACGCCATCCCGTCGCTGCCGGTCATCCTGCCGCCGGACGGCTACTACGACACCATCCATTCCAATCAGCACCCCGACCACGACACGGATCGCTGGCCGGGCTGACGCTGCCGGGCGCGCGCGCAGCGGTGCGTCCTTCGAGCCCCGGATCAGGTCCGGGTCGCTTGAGGCCCGCTCCTCAGGATGACGAGCTCAGTGTCCGTCGGCTGGCTCGCGCCGATGATCTTCGCGGCCAAGGAATCCGTCTGGCCGCCCAAAGCCGCCTAGCTCTCCCGCCGCCCGCCCTTGCCGAACGCCGGCAGGTTCCAGCCCCACAGCAGCGCCCCGCCGCGCAGGGCCAGCCCGGCCGCGAACCCGGCCGCGCCCGCCAGCGCCGGGCTCACCCCCAGGCTCGCCAGCAGCACATAGGTCGTCGCGCCCAGCAGGGCCGCCGTGATGTAGATCTCCCGCCGCAGCAGCACCGACGGCTCGCCTGCCAGCACGTCGCGGATGATGCCGCCGAAACAGGCGGTCAGCACACCCATCACCGTGGCCGGGATCGGTCCCACGCCCAGGCTCAGCGCCTTGGCCGCGCCGGTCACCGCGTAGGCGGCCATGCCGATGGCGTCGAGCCACAGCAGGGCGCCCATCCGCCACGTCCGCTCGCCGACCAGCCACACCCCCACCGCCGCGGCCAGGCAGGCGATCAGGTAGCCGGGGTTGGCGATCCAGATCACCGGCGCGTCGATCAGCAGGTCGCGCAGCGTGCCGCCGCCGACCCCGGTGATGGCCGCGAAGAAGGCGAAGGTGACCAGGTCGTGCCGATTGCGCGCGGCCGCCAGCGCGCCGGTGGCGGCGAACACCATCACGGCGGCGTAGTCGAAGACGACATAGGCGGTTTCGAGCGCGGTCATTTGAGAGGTTCTGCCACGAGGCCGCCAACCTCTCCACCGTCATCCTCGGGCCTGTCCCGAGGATCTCTCTTTCAGCTTCTTCGTGAGAACGAAATCGCGTTCTCACCTGCGAACCGACGCAGGGGTCCTCGCCACAAGGGCGAGGATGACGGCGGCTGATTGAGCGGAGGCTGTGGACAAGCTAAGAGCCCCCTATGGCAGAACAGAAACAGGGCTGGTTCAAGCGGCTGACCGCCGGGCTTTCGCGGTCGGCGAGCGACCTGACCGAGCAGGTCACCGCGACCTTCGTCAAGAAGCCGCTCGACCAGGAGCAGCTCGACCAGCTCGAAGAGATGCTGATCGAGGCCGACCTCGGCCCGCACGCCGCCGCCAAGATCGCCAAGGCCTTCGGGGAAGCGCGCTTCGGCAAGTCCTCGACCGAGGACGAGGTCAAGGAAGCCCTGGCCCAGGCCGTCGCCGCCGAGCTGGTCACCCGCGAGGGCGTGTTCGATCCGCTGCGGGGGCCCAAGCCCTACGTCGTGCTGTTCATCGGCGTGAACGGCTCGGGCAAGACCACCACGCTGGGCAAGATCGCCTCCGACCTGAAGGGCAGGGGCGCGAAGGTCCTCATCGCCGCCGGCGACACCTTCCGCGCCGCCGCCGTCGAGCAGCTGAAGGTCTGGGCCGAACGCGCGGGCGCCGACTTCATGTCGCGCGAGACCGGCGCCGACGCCGCCGGCCTGGCCTTCGACGCCGTCGAGCGGGCGCGGGTCGAGGGTTACGACGTCGTGCTGATCGACACGGCCGGCCGCCTGCAGAACAAGCAGGACCTGATGAACGAGCTTCTGAAGGTCATCCGGGTGATCAAGAAGGTCGACCCCGAGGCCCCGCACGAGACCCT
This sequence comes from Caulobacter sp., assembly GCA_044238855.1. Taxonomy (GTDB): domain Bacteria; phylum Pseudomonadota; class Alphaproteobacteria; order Caulobacterales; family Caulobacteraceae; genus Caulobacter. Next base: position 23,553 of record JBIICO010000003.1, read on the forward strand.
GCTGGTGCTCGACGCCACCGTGGGCCGCAACGCCCTGGCCCAGGAGAAGATCTTCGGCAACCAGGTCGGCGTCTCGGGTATCGTGATGACCAAGCTGGACGGCACCGCGCGCGGGGGCGTGCTGGTGCCGGTGGCCCAGGCCTCGGACTCCCCCATCAAGCTGATCGGCGTCGGTGAAGGCATCGACGACCTGCAACCTTTCGACGCCCGGGCGTTTTCACGCTCGCTGGTGGGTCTGGAGAACTGAACATGGCCGGATCCGCCGCCAAATGGGTGAGGGTGGGCGTCGACTACGGCGCGCCGATCGCCTTCGCCGTCGCCTTCTTCGCCACCGGCCGCAACTTCCAGACCGCGACCTGGGTGCTGGTCGGCGCCTCGGTGCTGGCCCTGGCGGTCGGCTATCTGGTCGAGCGCCGCATCGCGCCGCTGCCGCTGATCGCCGGCATCTTCGCGCTGGTGTTCGGGTCGCTGACGCTGATCTTCCACGACCCCAGCTTCGTGAAGATGAAGCTGACCTTCCAGAACGCCGCCTTCGCCGCGGCGCTGCTGGGCGGCGTCGCGCTGCGCAAGAACCCTCTGAAGCTGCTGCTCGGCGATTCGCTGCGCATGGACGACCCGGCCTGGCGCACGCTGACGATCCGCTACGGCCTCTACTTCGTGGCCATCGCCGTCGCCAACGAGATCGTCTGGCGCACCCAGAGCGACGACTTCTGGGTCGGCTTCCGCATCGCGGTTCTGCCGCTGGCCATCGTCTTCTCCCTGACCCAGGTGCCCTTCATGATGAAGCACCTGCAGCAGCCGGACGAGAAGCTGGCCGCTCCGGAGCCGCCGGATCCCGGCGTCTGACTGTCGCACGTCTACAGATCGTCTGTCGTCAAACCGACGTGTATGCTCGCTAGGTTCCGCACGGCTCAGCCGGAGGGGATTTGGCCATGGCGAAAGACAAGAGCGGCAAGCGCGCGACGGCGGTCGAGGCGTCGCTGGGGCACCTGCTTCATCGCGCGGCGCAACGCGCTCTGGATTTCTACGCCGAGGAGGCCGGCTCCGGTTCGGTGACGCAGCGCCAGCACGCGGTGCTCGCGGCGGTCGCCGCCAAGGAGGGCGCCGCCCAGGCCGACCTCGTGGCCTCGACCGGCGTCGACCGCTCGACCCTGGCCGACATGGTCGCCCGGATGATCGACAAGGGCCTGCTGGCCCGCGAACGTTCCAATCTCGACGCCCGCGCCAACGCCGTGCGCCTCACAGACGCCGGTCGCCTGGCGCTGGAGGAGACCGCGCCCCGCGCCGCCGCCGCCGACGCCCGCCTGCTGGCCCTGCTGCCCAAGAGCAAGCGCGCCGCCTTCCTCGAAACCCTCACCGCCGTCGCCGCCGGCGCCGCCCCGGTGAAGAAGCCGAAGGCCGAGAAACCTCCGAAGCCGGAGAAGGCCCCCAAGGCCGAGAAGGCCGACAAGAAGAAAAAGAAGAAGGTGAAGGCCCCCAAGCCCGACACCGACATCGCGGCGTGAACCTGGTGTCATCCCGGTCGTAGCGCGAAGCGCGGAGAGCCGGGACCCAGGGGCGGGCGCACGGCATCGGCCGGGTCCCGGATCGCCTGCGGCGTCCGGGATGACACTCGATTTTCCTAAACCCTGATATCCAGCAGCGACCCGGGCCGCAGGACCTTCTGCGGCGGCTCGCTCGACGCCGTGAAGGTCGTGTTCCGCACCGGCTGGGCCGCCGGCTGCGGGACGGTCTCCGTACGGACGGCCGGCGCCTGCGCCTGGGGCGTCGCGGCCTTGCCGAGCGCCTGGTCGAAGAAGGCCCGCTGGGCGGCCGAGCGCGCGTTGCCGGCATTGCCCGAGCCGCCGGTCGAGGCGGGCTGGACGGAGGGCCAGACGGGCGGACGGACGACGGTCACGAGAAGCTTCCGAACATGGTTAACGCGATATCAAAATCGCCGCGCCGGGTGAAGCGCGAGTTAACGGTTCAGCTGTCTAGCGGGCTTTCGCCCACAGATCCCTCGCGCTGTCCGGTGTCAGCGGGCCGGTGTGCTTGGCCAGGATCACGCCGTCGGCGCCGATCAGGTAGGTCTCGGGCACGCCGGTGACACCGAACTCAAGGCCGGCGCGGCCCTCGCGATCGACCAGCCGGCTGGTGAACGGATCGCCCAGCCGGCCGATGAAGGCCTGGCTGTTCTCGGGCGCGTCCTTGTAGGCCAGGCCGACGACGGGCACGCCCTGGGCCTTCATCTGAACCAGCACCGGATGCTCGATCTCGCAGGGGCCGCACCAGGAGGCGAAGAAGTTGACCAGCACGGGGCCGCCCTTGCCGGCCTCGCGGACGGCGTCCCTCAGCACCACCGCCCGGCCGTCGTCGAGGCTGGGCAGGGTCAGCGCCGGCATCGGCTTGCCGACCATCGCCTCGGGCTGGACCTGCGGGTTGCGCTTCAGGCTGTAGCCGACGAACAGCACGGCCAGCAGCGCCAGGGCCGCGAGCGGCAGGAAGGCGAACAGACGCTTCACGCGCGATCCTTCGGCTCGAGGCGTTCCAGCTCGCGCTTCCAGCGACGGGCGCGGATCAGACTGTCGGCGATCATCCAGCCCAGGCCGATCGCGGTCGCCGCGAAGGCGGGCCACACGAACAGGGCGTACTTGCCGGTGTCGAAGTCGGGCATCAGACCCCCGCGGCCCTGAGGGCCAGCACTGTGGCCCGGCGGCGGCGCACCTCGGTCTCGATCCGCACCAGCCACAGCGACCCGAACAGGCTCATGTAGCCGAACACCATCAGCGCCAGCGGCAGGCCGTAGACCGGCGGCAGGGCGTCGCCCTTGTCGGCGAAGAGGGTCGAGGAGCCCTGGTGCAGGCTGTTCCACCAGTCGACCGAGAACTTGACGATCGGCAGGTTGATGACCCCGACCAGCGCCAGGATGGCGGCGGCGCGGCCGCCCTTGGTCTCGTCGTCGATGGAGGCCCGCAGCGCCATGTAGGCGAGGTAGAACAGCAGCAGCACCAGCACCGAGGTCAGGCGCGCGTCCCACACCCACCAGGTCCCCCACATCGGCTTGCCCCACAGCGAACCGGTGATCAGGGCCAGGGCCGTGAACACCGCGCCCAGCGGCGCGGCCGACTTGGCGGCGGCGTCGGCCAGGGCGTGGCGGAACACCAGGCTCAGGAAGCTGGCGACGCCGAGGCAGATGTAGACGAAGGTCGACATGATCGCGGCCGGCACATGGATGAACATGATCCGGACCGTGTCGCCCTGCTGGTAGTCCTCGGGGGCGGCGAAGCCCAGCCACAGCCCCACGGCGATCAGCACGAAGGCCAGCAGCCCGAACAGCGGCGCCGCCGGCCGGGAAAAGGCCAGGAACCTGTCGGGATTGGCGAGGAAGGCGAACATCACTCGCGGCTTACGGCGGCGGGGTTCCCGGCGCAAGCGGTGAGAAAGCGTTGTCTCGCTCCCCGCCGCCGCGCGTGGGGGTCAGGTCCCCGGAGCGGCGGGCGGCGCCGGCGGGTCGAAGTCCATGTCGTCCAGGTCGCCGATCAGCAGGTCGCCGTCCTCGGGGCCGAAGACCATCGGCGGATGATCGCGGCCGCCGGGCCCGAACATCCGTCCGCGCGGACCGCCGAAGCCGGGCCCGCGACCGGGGTGCAGAGCGTCGAAGGCCTTCTTCTGGGAGGCGGTGAGCTGGGCGTAGAAAGCCTTGGTCGCGGCGGCGCGCTTTTCGAACGCGGCCTGGTGTTCGGCCATCCGCCTGGCCTGAAGATCCAGGCGCTCGGGCGTGGTCAGCGGCTGGCGCTCGGTCTCCGGCTTGCCGGCCTCGTCGCCCGGGCCGCGTCGCTCCCGGCGGACGTCGGGCTGGCTGGCGGCGACGAAGGCCCGCAGGGCCGGTTCCTGCTGCGTGGTCAGCTGCAGCACGTCGCGCAGGTGCTCGGCGTGTTTCTCCGGGTCGCGACGATGGAAGCGCGGACCGCCGTCGGGCCCGCCGCGCATGATCATCACGCGCTTCTCGACTTTCGGCCCGTCGGGCGGGGTCGGCGCCCGCGGCGCGGCGGAGGCCAGGCCGACCAGCCCCAGCGAGGCGATGCCGGCCAGAAGGGCGGTGCGGGCGAACGACGAACTCATGAAGGACTCCCCTGAGTATTCTTCTCGGCGGAGGTGAGGATGGCGCTCTTCTGTAGCCCGCGTTTGTCCGGCGCGTTGCAAGCCTGTCGCGCGGCTCAGTCGATGGCGTTGCGGCAGGCGGCGGCCATGGCCAGCGGGCTCAGCGCCACGGCCGCGGCGGTCCAGCCCGCCAGCAGGGCCAGCCCCGCCGTCCACGGCAGTCCGGCCGCGAACTGGCCCAGCGCGCCGCCGCCGAAGATCACCGGCGGCGCGAACAGGGGCAGCACGATCACCGCGATCAGCAGCCCGCCCCGGCGACTGCCCAGCGCCAGCGCCGCGCCCAGTCCGCCCACGAAGGCGAAGGCCAGCCCGCCGATCAGGGCGCAGAGCAGGACCAGCGGCGCCAGCGACGGCGGCGCGCCCAGGGCGATGGCGGCGATCGGCGCGGCCAGGGCCAGCGGCAGGCCGGTCGCCAGCCACTGGGCCAGGCACTTGATCGCGCAGACGGCCTCCAGCGGCGTCGGGCCCAGCGCCAGCAGGTCCAGGGTCCCGTCCTCGTGGTCGCGCTCGAACAGCCGCTCCAGCGACAGCAGCGAGGCCAGCGCCAGCGCCAGCCAGGCGAAACCCGGCGCGATGATCGCCAGCCGCGCCGGCTCGGCCCCGACCGAGAACGGCAGCAGGGTCGTGATCCCGGCGTAGAAGGCCAGCGCCGGCAGCGGTCCGCCGCCCCGGCCCCAGGCCAGGGCCAGCTCGCGGCCCAGCAGGGTCATCAGCGGCCTCACGCGCCGATCTCCACGCCACGGGCGGGAACGGGCAGGGGGTCGTGCACGGCGGCCAGCACGATGCCGCCGCCCTTCACATGCTCCGCCATCAGCTCGCCGATGCGCCGGCGCCAGACCGAATCGAGCGGCGCCAGCGGCTCGTCCAGCAGCCAGACCTCGCGCGGCGCGGCCAGCAGCCGGGCCAGGGCCAGTCGTCGCCGCTGCCCCGCCGACAGCTTGCGCACCTCGAGCGGCAGCAGGCGGTCCATCTCCAGCCGTTCGGCCGCCTCGCGGGCCGAGGCTTCGGTCCCGCCGCTCCACAGGGTGGCGAAGCGCAGCTCCTCCCAGGCCGTGCGGCCGCCCTTGAGCCCGTCGTGGTGGCCGAGCAGGTGCAGGGTCTGGCTCGCGGCGTCGGGATCGACGCCCTCGAAGCGGATCGTCCCCGCCGCCGGGCGCAGCAGCCCCGCCACCGCCCGCAGCAGGCTGGTCTTGCCGGCCCCGTTGCGACCGGTCAGCGCGATGGCTTCCCCGGCGTTCACAGCACAGCCGAAGTGTTCGAACAGCAGGCGCTCGCCTCGCCGGATCGCGAGATCTTCGACGATGATCGACGAAATCATGCGGCCACCTGCGAACCGCTCTCAAGTCCATGCCGCTGACATGGACGTTTAACGCAACCCGGAGTAAGGAGCCCGCCATCGGCCCCGCGCATACGCGCGCGGACGTCCGCCGCGCAGGAGCGGGACGCTGTGAGTCCCTTCCGAGCGCGCGATCCCGGAAGTGGTTTTCGGGCGGCCGTGAACAGGAAAGGACTCTCCGCAAATGGCGTCAATCGACAGCCTTCAAACCCGCCGGACCCTAACGGTCGGCGGGACGTCCTACGTCTACTACAGCCTGAGCGCGGCGGAAGACGCCGGTCTTCAGGGAATTTCGCAGCTGCCGGTCTCGATGAAGATCCTGCTCGAGAACCTGCTCCGCAACGAGAACGGCGTCGACACCGGCGAGAACGACATCAAGGCGATCGCCGCCTGGGTGCAGAACAAGGGCAGCGTCGAGCACGAGATCAGCTTCCGCCCGGCCCGCGTGCTGATGCAGGACTTCACCGGCGTGCCGGCGGTCGTCGACCTGGCCGCCATGCGCGACGCCATGAACGGCCTGGGCGCCGACCCGACCAAGATCAACCCGCTGATCCCCGTCGACCTGGTCATCGACCACTCGGTGATGGTCGATTACTTCGGCAACGCCAAGTCCTACGGCGCGAACGTCGACAAGGAATACGAGCGCAACATCGAGCGCTACCGCTTCCTGCGCTGGGGGAGCTCGGCCTTCAACAACTTCCGCGTCGTGCCCCCGGGCACCGGCATCTGCCACCAGGTGAACCTGGAATACCTGGCCCAGACCGTCTGGACCGCCGCCGACGCCGGCCATCCGGACGCGGAGGTCGCCTACCCGGACACCGTGGTCGGCACCGATTCGCACACCACCATGGTCAACGGCCTGTCGGTCCTGGGCTGGGGCGTGGGCGGCATCGAGGCCGAGGCCGCCATGCTCGGCCAGGCCATCCCGATGCTGATCCCGGAAGTCATCGGCTTCCGCCTCACCGGCGCCCTGCCGGAAGGCGCGACGGCCACCGACCTGGTGCTGACCGTCACCCAGATGCTCCGCAAGAAGGGCGTCGTCGGCAAGTTCGTCGAGTTCTTCGGCTCGGGCATCGCCAACCTGACCCTGGAAGACCAGGCGACGATCGCCAACATGGCTCCGGAATACGGCGCCACCTGCGGCTTCTTCCCGGTGTCGCAAGCCACCGTCGACTACCTGCGCGCCACCAACCGTGACCCCGCCCGGGTCAACCTGGTCGAGGCCTACGCCAAGGCCCAGGGCCTGTGGCACGATCCGGAAGCGCCGGAGCCGATCTTCACCGACGTGCTCGAGCTCGACCTGACCCAGGTCCAGTCCTCGCTGGCCGGCCCCAAGCGCCCGCAGGACCGCGTCCTGCTCAGCGACGCCGCCGCCGCCTTCGAGACCGCGCTGGGCGACGAGTTCGGCAAGAAGGAACAGACCGATCGCCGCGAGCCGGTGAAGGGCGAGACCTTCGACGTCGGCCACGGCGACGTGGTCATCGCGGCCATCACCAGCTGCACCAACACCTCCAACCCCTCGGTCCTGATCGCCGCCGGCCTGCTGGCCAAGAACGCGGTGGCCAAGGGCCTGAAGGTGAAGCCCTGGGTGAAGACCTCGCTGGCTCCCGGCTCGCAGGTGGTCACCGACTACCTGGCCAAGGCGGGCCTGACCAAGCACCTGGACGCGCTGGGCTTCAACCTGGTCGGCTACGGCTGCACCACCTGCATCGGCAACTCGGGCCCGCTGCCGGAGGCGATCAGCGCCGCCGTCAACGAAGCCGACCTGGTCGCCTGCTCGGTGCTGTCGGGCAACCGCAACTTCGAAGGCCGCGTGAACCCGGACGTCCGCGCCAACTACCTGGCCTCGCCGCCGCTGGTGGTGGCCTACGCCCTGGCCGGCTCGATGCGCATCGATCTGGCCACCCAGCCGATCGGCCAGGACAAGAAGGGCAACGACGTCTTCCTGAAGGACATCTGGCCCTCGTCGAAGGACATCGCCGACCTGCAGCGCAAGTCGGTGACCAGCGAGATGTTCGCCAAGCGCTACGGCGACGTCTTCAAGGGCGACAAGCACTGGCAGGCCATCAAGGTCGAAGGCGGCCAGACCTACGCCTGGGACATGGGCTCGACCTACGTCCAGAACCCGCCCTACTTCGAGGGCATGACGATGACGCCGGACCCGGTGAAGGACATCGTAGAGGCCCGCATCCTGGGCGTCTTCGGCGACTCGATCACCACCGACCACATCAGCCCGGCCGGTTCGATCAAGAAGGCTTCGCCGGCCGGCGAGTACCTGCTGTCGCACCAGGTCCGCTTCGAGGACTTCAACGGCTACGGCTCGCGTCGCGGCAACCACCAGGTGATGATGCGCGGCACGTTCGCCAACATCCGGATCCGCAACAAGATCACCCCGGAAATCGAAGGCGGCGTGACCAAGCACTTCCCCTCGGGCGAAGTGATGCCGATCTACGACGCCGCCATGCGCTACGAGCAGGAAGGCCGTCCGGCCGTCGTGTTCGCGGGCAAGGAATACGGCACCGGTTCGTCGCGTGACTGGGCGGCCAAGGGCGCCAAGCTGCTCGGCGTCCGCGCCGTCATCGCCGAGACCTTCGAGCGGATTCACCGTTCGAACCTGGTGCAGATGGGCGTGCTTCCGCTGCAGTTCCTGTCGGACGGCTGGCAGCGCCTGGGCCTGACGGGCGAGGAGATCGTCTCGATCCGCGGCCTGCAGGACCTGTCGCCGCGCAAGCAGCTGATCGTCGAGCTCTACCGCCCGTCGGACGGCCGCATCGCCCGCTTCCCGGTCCGCTGCCGCATCGACGGCCCGACCGAGCTGGCCTACTTCACCAGCGGCGGCGTGATGCCCTACGTGCTTCGCAACCTGGCCAAGGGCGAGGCGTAATCGAAGAGGGGGCGGCGGCTCACGGGCTCGTGAGACGCGCCGCCCCCGCTTCTTCGCTTAAGTGCGCCGCAATGCGTCGCGCTCTCTTCACCATCTTCAGCCTGCTCCTGCTCCTCCCGTCGGCTTCGCCGGCGTGGAGCCGCCCGCCCGTGGTGGTGGAGCTGTACACGGCCCAGGGCTGTTCCTCCTGCGCCCGGGCCAACGCCCTGGTCTCCGAGCTGTCGGAGCGGCCGGACGTCCTGGCCCTGACCTTCCCCGTCGACTACTGGGACTACCTCGGCTGGCCGGACACCTTCGCGCGGCCGGAGTTCACCGAGCGACAGCGCGCCTACGCCCGCAAGCTGGCCCTGCGCGAGGTCTACACCCCGCAGGTCGTCATCGACGGCAAGGTCCAGGCCTCGGGCGTCAAGCCGGACCGCATCGAGCCGCTGGTCGACCAGGCGGTCAAGGAAGACCGCGATCCGCCGGACATGCAGTTCATGGGCGTGCGTCGCGTCGCGGTCGGCTCGGGCCCGGCGCCCAAGGGCGGCGCCGACGTCTGGCTGATCCGCTACGACCCGCGCCAGCAGGAAGTGACCCCGAAAAAAGGCGACAACCGGGGCCAGACCCTGGTCCAGCGCAACGTCGTCCGCGAGATCTCGCGGCTGGGATCCTGGCGCGGCAAGCCGACCGCCTTCCGCATGCCCGCCGCCAAGACCGAGGGCCTGGAGACCATCGTCCTGGTCCAGGGCGCCAAGGGCGGCAAGGTCATCGCGGTGCTGGTGAAGTAGGCCGGCCGCGGACCGGATATCGTGTCCCTTGGGACATGATTTCCAGTCCCCGACCCGTCACACCCGCAGCATCAGCCCCCCGTCCACGCCCAAAGCCTGGCCCGTCACGAACCCGCCGTCGTCGGAGGCCAGGAACAGCGCCGCGCGGGCGATGTCGATCGGCTGGCCGAGGCGCTTCAGGGCGGCCTTCTTCGCCCAGAGAGCCGCCACGTCCTCGCGCTGGAAGCTGCCGGCGGTCATGCCGGTGGCGATGGCGCCGGGCAGGATGGCGTTGCTGGTCACGCCGTGGCGGCCCAGCTCAAGCGCGAAGGTGCGCATCATCCCGACCACGCCGGCCTTGGACGCGGAGTAGGCGACCAGGCCGTTGTCGGTATGCCTCGCCATGATTGAGGCGGTGAAGATCAGCCGCCCCACGCCGGACTTCACCAGATGCGGCGTGGCGTCCCGGGCGATGCGGAAGCCGGCCCGCAGGTTGACGCCGTACTGGCGGTCGAACTCCTCGTCGCTGGTCTCGCCGACCGGCGTGGAGCCGGAGACGCCGGCGTTGCTGTAGACGATGTCCAGCTTTCCGAACGCCTTCACGGCCGCGTCGATGATTCCGGCCGGGGCCTCGTCGCCGCTGATGTCGACGCCCAGGGTCTCGATGGAGGGATTGTCGAAGGTCAGGTTCGCGCCCGGGCGGTCGACCGCCAGCACCAGCGCGCCCTCGGAGGCGAAGAGTTCGGCGCTGGCCCGGCCGATGCCGCTGGCCGCTCCGGTGACGATGGCCGCGCGGCCCTGAAGTCTGCCCATATCCTTGCTCCCTGCTGTCCTTGTCGTTTGGACAAAATGAAACCCGCGTTGCCGGAGGGGAAAGCAACGCGGGTTCATTTAGGAGGGGATACTGAGGGTAGGCGCCGGCCGGACAAAACCCGCGATCCAGGGGGGCTGGGGGGGCTGTTCAGGATCCGGGACCACAAGATCTTGCCCGGCCGACAGTGATAATCTGGTGGGCGCATCTGGCGCGCGCGCGTCCGGAATAAGGTCTTATTTGGGCGTCACGTAACAGGTCCGCCGCAAATACTGATGTCGTGGCCGATGTGGGGCGCCTCTCGCCAAACACCACGATTCAGCGCTAGCCTCGAAATCAGACATGGCGTTCGATCCGACATACTCCGCGCCGCGCGCTGCTTCGGTCTTTTTCGAGCGGCGCGAACTGGAGCGGCTCCTCAGGCTCTACGGCCGCATGGTCGCCGCCGGCGAGTGGCGCGACTATGGAATCGGCGGCCTGGCGGAGGTCGCCGTGTTCAGCGTGTTCCGCCGCTCGGGCGAGGCGCCGCTCTACCGGATCGAGAAGCGCCCGGCGCTGGCCCGCAAGCAGGGCGCCTGGTCGGTGACCAACCAGTCCGGCCACATCCTCAAGCGCGGCCACGAGCTGGAACAGGTGCTGAAGATGTTCGACAAGGGCCGGTTCTCGGTGGTGGAGTAACGGGAAGCGCCGGCATGCGCCGGACGCGGTCCCAGCGGAGCGACCACAAGGAAAAGGCCCCGCCGATCGCTCGGCGGGGCCTTCGCTTTTCAGCCTGGCGTCGCTGCTACTCGCGGCGGACGCCCAGGAAGGCGAGCAGGAACTGGAACATGTTGATGAAGTCCAGATACAGGCTCAGCGCGCCGTAGTTGGTGGCGACAGCCTTGCCGGCCTCGTCGCCGCCGATGGCGTAGTAGGTCATCTTCAGGCGCTGGGTGTCATAGGCGGTCAGGCCCGCGAAGATCAGCACGCCGGCGGCGTTGATGATCCAGTAGAGCATCGGCGCATTGAGGAAGATGTTGACGATCGACGCCAGCAGCAGGCCCCACACGCCCATGATCAGGAAGCTGCCCATGCCGGTCAGGTCCCGCTTGGTGGTATAGCCCACCAGGCTCAGGGCGCCGAAGGCGGTGGCGGTGATCAGGAAGGTCGTGGCGATCGAGCCGCCGGTGTAGCGCAGCACCCAGACCGCGCCGGAAGCGCCGATGACGCTGACGATGGTCCAGTAGAGGGCGGCCGAGCCGGCCGGGCTCGGGTTGCGCATCGCGAAGCCGGAGATCAGCACCAGCGCCAGCGGGGCGAAGGCCAGGATCATGCCGAGGATGGTGTAGCCGCGGAACGCGCCCGTCTCGCTGACGATGAACAGCAGGTCGCGGATCGCCGGCACGCTGGCGACCGCGAAGGCCACCGCCGCCGAGAGCACGAGGCCCAGCGCCATCTTGTTGTATACGCCGAGCATGAAGGACCGCAGACCCGCGTCCACGGACATGTCGACCGTTTGCGGAATCGAGCGCGCGTGTCCGCGTTCGAAGTCGCTCATTGGAAAAACCCTTTTCAAAGCGTCCGGTACGGACGTCCGATCGAATATCGGGACTGCGACGGCCTGACGCAAGTGCGAAGGATTCTCCGCACGATCGCCACGCGCCCTATTCCGACCTCAGCACCGGCGCCGGGCGTTTCGACAGGGCCTGCATCGCCGCCAGCAGACCGCCGACGGCCGCGAGGCCCGAGGCTCCGCCGAGCAGCAGGGCGACGCCCCCCCAGTCGACGCTCCAGGTCGCCTCGAACACCTTGACCACCACCGGCCAGGCGGCGGCGTAGCCGAGCGCGACGCCCGCCACGCCCGCGATCAGGCCGACGGCGCCGTACTCGACGGCATAGGCGGACAGGATCTGGCCGCGCGAGCCGCCCAGCACCTTCAGCGTCGCCGCTTCCCGGGCCCGGGCCCGCGCGCCCGCCGCGATGGCGCCGGCCAGCACCAGCAGCCCGGCCAGCGCCGCCACCCCCGCCGCGCCGCGCACGGCCAGGGCCAGGCGGTCGAACATCTCGGTCGCCGCCTCTAGCTGCTCGCGCACGCTGATCACGTTCACGGTCGGGAAGTCGCGGCCCAGCGCCCGGGTGACGCGCGTCTCCTGGGCCTTGTCGGCCTTGGCGATGGCGACGTTGCTCAGCGTCGCGCCCTCCAGCGCCGAGGGGTTGAGCATCACCGCGAAGGCGGGGCCGAAGCCGCCCCACTCGACCTTGCGCAGCACCGCGACCCTGGCCTCGATCTCGCGGCCCAGCACCGACAGGGTGATCTTGTCGCCGACCTTCAGTCCGGCCCCGCGCGCCGCGTCGACCTCCATGGCGACCAGCGGCGGGCCCCTGTAGTCGGCCGCCCACCAGCGGCCCTCGACGATGCCGGCGTCCTTGGGTTCGGCGGCCAGCGTCGACATGCCGTTGTCGTTGTCATACGCCCAGCGCTCGCTGGGCTTGATGGTGTTCAGGTCGACCGGCTTGCCCTTCACGGCGATGATCCGGCCGGTGAAGTAGGGGCCGCGCAGCCAGTTCTGGTCGGTCAGCGGCACGCCGAACGCCCGCCGGACGACGGCGTCGAACTCGGCCGCGCGGTCGCCGGGGATCTCGGTGAAGACCATGGCCGGCGCGGTCTTGGGCGCCACGTCGGTGATCTGGCTCAGCAGCGAGGACTGGATCAGCACCACGGCGGCCAGCAGCCCGACTCCCAGGCCGATGGCCGGGGCGGCCGTGCGGGCGGCGGAGCGGGGGCCGGCCAGGTTGGCGATGCCGATCCGCACCGCGCCCCGGCTCAGCCCGCGCAGTCGCCCCGCCAGCCAGGCCGCGCCGCGTCCCAGCGCCCAGAGGGCGCCGAAGCCGACCGCCACGCCGGCGATCATGATCGAGGCCGCGACGGGCGTCGGCGCGGTGACGATGGCCAGGGCCGCCAGGCCGAGACCGGCCAGGATGGCCGCCAACAACTCGGGCCCGAACCGCAGCCGGCCGCTCAGGTCGCGGCGGAACAGGGACGAGGGCGGCGTCGCCCGGGCGCGCGCCAGCGGCGCCAGGCTGAAGGCCGCCGCCGCCAGCAGGCCGAACGCGGCCGCCTTCAGCAACGGCATCGGATAGATCGCGAACAGGGCCGGCACGGGCAGGTCGTCTCCGGCCAGCCGGCCGAGCACCAGCGGCGCCACCGCGCCGATGGCCAGGCCGATACCGACGCCCAGCAGCGACAGGACGCCGATCTGGATCAGGTACAGGTCGCGGATCAGCGGCCCTTCGGCGCCCAGCGCCTTCAGCACCGCGATCGAGGGCTTGCGCTGCTCCAGATAGGCGGAGACCGCCCCCGCCACGCCCAGCCCGCCGGCGACCAGCGAGGCCAGGCCGATGAAGCCGAGGAAGTACTCCAGCTGGTCGATCAGCCGCTTGATGCCGCCCGCCGCCTCGTTGCGGCCCCGGGCCTGGAAGCCCATGCCCTTGAAGGTCTTCACATGGCGATCGACCTGGGCGTTGGAGGCCTCGCCGGGTTTCAGCGCGATGCGCACCGTCTCGGCGGTGTTGGGCAGTCCGGCGTCGAGCAGCCCGGTCTGCTCCACCGCCGCCACGCTGGTCAGGATGCGCGGACCCAGGGCGAAGCCGCGGCCCAGCCGGTCCGGTTCGCCCAGCAGCACGGCGCGGGCGACGAAGGGCGTCTCCCCGACCAGAAAGCGGTCGCCGAGCTTCAGATGCAGCCGGTCGAGCAGGGTCTGCTCCACCGCCGCGCCGGGCGCGTCGCCGTCCGGGCGGAAGGCGGCTTTCAGGTTCGGCGCGCCCTGCAGCTCGACGGCGCCGGCCAGCGGATAGGCGTCGGACACGCCGCGCAACTCGACCAGCCGCCGCTCGCCGTTCGGCGCCTCGGCCATGGCCTGCGAGGCGACGGCATAGGCCGTCCTGCCGATGCCGTCGAAGCGGCGGTGGTCGGCTTCGCTGAACCGCTTGCCCTCGACGCTGACGCGGATATCGCCGCCCAGGATTTCGCGCGCCTCGCTGGCCAGGCCCCGGCGGAAGGCCTCGGCCGTCGAGCCGGCGGCGGCGATGGCCGCGACGCCCAGCGCCAAGCAGGCCAGGAAGATGCGGAAGCCCGCCACTCCGGAGCGCAGCTCGCGGGCGGCGAAGCGGAGGGAGAGCGGCATCTCGCTCACGCCGCCACCACCACCTTGCCGTCGCCCATCACGATCTGGCGGTCGGCGCGAGCCGCCAGCGCCGGATCGTGGGTGACCAGCACCAGCGCCGCGCCGGTCTCGGCCACCAGGTCGAACATCATCTGCGCCACGATCCGGGCGTTGGCGGCGTCGAGGTTGCCGGTAGGCTCGTCCGCGAACAGGAGTTCCGGCTTGATGGCCAGCGCCCGGGCCAGGGCGACGCGCTGCTGCTCGCCGCCGCTCAACTGGTGAGGATAGTGCCGTAGCCGCTCGTGCAGCCCTACTTTGTCCAGCCACTCGCGGGCGATCTTCGCCGCCGAAGCGCGTCCGGCCAGCTCCAGCGGCGCGGCGACGTTCTCCTCGGCGGTCATGTTGGGCAACAGGTGGAAGGACTGGAAGACCAGCGACACCTTCCCGCGCCGCAGCCGGGCCCGGCCGTCCTCGCCCAGCTTCGACAGGTCCTGGCCGAACAGCCGCACCTTGCCGGACGTCGGCTGCTCCAGCCCGGCCGCCACGGCGATCAGCGACGACTTGCCCGAACCCGAAGGCCCGACCACCGCCACACGTTCGCCCGCGTCGACCTCCAGACTGACGCCGCGCAGGATTTCCACCGGTCCGGCCGCCGATGGTAGCGTGAGGGTGACCGCGTCGAGTGTCAGGGGCATCGACGGGCTTTCAGAGTCGAACATCGGGTTTCGGCGTTTTCCGTTGGGCGTCAGCACCCTATGTAGGACGAAGACATGGTTCGCACACCTTACGGTCCCTTCACCCGCCGCGCCGTCCTCGGCCTGCTCGGCGGCGCCGCCGCCACGGCGCCCGCTTGGGCGCAGGCCCGGCCGCGCGTCGTCACCATCCTCGGCGACTCCATCACCGCGGGCTACGGCCTGCCCGCCGGCGCGGCGCTGCCGGCGAGGCTTCAGGCCCAGCTGACGAGGACGATCCCCAATGTCCGCGTGCGCGGCGCCGGGGTCAGCGGCGACACCACCGCCGGCGGCCTGGCCCGCGTCGACTTCAGCGTCCAGGGCGACACCACCCTCTGCGTCGTGGCGCTCGGCGCCAACGACCTGCTGCAGGGGCTGGACCCGAAGGTCACCCGCGCCAACCTTGAGAAGATCGTCCAGAAGCTGAAGGCGCGGCGTATCCCGGTGATGCTGGCCGGCGTCAGCGCGCCCAGCGCGATCGGCCGCTCCTATTCGCGCGACTTCGGCGCGGTCTTCACCGACCTGTCGAGGAAATACGGACTGCCGCTCTATCCCGACCTGCTGGCCGGGATCGGCGCCGACCGCCGCTACCGCCAGCCCGACGGCCTGCACCCGCACGCGGCCGGCGTGAACATCATCGCCAACCGACTCGCGCCCGCCGTGGCGCGGGCGCTCACGCAGCGCCGCTAGAACAAGAACGAGGGGGATCCATGCAGTATTCGAAACTCGGCCGCAGCGGCATCGACGTCAGCCGCTGCTGCCTCGGCACCATGACCTGGGGCTCGCAGAACACCGAGGCCGAGGCTCACGAGCAGATGGACTACGCGCTCGGCCGCGGCGTGAACTTCTGGGACACGGCCGAGATGTACGCCTCGCCGCCGCGTCCGGAGACGCAGGGCCGCACCGAGAGCTACATCGGGACCTGGCTCAAGAAGACCGGCAAGCGCGACCAGATCGTGCTGGCCTCCAAGGTCGCTGGCCGCGGCGCCGCGTTCGGCGGGCTGGACTGGATCCGCAAGGACAAGTCGATCGCCCGTCAGACGAAGGCCCAGATCGACGAGGCCGTCGAGGGCTCCCTCCGCCGGCTTCAGACCGACTACCTGGACCTCTACCAGCTGCACTGGCCCGACCGCCCGGTCCGCACCTTCGGGGGCATGACGTACAAGGACTACGAGCAGGACTACGAGAGCTTCCGCTCGATCCTCGAAGCGCTCGACGGCCATGTGAAGAAGGGCAACATCCGCCACGTCGGAGTGTCGAACGAGTACCCTTGGGGCGTGATGAAGTTCCTGGCGGAGTCCGAGGCGCACGACCTGCCTCGCATCGCCTCGATCCAGAACGCCTACCATCTGGCCAACCGCGTGTTCGAGTACGGCCTGGCCGAGATCGCCATGCGCGAGGACGTCGGCCTGCTGGCCTATTCGCCGCTCGCCCAGGGCTGGCTGACCGGCAAGTACCAGGACGGCGCCCTGCCGGAGGGCTCGCGCAAGGTGCTCTACAACCGCATGCAGCGCTACGAGGGGCCCGGCGCCCAGGAGGCCTTCACGGCCTACATCGCGCTCGCCCGCGAGCACGGCATCGACCCGGCCCAGCTGGCCCTGAAGTTCTGCGACAGCAAGCCGTTCGTCACAGCCACCATCATCGGCGCGACCTCGATGGCCCAGCTGAAGACCGACATCGACGCCTTCGACCTGGAATGGACCGAGGAGCTCGACAAGGCCGTCGACGCCATCCACGTGAGGCAGCCCAACCCCTGCCCCTAACGCCGACGCCAAGTGTCGGGGACAGGTTAAGATGTCCCTTGGGACACCTTAACCTGTCCCCTCGCCTGAGAACCCCATGATCCGACTCTTCGCCGCCATCGCGATCCCCGAGGACATCGGCGAGCCGCTGCTCGGCCGTATGCACGGGCTGGACGGCGCCCGGTGGCGGCCGCTGGAGGCGCTGCACATCACGCTGCGCTTCTTCGGCGACGTGGTCGAGCCGATGGCCGACGACCTAGCCGCCGAGCTGTCGACCATCGCCTCGCCGCCGTTCGGGCTGGAGCTGGAGGCGGTCGGCGCGTTCGGCGAGGGGCGGGACATCCATGCCGTCTGGGCCGGGGTGGCCGAGAGCGGGCCGCTGCGCCACCTGGCCGCAAAATGCGAGACGGCGGCCCGCCGCGCGGGCCTCAAGCCGGAGACGCGGGCCTACAGGCCGCACGTCACCCTGGCCTATCTGCGTCGGCCCGAACCCGACGCCGTGGCTCGATGGATCCAGGCCAACAACCTGCTCAGGTCGCCGCTCTTCGGCGTCGACCGCTTCGGGCTGTATTCCAGCCACCAGACGTCGGAGGGATCGCGCTACCGGCTGGAGCGGGAGTATAGGTTCTGATCAAGTGTCATCCCGGACGGCCGCGGGCCGATCCGGGACCCAGCGGATGCCGTGCGCCCGCTGCTGGGTCCCGGCTCTCCGCTTCGCTGCGGCCGGGATGACACCAGGGGGCGTTAAAGCCGACCCGCGAACTCCGTCTCGACCGGCCCGGTCATGATCACGTGGCCGTCGCTCTCGCGCCATTCGATGGTCAGCTCGCCGCCGTCCAGCTCCATCACCGCCTTGCGACCCGTCAGGCCGCGCCGCGCCGCCGCGACCAGGGCCGCGCAGGCGCCGGTGCCGCAGGCCTTCGTCAGGCCCGCGCCGCGTTCCCACACCCGCAGGCGGATGCGGTCGGGGGCCTTCACGAAGGCGAAGCCGACGTTGACGCCTTCGGGGAACAGCGGGTGATGCTCGACCAGACTGCCGGAGCCGCGCACCAGGCCGTCGTCCGGCTCGCCGTCGACGAAGAACACCACATGCGGGTTGCCCATGCTGACCGCGCCCGGCGTATGCAGGTGCGGGGCGTCGATCGGGCCGACCTGCAGCTCGATGTTGCGGGTGTCCATCTCCTCGGCCAGCGGGATCTGGTCCCAGCGCAGCCGGGGCTCGCCCATGTCGACGGTGACGACGTGGTCGCCGGCCCGCTTGCCGCTCAGCGCGCCGCCGTCGGTCCCGAACGCCACCTCGTCGCGGCCGCCGGCCTCCATCAGCAGCCAGGCCACGGCCCGGGCGCCGTTGCCGCAGGCGCCGACCTCCTCGCCGGTGTTGTTCCAGAAACGCACGAACGCCGCCTCGCCCGAAGCCCGCGACGGCTCTATGGAGATCAGCTGGTCGTAGGGCGTGCGGTCGTTGATCGCGCGGACCTCGTCCGGCGACGGTTCGAACGGCTCGTCACGCGCCTCGACAACGACGAATGCGTTGCCCAGGCCGTTCATCTTCAGGAACGGTCTGCTCATCGGTTCCGTATATAGACGACGGCGAGCGGTTCGTCAGAGGGTGGAGACGGGAATGGCGACGGAAGAGGTCGGAGGGCGGTCGCCGCTGCGACGCCTGCGGGCCATCCTGCGCAGCCTCTACCACGGCACGTCGCCCACGGCGGTGCGGTTCCGGTACGGCGTCATCGTCGTCGACCTGGCGATCATCGCCTTCTTCATCGCCGCGCCGCTGATGCGCGAACACCAGCGCGCCTTCTACGCCGTCGACTACGCCATCGCCCTGGTCCTGGTCCTCGACATTGCCGGCCGCGCCCTGGCCTGGCCAAGCCTGAAGAGCTGGCTGAAGCGGCCGGTGACCTGGATCGATCTGTTTATCCTGGCGACGCTGCTGTTCCCGGCCTGGCTGGGCAACTTCGGCTTCCTGCGCGTCGTGCGGCTCTGGACGCTGATCGACAGCGAGTTCTTCTGGCGCACCGTCGCGCGCCGCTACGACGACACCCGCGTCGAGGAGATCACCAAGGCCGCGACCCGGCTGGTGACCTTCATCTTCGTGGTCACCGGCTTCGTCTACACCAGCTTCGTCGGCAAGCACGAGGGCATCAGCGGCTGGGTCGACGCGCTCTATTTCACCGTCACCACCCTGACCACGACCGGCTACGGCGACATTTCGCTGCCGGGCGTCTGGGGGCGGCTGCTGTCGATCTTCGTGATGCTGGTGGGGGTGTCGCTGTTCATCCGGCTGATGCAGCTGCTGGTGCGGCCGCACAAGGTCTTCCACCCATGCCCCGCTTGCGGCCTGCAGCGGCACGATCTGGACGCCGTTCACTGCAAGGCGTGCGGCAAAGTCCTCAATATTCCCAACGACGACGCATAGACCTGCCCCTTGCCCGCCGCCGTCGGCCGCCGCATTGTCGCGCGCCTGTAACGTCGGGATCCCTCACTGATGAAGTTCAAAGCGTTCGTCGCGGCCGCCCTGCTGGTCGCCACCCCCGCGCTCGCCGCCGCTCCCACCCCGTTCGAATGGCTCGAGAATGTCGACGGCAAGGCGGCGATGGACTGGGTCCGCGCCGAGAACGCCAGGACCCTGCCGGTGCTGACAGGCGACGCGCGCTACGCCGGCCTCCAGGCGGACGCCCTGGCCATCCTCTCGGCCAGGGACCGCATCGCCAAGCCGGAGTTCATCGGCGCCGACGTCTACAACTTCTGGCAGGACGCCACCCACGTCCGCGGCGTCTGGCGACGCACGACGCTGGAAAGCTACCGCTCGGCCGATCCGAAGTGGGAGACTGTGCTCGACATCGACGCCCTGGCCAGGGCCGAGAACGCCAACTGGATCTTCAAGGGCGCCGACTGTCGCCCCACGACCCACGACCGCTGCCTGGTCCAGCTCTCCAACGGCGGCAAGGACGCCGTCGAGATCCGCGAGTTCGACCTCACGACCAAGGCCTTCGTCGAGGGCGGCTTCCGCTTGCCGGAGTCGAAGCAGACGGTCGAATGGCTGGACGCCGACACCCTGATCCTGACCCGCGACTGGGGGCAGGGGACCACCACCGAGTCGGGCTACGGCTTCGTGGTGAAGACGCTGAAGCGCGGCCAGGCCCTGGCCGACGCGGTCGAGGTCTATCGCGGCGGGGTCAAGGACGTCAGCGTCTCGGCCAGCGTCCTGCGCGACAGGGTCGGCGCGCGGGTGGTGGTGCTCCAGCGCGGCGTCGATTTCTTTCACACCGAATACTCGATCCTGACCGACAAGGGCGTCGAGAAGACCCGGCTGCCGCAGCGGTCGACGATCCACGGCTTCGTCGGCGGCGACCTGATCGTGACGCTGGAGGAGTCCTGGTCGCACGCGCGCTTCGCGAACGACAAGGAACCGAGGGTCTTCCCCGCCGGCTCCCTGATCTCGATCACGCCGGACAAGGCGCTGGGCAAGCCTCTGAGCGGTCCGAACGGCGAGATCGTCATCAGCAACAACTGCGACCCCTGCACCCTCTTCGAGCCGACCGCGCGCCAGTCCATCGACCAGGTGAAGGTCACCGACAACCGCGTGGCCGCCGTGGTCTACGACAACGTCCGTGGCCGGCTGATGAGCTTCCAGGATCGCGGCGAATGGGGCTGGCGGGCGACGACCCTGCCGACCGCCGACAACGCCGCCGTCTCGCTGGTCGCCGCCAGCGACAGCGGCGATGACCTGTTCTTCAGCGTCGAGAACTTCCTCGTTCCCACGCAGCTGAGCCTGACCAATCTGGTCTCGGGCGCGACCGAGGCGATCAGGACCCTGCCCGCCGCCTTCGACGCCTCGACCCATGTGGTCGAACAGAAGGAAGCGACCTCGAAAGACGGGACGAAGATCCCCTACTTCATCGTCCATCCGCGCGGTCACAAGCATGACGGCAAGGACCCGACCCTGATCCACGCCTACGGCGGCTTCCAGCTCAGCAAGCTGCCCGGCTACGACCCGCTGGTCGGCAAGCTGTGGCTGGAGCGCGGCGGAACCTATGTCGTGGCCAATATCCGCGGTGGCGGCGAGTTCGGCCCGGCCTGGCACGAGGCGGCTCTGAAGGCGAACCGCCAGCGGGCCTACGATGACCTGTTCGCCGTGGCCGAGGACCTGATCGCCAGGAAGATCACCAGCCCGCGCCACCTCGGCTTCTACGGCCGCTCCAACGGCGGCCTGCTCGCCGGCGTGGCGCTGACCCAGCGGCCGGAGCTGTGGAACGCGGTGGTGGTCGAAAGTCCGCTGCTGGACATGCTGCGTTATCACCTGCTGCCGGCCGGGGCGTCCTGGATCGGCGAGTACGGCGACCCGACCGTCCCGGCGGAGGCCGCCTGGATCGAGAAATACAGCCCGCAGCAGAACGTCCGGACCGACGTGAAATACCCGCTGGCCTACATCACCACCTCGACGAAGGACGACCGTGTCCACCCCGGCCACGCCCGCAAGTTCGCGGCTCGGCTGGCCGAGGTCGGCGCGCCCTATCTCTACTACGAGAACACCGACGGCGGTCACGCCAACGCCGCCGACCCCAGCGCCAACGCCAAGCGCTGGGCCATGCACTACACCTACTTGTCCCGCCAATTGATGGACTGAGCATGCGCCCCCATCTGCTTGCCTTCGCCGTGAGTCTCGCCGCCTTGACCGCTTCCGCCCATGCCGCCGTCCCCGCGCCCACGCCGGAGGATCCCTACACCTGGATGGAGGAGATCGAGGGCGATCGGGCGATGGCCTGGGCGCGCGACGAAAACGCCCGCTCCCTGCCGCAGCTCCAGAACGATCCCCGCTACGCCACGCTGCGCGGCGAGGCGCTGACGATCCTGCAAGCCAAGGATCGCATCCCCGCCGTCGGCTTCTCCGGCGACGGCAAGCTGAGCAACTTCTGGCAGGACGCGACCCACGTGCGCGGCATCTGGCGCAAGACGACGCTGGACAGCTACCGCACCGCCGAGCCGGTCTGGGAGACGGTCCTGGACATCGACGCCTTGGCCGCGGCCGAGGGCAAGAACTGGGTCTACAAGGGCGCCGCCTGCCTGCCGCCGTCCGAACGCTACTGCCTCGTGGCCCTGTCCGACGGCGGCAAGGACGCGGTCGTCTATCGCGAGTTCGACAGCGTCAAGAAGGCCTTCGTGAAGGGCGGCTTCGACCTGCCGGAAGGCAAGCAGAACGTCACCTGGCTGGACCACGACACCCTGCTGGTCGCCCGCGACTGGGGGCCCGGCACGATGACCCGGTCGGGCTATCCGTTCGTCGTGAAGACCCTCAAGCGCGGCCAGGCGCTGGCCGAGGCGAAGGAGCTCTTCCGCGGGACGGAGGACGACGTCAGCCTCTGGCCGTTCGTCCTGCGGGACGCCGACGGCAAGGCGCAGGCGGTCCTGGCCTCGCGCGGCCGGACCACCTTCGAGAGCGAGGTCTACCTGCTGGACGGCCCCACGCCGGTGAAGCTGCCCTTCCCGCTGAAGAGCTCGATCCAGGGCCTGGTGAAGGGCCGCCTGGTGTTCAGCCTGGAGGAGGACTGGGCCTATCACGGCCTCAAGCAGGGCGACCTCGCTTCGTTCGATCTCAAGGCGCTGAAGTCCGATCCGAACGGCGTCCACCCGACCCTGATCCTGCGGCCGACCGAGCGGCAGTCGATCGAGGGCGTCAACATCACCCGCAACAAGCTGATCATCGCCCTCTTCGAGGACGTGAAGGGCAAGGCGGTCGTGTTCACGCCGGGCAAGGGCGGCTGGACAGGCAAGCCGCTGGACCTGCCGGCCAACGCCGCCATCGGCATCGGCTCGGCCTCCGAGACCGACGACCGCCTGTTCGTGACAGTGACCAACTACCTGACGCCGTCGACCTTCTGGCTGGCCGACGCGGCCAGTGGCAAGGTCGAGACGATCAAGTCGTCGCCGGCCCGGTTCGACGCCTCGACGCAGGTGGTCGAGCAGTTCTTCGCCACCTCGAAGGACGGGACGAAGGTCCCCTACTTCATCGTCCGCCCGAAGGACCTGAAGTACGACGGCCAGGCCCCGACGCTGCAGTACGCCTACGGCGGCTTCCAGGTGTCGATGACGCCCGCCTATTCGGCGAACGTCGGCAAGCTGTGGCTGGAGCGGGGCGGGGTCTACGTCGTGGCCAACATCCGCGGCGGCGGCGAGTACGGCCCGGCCTGGCACCAGGCTGGCCTGAAGGCCAACCGGCAGAAGGTCTATGAAGACTTCTTCGCCGTCTCCGAGGACCTGATCGCCCGCAAGATCACCAGCCCGCGCCGGCTCGGCATCATGGGCGGCAGCAACGGCGGCCTGCTGATGGGCGTGGCCCTGACCCAGCGGCCGGACCTCTACAACGCCGTGGTTGTGCAGGTGCCGCTGTTCGACATGCTCAACTACACCCGCATCGGCGCGGGTTCGTCCTGGATCGGCGAGTACGGCGATCCGGCGATCCCGGAAGAGCGGGCCTGGATCGCGGCCTACGATCCCTATTCGAACCTCCGCGCCGGTCAGAAGTACCCGAAGGTGTTCCTGGAGACCTCGACCAAGGACGACCGGGTGCATCCGGCCCACGCCCGCAAGGCGGCCGCGCGGCTCAAGGAGCTGGGCTACGGCTATCTCTACTACGAGAACGTCGACGGCGGTCACTCGGCCGCCGCCAACCTCGACGAGACGGCCACCCGTCTGGCGCTGGAATACACCTACCTGAGCCAGCAGCTGATGGACTGATCCGGCCGGCCCGGCGGACAAAAGAAGAGGCCCCCGTCGCTTTCGCGGCGGGGGCCTTCGAGTTTCAGCGCAAGGCGCTAGGGGATGTTCAGAAGGCGTAGCGGGCGGTCAGCTGGAACACCGGGCCGGCCTTCTCGGACTCGATCTCGTACTCGTCGTAGTCGCGGTCGACCTGGTCTTCGAGGCTGCCGAACTTGTCGAAGGTCTCGTCCTTCGAGGAGTCGAGCAGGTTCTGGCCGGTCAGGCGGACCACCAGGTTCTCGCCGAAGCGCTTCTCGACGAAGAACTCCAGGTCGCCGCCGTACTCGGTGTGGACCTCTTCCAGCGCCACGCGGCCGAAGGCGTCGCCCTGCTTGCGGTAGGTCAGGCCGAAGGCCGCCTGCCAGGTCGGGATGTCCTGGATGAAGCCGACGTTGAACACGTAGTCCGACTGGTCGTTGAAGCGACGGTCGCCCAGGGCGTCGGTCACTTCGCTGTCCAGCCAGCTGTAGTTCAGGAACACGCCGGTGTTGTCCCAGCCCACGAAGCTGAGTGGCGTGGAGAGGTCGAACTCGAGACCCCAGACCTTGCCGTCGCCGACGTTGGACACCGAGTAGATCTGGCGCGGGTTCAGCGGGTCGCTGATGTCCTCGCCGACGTAGACGTCTTCGATCAGGTCCGAGATGTCGCGGTAGAAGAAGTTCAGGCCGACGACGCCGCGGCCGGGCAGGCGACGCTCGTAGCCGATGTCCAGGCCCCAGGCGGCTTCCGGCTTCAGGTCCGGGTTGCCGATGAAGTCCTGCTCGTCGCCGTACTCGTCCGACAGCTTGATCGGCTGAAGGCTGTCGAAGTTCGGACGGCGAACCGTGCGGCCGATCGACAGGCTCAGGCGGTCCTCGGAGGTGACGTCGAACTTGAAGTTCATCGACGGCAGCACTTCCAGGTAGTCGTTGCTGGTGACGCTGTCGGCCGGATCGACGCCGTCGCTGGTGTCGGTGATGGTGGTGTCGGTGGTTTCGACGCGGATGCCGAACTCCCAGCGCAACCGCTCGGTCTTGCCGTTCAGCATGACGTACGGATCGATACGGGTTTCCTCGATCTGGACGTCGCCCTGGTTTTCCAGGCTGTAGGCGCCGGCGGCGGGGAACGTCTCGCCGATCGTGTTGCCGGCCGGCAGGTTGAAGCGCGAGCGGTACTCGGTCAGCTGGGCGTCACGCTGCTTGTCGACGTACTGGACGCCGAACGACAGGGTGGCCAGGCCGATGTCGCGCTTGTGCTCGAAGTCGGCGGTGAACTCGCTGTCCTCGAGGTCGGTGTTGATCTCGTCGCGCGTGAAGCGGTCGCCTTCCGGGAACGGGTTGGCGTCGCGCAGGTATTCGATCTCCTGCTCGAACTCGAACTGGTCGTCGGTCAGGCGCGAGTAGCCGAGCTTGTACTTGTTCTCGCCGCCGAACGCCTCGTGGCTGAACTTGCCGCGCAGCGACCAGCTGTCGGTCAGGATGTCGAGGTCGTTGTCGTTGCGGGTCGACAGGTTGGCGGCGGTCTCGATGCCGTCGGCGTATTCCCAGGAGTCTTCGTCCTGCAGGCGGTCGGTGCGGACGAAGTAGCCTTCCAGCGCGAGCTTGCCGCCGAGGACCTCGGCTTCGTAGCTGGCGTTGAAGCTGTAGTCGGTGCCGTCACGGACGTCGGTCTGCACTTCGGTGTTGTCGAGCGTGCCGCCCGGCTCGTCGTAGCGCTGGCTGTACTTTTCCTTCGGGGCGCGGCGGCCCTGGATGTTGGCGCCGATCAGCAGGCGGCCGGGGCCGACTTCGCCGCCCCAGTAGAGGCCGGCGTTACCGGCGAACTTGTTGTCGTCGTAGTAGGTGGCGCCGGCGCGGACGTAGCCGCCGTCCAGCGACAGGGCGTCGCGCAGCACGATGTTCAGCGAGCCGGCCACGGCGTCGCCGCTGCGGTTGGCCGAGGGCGCGCGGATGATCTCGATGCGCTCGAGCAGCTCGGCCGGGATGCGGTCGACGAAGAACGAGCGGTCGGCCAGGGCGCCGGGGACGCGCTCGCCATTGATCAGGATCTGGGTGTAGCTCGGCGACAGGCCGCGCAGGCGGGCGCCGTCCGACTCCAGGACGTCCGAGAGGAAGGTCACGCTGGGCACGCGCTTCATGGCGTCGCCGGCCGAGACCGGTTCGAAGCGCTGGAAGTACTCTTGGTCGTAGGACAGGACCGGAGCGGCGTCCTCGGTGCGATTGCGGTAGGTGATCTCGCCGGTGACGATCAGCTCTTCGACCGTCGTCGGGGCCTCCGCGGCGGCGGCGGTCGTGGCGACCGGGGCCTCATCGGCGGCGAACGCCGAGGTGGCGATAGCGATCGGCGCGAGCGCGACCAGCGCGAACAACGCGGACTTCTTCATCAGGGATCCCCCAAGAGCGCGGCGGCCCCTTTGGGGTCTCGCCGCGCGGCTTCATCATGGGGGCCCGCTTAGTTTCCCGATGAGACGCGCGGGTGATGGTTCCTTGACGGTTTTGTATCGGTTGCGTCGGTCCACGGACGATCAGTCCGCGGTGCGTGTCCAGGCGAAGGCCAGTTCGCCCTCGCGGAAGGCGAAACGGTTGAGGTGGCTGGCGACGACATCCTCGAGCCGGGTAAGGCCCTCATCGTCCGTCGCCTCGACGACCACGCCCAGCACGCCTGGCCCGGCCGTCAGCCGGCAGACGCCCAGCGGCAGCGCGATGCGGCCGCTGGTCTTGTCGAACGCCACCTCGAACCTGTGCGACCAGTGCTTGCACAGCTGGGTCAGGTAGCGGACGGCGTTCTCGGTGCTGACGGAAGCGAGGCTCTGCATCAGGCGCGCTCCACGGCCGCGGCGGCGTCGTCCAGCGCCTGGGCGATGGCGTCCACCTGCTCCTTGCTCAGCGATCCGCCCGTGGTCTTGAGCCTCAGCGCGGTGCGCAGGTTCTCGCGGGCCCGCAGGATCTGCGGCGAGAAGGCGGCGCTCGACGCGGCGGCCTCGGCCATGCGGGCGAAGATGCCGGAGGCCTGGGTCTCGTTGCTGGCGAGGTGCGACTGGCCCTCGGGGGTGACGGTGTAGAGCTTGCGTCCGCCGGCGGCCTCGGCCGCGGTGACGAAGCCCATCTCCTCCAGCCAGGTCAGGGTCGGGTAGACCACGCCGGGGCTGGGCGAATAGGCGCCGCCGGCCTGCTCCTCGATCTCCTTGATCAGCTCGTAGCCGTGGCGCGGCTTCCCGGCGATCAGGCGCAGGATGACCAGCTTCAGGTCGCCATGGTCGAAGAAGCGCCCGAACCGGCCGCCGCGACCACCGCCGCGCATGCCGCCGTGCTCTCCGCCCCAGCCGTGACGGCCGCGACGTTCGTGGTTGTGATGATGAAATCCGAAATGGCGATGCATGAATTCGACCCTTATCGATATATCTAAATGCCTGACGCATAGATATATCGAAATCGTATCGCGTCAAGTCCGATATATCGAGAATGTTCTAGGCAGCTGCGTCGAGGTCATACGCGGCGCGCGCTTCCCGGATCGTCGGGTGGGCGGCCAAGGCCCACTCGGTCAGCCTCGCCAACGGCTCCAGGAAGGACTCGCCCAGCGGCGACAGGCGGTACTCGACGCTGGGCGGCTTGGTCGGAAACACCTGCCGCAGGACCAGGCCGTCGCGCTCCAGCGTGCGCAGGGTCTGGGTCAGCATTCGCTGGGAAATGTCCGGCACCGCCCGGCGGATGGCGCTGAACCGCCGCGGACCGCCGGACAGCACGGTGATCAGCAGGGTGCTCCACTTGTCGCCGAGGTGGTCGATGACGTCCCGCACCGGGCAGTCGCCGATGTTCGGGGCGACGCCCTGCCACTGGCGGAAGTCCTCGAACAGCTTGGCGGCGTCGGTCATGGCGGTTCCCTCGCTGTAACCAGGTGACGGTCTCGTGCCTCCTTTAAGTAGGGGATGCGGTCTCGCATTTGAAGCACGTCTCATTCCGAGACCAGCATTCAGAGAGATCGAGCCATGACCACGCAACGTCCCCGCCTTCTCGTCACCGGCGCAGGCGGCCATCTCGGCCGGCGGGTCGTCGAACTGCTGCTGGACGCCGGCGCCGACGTGATCGCCACCAGCCGCGACCCTTCGAAGCTCGCCGACCTCGCCGCCCGGGGCGCGGAGGTCCGCCGCGCCGACTTCGACGATGTCGCCTCGCTGGATACGGCCTTCGCCGGCGCAGACCGTCTGCTGCTTGTCAGCACCGACGCGCTGGGCGCGCCCGGCCTGCGCATCACCCAGCACCGCGCCGCCGTGGCCGCCGCCGAGCGGGCGGGGGTCAGGCACATCGCCTACACCTCCGCGCCTTCGCCGCGCCCGGAAGCCGCCGGCGGGGTGATCGATGACCACTTCTGGACCGAGCAGGCGATCGCCGCGACCGGCCTGGACTGGACCTTCCTGCGCCACGCCCTTTACGCCGACCTGGTGCTGATGAGCGGCCCGCAGGCCATCGCGTCCGGCCGGCTGTTCAGCGCCACGGGCGAGGGCGGCCGGTCCTACGTGACCCGCGAGGATTGCGCCCGCGCCGACGCCGGCGCGCTGCTGACGGCTGCGGGCCGCGAGATCCTGGACGTCACCGGCCCGGCCGCGATCACCCAGGATGAACTCGCCGCCCTCCTGTCGGAGGTGTCCGGCAAGCCGGTCGCGCACACCGCGCTCGACGCAGCGTCGCTGAAGGCGGGGCTGCTCGCCGCCGGCCTGCCGCCGTTCATGGCCGACGTGCTGGTCACCTTCGACGTCGAGGCGTCGCAGGGCTACCACGCCGTGGTCACCGACGCCGTGCAGCGGCTGGGCGGCGTGGCGCCGACCTCGCTGCGCGGCTTCCTGGAGGCCAACCGGGCGGCGTTGGCCGCCTAGGAGTCCATAGCGCCTAGGGTGCTACCGGCTTGGCGAAGACTTGGGTGCAGAGCTCCTCGCCGAAGGCGTCGCTGAGCTGCTCCTCGGCCTCGGCCATCTCGATCGCGCCGAACCGGCCGCCGACGATGGTCTTGCCGATCTTGTAGCGGCCGACGGTCTTGCCGGTGGCGACGTCGATCAGCACGGCCTGGCCGCGCACGACGTTCGCGCCGCCGATCACCGCCGTGACGGCGACGTTGGCCTTTTCGAAGCGGTCCAGCGTCGCCTCCAGCCGGAGGGGCCGAGAGCCCGTCGCGCAGGCGTCCGTCTTGGCCTTCACTCGCGTCCGGAACAGCTCGTCGAAGCCGGGCGTCAGCTTCTCGAAGTCCTTGCTGCGCGCCACGGTGACGGTCTCGATCCGCCCGCCGGCGGCGTCGGCGGCGGAGATGGCCGAGACCGGCTCGCTGCGTGACAGTCCCACGCAGCCGCTCAGCAGCACCGCGCATCCCGCCGTGGCGAGGACAAAGGTCGTCTTCATGAAGGCGGCTCCAGCTTCCCTTGCCCGATCAATGCATGAGGGAGCCGGCGGTTCTAGAGCGAACGACGTTCTCAGACGTCGCGGAGCGTTTCCGCCAGCATCCTGCCCTCGCGGGCGCGGCTGGAGCCCGCGCGCCAGGCGACCACGATCTCGCGGCTGGGGTGTTCGGTGTCCAGCGGCCGGACGGTGACCGGCACATGCTCGGTCAGCCCCGCATGCACCGCCATGGCCGGCAGGAAGGAGACGCCCAGCCCCGAGCCGACCATCTGCACCAGCGTCGGCAGCGAGGTGGCGGCGAAGGTTTCCTCGTCGGTCGCCTTGGGCGGTTCCAGCCCGCAGGCCGCCAGGGCGTGGTCGCGCAGGCAATGGCCGTCCTCCAGCAGGATGACGTCCTTGGGCGACAGGGTCTCGGGATCGACCCGGGCGGCGCTGAGGATCGGGTGGCCGTTCGGCGCGGCGGCCAGCAGTTCGTCGTCCTCGACATGGGCCCAGTCCAGGCCGCTCATGTCGTAGGGCAGGGCGATCAGCGCCGCGTCCAGCGCGCCCGCGCGCAGCGACTGGATCAGCCGGTGGGTCAGGTCCTCCCGCAGGAACAGCCGCAGCTTGGGAAACTTCTCGCGCAGCGCCGGCAACGCCTTCGGCAGCATGTAGGGGGCGACGGTCGGGATGACGCCCAGCCGGAATCTGCCGCTCAGGGGCTGGCCCGCGCCCTGCGCCGCCTGCACCAGGTCCTCGGTCTGGGCCAGGATGGTCCGCGCCCGGCCAACGGCTTCCTCGCCCGCGGCGGTCAGGATGACGCCGGAGCGGGCCCGGTCGACGACCGGCGCGCCGAGGATCTTCTCCAGTTCCGCGATCCCGGCCGACAGGGTCGGCTGGGTGACGTGCGCCGCCTCGGCCGCGCGGCTGAACGAGCCGTGCTCGGACAGCAGTTTCAGATATTGGAGTTGTCGAAGGGTCGGGAGCATACTTTCAATATAGCTCCTGTCGATTGAAAATCTAGAAACAATCGATTGGATTTATAGGTCTGTCGGGAAGAACGTCCGTCTATCCACGGAGGAAGTTCCATGTCACGGCCCACACTGACCACCCAGTCCGGCGCGCCCATCGCCGACAATCAGAACAGCCTGCAGGCCGGCTACCGGGGCCCGCTGCTGACCCAGGACTTCCACCTGTTCGAAAAGCACGCCCACTTCAACCGCGAGCGGATTCCCGAGCGGGTGGTCCACGCCAAGGGCTCGGCCGCCTACGGGACCTTCACCGTCACCGGCGACATCCGCGACTACAGCGCCGCCTCCCTGTTCGGCGCGATCGGCAAGCAGACCGAGGTCTTCCTGCGCTTCTCCACCGTGGCCGGCGAACGCGGCGCGGCCGACGCCGAGCGCGACGTGCGCGGCTGGGCGCTGAAGTTCTATACCGACCAGGGCAACTGGGATCTGGTCGGCAACAACACGCCGGTGTTCTTCGTCCGAGACCCGCTCAAGTTCCCGGACTTCATCCACACCCAGAAGCGCGATCCGCGCACCAACATGCGCAGCGCCACCAGCATGTGGGACTTCTGGTCGCTGAGCCCCGAAAGCCTGCACCAGGTCACGACCCTGTTCTCGGATCGCGGCATTCCGAAGAGCTACCGGCACATGCACGGCTTCGGCTCGCACACCTACAGCTTCATCAACGCGACCGGCGAGCGCT
This sequence comes from Caulobacter sp., assembly GCA_044238855.1. Lineage (GTDB taxonomy): Bacteria > Pseudomonadota > Alphaproteobacteria > Caulobacterales > Caulobacteraceae > Caulobacter. Next base: position 53,905 of record JBIICO010000003.1, read on the forward strand.
TCTGGGTGAAGTTCCACTTCAAGACCCGGCAGGGGATCGAGAACTTGACCAACGCGGAAGCGGCCGGCCTGATCGCGGGCGACCGCGAGACGCACCAGCGCGACCTGTTCGAGGCCATCGAGCGCGGCGAGTTCCCGAAGTGGACGCTCCATGTCCAGATCATGCCGGAGGCCGACGCCGACAAGCACTGGTACGATCCGTTCGACCTGACCAAGGTCTGGCCGCACGGCGACTATCCGCTGATCGAGGTCGGCGAGCTGGAGCTGAACCGCAACCCGGACAACTACCACGCCGAGGTCGAGCAATCGGCCTTCACTCCGGCCAACATCGTGCCCGGCATCGGCCACAGTCCCGACCGCATGCTGCAGTTCCGCATCTTCTCCTATGGGGACGCCCACCGGCATCGGGTGGGGACCAACGGCGACGCCCTGCCGGTCAACCGGCCGCGCTGCCCGGTGCACAGCTACGCCCGCGACGGTGCCATGCGCTTCGACGACAATGGCAAGGGCGCGGTGAACTACGAACCCAACAGCTTCGGCGGTCCGGTCGAAGCGCCGGAGTTCAAGGAGCCGCCGCTGGCGCTGAATGGTCCGGCCGACCGCTACGATCATCGCCTCGGCAACGACGACTATCGCCAGCCCGGCGACCTGTTCCGGTTGATGAGCCCGTCGCAGCAGGACGCGCTGATGGACAACATCGTCGCGGCCATGGGCGGCGTGCCGCAGGACATCCTGCGTCGCCAGATCGCGCACTTCGCCAAGGCCGATCCGGCCTACGGCGCCGGTGTGGCCCGGCGTCTGGGCCTGGATGCCGCCGTGGCGGTTGAGTAAGGTTGGCTCTATCGAGTCGGAAAGAACTATCGATTGGATTTGTAGAAGGCGACGGCCTACCTATCTGTCCATCGACGGCGGCCCCTTCGCCCCCCAAGGGGACGCCGCCCGGTTCGGGATCTTCGCGCCTCTCCCTCCCTCCCCTCGGCGTGGAGGTCCCGGACCCACTCATCAGAGCGTACGGCGCTTCCTCGCGGAAGCGCCGGTTCGTCATCCCGGTCGGCCCCACGGCGACACGAGGCCCGGTTTGTACTTGGAGGACCTGGCCCCGGCCCTGACCCCCCGCAGGAACCGCCGGCCGGTCGGGATGACGACCCCCGTCATGGAGCCCTCCCACAGGCTCAGGCGGCTTCGAACCGCAGCGGTTCGCCCCAGAATGTCGAGACCAGGCCGTTCTGGACGCCGGGCGTTCCGGTGGTCTGGAAGCGGCGGGCGCCTGAGGTTCCGATGTCGAACTCCGGGTGACGCTCGAAGTAGCGCTCCAGCGCGGCGGCCGTGGAGTCCGGCTGGTGGATCAGCGGCGTACCGGCGGGAAGCGCATCACGGAACAGGTCGGCGACGATCTCGTAGTGGGTGCAGCCCAGCACCGCGCGATCGGGATAGCGGCCGATGCGGGACTTCAGCGCCTGGACGTGACCGGCGATCTCGGCCGCCAGCACGTCGCGCGAAGCGTCCTGCTCGATCAGCCGGGCCAGGTTCGGACAGGGCTCGGAGAAGACGGCCAGGTCCTGCTTGCGCTTGTCGATCTCGATCTCGAAGACGCGGCTGCTGGCCGTGCCCGGGGTGGAGAAGACGCCGAGGATGTCCACCTTCTGCACCTGTTCGCCCCGGCGGTCGGCTTCGTGCTCCCACGGCAGGCCGGTGGCCGCCTCGATGGTGGACACGATGATGCCCAGCACGTTCAGCGCCCGGCCGGTCTCGCGGCGATAGCCCGGCAGCCAGGTCTGTTGCAGCCGACGCAGGGCGATGGCCGAGGCGGTGTTGCAGGCCAGGACTACGACGCTGGCGCCCTGGTCGAACAGCCGGATGCAGCCGGCCTTGGTCAGCTCGACGATCTCCTCGCCGGACCGTCCGCCGTAGGGGGCATTGGCCTGGTCGGCCAGATAGATGAAGTCGGCCGAGGGGAACCGCTCGACGAGCGCGCGGTGGACCGTCAGGCCCCCCACTCCGGAATCGAAGACGCCGATGGACATGTCTTCCGCCTTATCGCGCCCCGCGACCGGGGGAAAGCGTCGAGGCGGGCCGTTGCTTCATTACAAGCAGTTCATGAGACGGGGGAGCAACCCGGCTATAGGGTCCCGGCAAACTTTCCTCCGGGGAGAAGCCCTCCGTGCAACGACGTACTTTCATGACCGCCTCCGTGGCCGCCGCCGCCTTCGCCGGACTCTCCGGCCGGGCATTCGCTGCCTCCGCCGGCGCACCGCCGGCCACCGTGCTGAAGAAGGAAGCCGCCGAAGCCCGCGCCGTCCTGCCGAAGCAGGCGCCGAAGGCCGAACTGCTCCAGGTCTGGACCGGCCCCTACGGCGGCGTGCCCCCGTGGGACAAGGTCTCCGCGCCGAAGCTGAAGGAAGCGATCCTCGAAGGCATCGCGCTGCAGCGCGCCGAAATCAACGCGATCGCGACCAACAAGGCCGCCCCGACCTACGCCAACACCAGCGTGGCGATGCAGATGGCCGGCGAGCCGCTGGACCGCGCCCTGACCCTGTTCGACGTCATGACCTCGAACATCGGCTCGGACGACTATCAGGCGCTGGAAACCGAGATCTCGCCGATCCTGTCGGCCGCCTATGACGAGATCACCTTCAACCAGGCCCTGTTCAACCGCATCAAGGCCGTGGCCGATGGCGCCGCCGCCGCCGGGCTGACCGCCGAACAGGCGCGCGTCGCGACCCGAAGCCGCGACAGCTTCGTGCGCAACGGCGCCGCGCTGGACGCCGCCGGCAAGGCCGAGCTCGGCCGCATCAACACCGCCCTGTCCGCCGCCTTCACCAGCTTCGGCCAGAAGGTAGTGGGCGACGAAAAGACCTGGACGGTGATCCCGACCGAGGCCGGCACGGCCGGCCTGCCGGCGTCTAACAAGGCCGCCGCGGCGGGCGCCGCCAAGTCGCGCGGCGTTGATGGCTGGGTGATCGTCAACACCCGCTCCAGCGTCGATCCGTTCCTGACCTTCGCCGACGACCGCGGCCTGCGCGAGCAGGTCTGGCGCAAGTTCGTCAATCGGGGCGACAACAAGGACGCCAACGACACCAACGCCGTCATCGCCGAGATCGTGAAACTGCGCTCGCAGCGCGCGAAGCTGCTGGGCTTCGAGCATCACGCCGCCTGGCGCATGCAGGACACGATGGCCAAGACGCCGGTCGCCGCGACCGGCCTCATGGAGCGGGTCTGGGCGCCGGCCAAGGCGCGCGTCGCCGAGGAAGTGGCCGACATGCGCAAGATCGCCGGCCACGACATCGAGCCGTGGGACTACCTCTACTACGCGGAGAAGGTCCGCAAGGCGAAGTACGACCTCGATGCCAACGAGCTGAAGCCCTACTTCGAGCTCAACAACGTCAAGCAGGGCGCCTTCTACATGGCGGGCCGCCTGTACGGCTTCGAGTTCATCAAGCTGGACAAGGGCGCGGTGCCGGTCTTTCACCCGGACGTCGAGGTGTTCGAGGTCAAGGACAAGGCCACCGGCAAGCACGTCGGTCTGTTCTACTCCGACGATTTCGCCCGTCCGGGCAAGCGCTCGGGCGCCTGGATGAACACCTACCGCGCCCACTCGACATTCGACGGCGCCAAGAACGTCCTGGCCTCGAACAACAACAACTTCATCAAGGCCGAGGGCGGCCAGCCGCTGCTTATCTCGCTGGACGACGCCGAGACGCTGTTCCACGAGTTCGGCCACGCGCTGCACTACCTGTCGTCGACGGTGACCTACCCGGCCCTCGGCAACACCCCGCGCGACTTCGTCGAGTACCCCTCGCAGGTGCACGAGCACTGGGTGCTGACCCGTCCGATCCTCGACGGCTACATGAAGCACGTCGAAACCGGCAAGCCGATGCCGCAGGCGCTGGTCGAGAAGATCGAGAAGTCGGCGACCTTCAACCAGGGCTACGCGACGGTCAGCTACCTGTCGTCGGCCCTGGTCGACATGGACCTGCATACCCGCGCCGACCCGCCGACCGACATCGACGCCTTCGAGCGCGAGAGCCTTGAGCGCTACGGCATGCCGAAGGAGATCGTGATGCGGCACCGCCTGCCGCAGTTCAACCACCTCTTCACCTCGGACGCCTACTCGGCCGGCTACTACTCCTACCTCTGGTCGGAAGTGATGGACGCCGACACCTGGGCCTACTTCGAGGAGTCGGGCGACCCGTTCAATCCGGACATCGCCAGGCGGTACAAGTCGATCATCCTGGCGCCGGGCAACAGCACCGACCGGGGCGAGGCCTACCGCGCGTTCCGCGGCCGCGACCCGGACGTGAAGGCGCTGCTGAAGGTCCGGGGCTTCCCGACCAGCTGACAGGGCAGGGGCCGCGGAGCAATCCGCGGCCCTTCGTCTTTGAGCTCTAGGACGCCGGCTGGGCGACCATCCGCGAGATGCCGCCCTTGCTGTCGCTCGAAAAGCTGACCAGCGCCTCGCCGACTTCGGCCTTGGCCTTGCCGCCGCTCGCCCAGGTGTTGGGCAGGGCGTCGACCAGTTCCTTGCGGCGCGCCTCGGGAACCTCTGGCGCCGCGGCCTTGAGGAGCCGCGTCATCAGGTCGGCGGCCTCGTCCGAGACCGGAGTCACCGCCTCGCCCTTCGGCTCGACGCTGATCCGAACCAGCTCTTCTTCCTGGCCGCAGACGTTCCAGACGCGGACGCTCGAACCGCCGCCGACGATCATGGTGTCGCAGGAGAAGCCGGTCGGGCTGACCGCCGACTCCGTCCAATCGCGCAGATTGGTGCCGGGCTCGAGCCCGTTCACCCGCGCCCTGGCCTGCGTCCGGGTGATCGACATGCCGGCGCCGGCCGCCGAGGCCGCCTGCCTGGCCGTCTGCTGGTCCTGCCACCAGTTCCAGCCGAAGTAACCCCCGACCCCGACCGCCACGATCACCGCGCCGATGCCGACCACCATCAGGCCGCCATTGCCGGCCTCATGTCTTCTCTGAAGATCGACCATGCCCCACTCCTGCACGCCCCGGTGGCTATATCAGCAGGAAATCGCCGATTTCCACTGTTGGGCGATTGGAAAGCAGGGCGATCTGGGTCGCGGCCGCGCCTCCAGCACCGTCCGGATCGTAAAGAAGGGCTCCTGTCGTACTGTTGTAGATCAGGTGGTGACCAGCCGTCGTCGCCTTCGTACCGATTACGAACGCAGATGGCTCCAGGACGTCACCGGTGAAGGCGGCGAATACGGCCTTGTCGATCGCGATCTTGTCTTCGCCGGACGTGAAGTCACGGATCAGATCCCGGTCGGCTGAAACCGTAAGGTTGTCGATGACGAAGACGTCCCGGCCGCCGCCGCCCAGAAGCGTGTCACCGCCGAAGCCGCCTGCCAGAAGATCGTCGCCGTCACCCCCGGACAGCTGGTCGCGGCCAGTGAGGCCTCGTAGTACGTCATCGCCCGCGCCGCCCTTCAGGACGTTCGCGCCGCCGTTGCCGGTTCCGTCGAAATCGCCAACGCCGATGAATGTGAGGTTCTCGAGGTTCTCGCCAAGACTGTAGCCTTGCAGCGCGGTCTGGACAGTGTCCGTGCCCTCGCCCGCCAACTCGACGACCTCGTCTCCTTGCACGTCGACGAGATAGGTGTCGTTGCCGGCGCCTCCCTCGGCGACGTCGTCCCCTGCACCGCCGTCCAGCCTGTCGTTTCCATCACCGCCGACGAGGTTGTCGTCGCCGCCGCGGCCGATCAGGACGTCGCCGCCCTCGCCACCGCGGAGATCGTTGCTAGCGTCGTCGCCGGCCAGATTATCGTTGAAGTCAGTCCCGACGAGATTGGCGATACCCGCCAGAAGGACCGTTTGCGGGGCCGGCGTCGAAGGTGCGCTGACCGAAAGACGGTTTGTGCCGCTGCTGCCGGCGGCGTGCCGCGCGATGCCTGTCGAGAGATCGACTCTGACCGCAGCGTCGAGGGGGGAGAAGTCGACGCCGTTGCCATCGCCGACGCCGACGTACCTGTCGTTGCCGGTGGATCCGATGAAAAGCTGATTGCCGTGTGAGCCGACAATGACGTCGTCTCCCGGCTGACTGTGATGTTCGTCGCCGTCATTCGGACCGGCGATGGAGGCGGTGAAACCTTCGATCAGCTCGCCGATCCGATTGATGAGCCTGGCTCCCCAGCTCGTGTAGAAGAGGGTGGCGACCTCGCCAGCGTGTGTCGCGAGCTTGAAGATCGGCAGCTGGCCGAACAGTGCGAGATTGAGCAACTCCTCGCCCACGATCGCACTGCGCTGGGGTTCCGTGATCTCGCCGTTGTAGTAGCGCAGATAGGCGACGATGATCGTGGCGACGGACTCCGCCGCGCCCAGGCCATAGAACAGTCGCGCGACGGCGAGTGACAGAGGGCCGAGGCCGCTTTGTCCTGGGGCGAACCCGTCGATGTCATACTTGTAGAGCCTGAAGGCCTCGGAGGTGGAGAACTGGTATCCATACGCAGAGGGCTTCTTGAGGACCGCAAGCATGTAGGCGGCCAGTGAGGATGTGCCCTCGCCGACGACCTTCCCGGACGCTTCATCGACCAGCACCGGCAGCAGAGTCTGAATCTTCTGGCGCAGCAAGAAGTCCGCATCGCTCTCGAGTTCGCGCACCCAGCCGTCTGACCTCGAAGGCTCGGGCGGCGGCTCTATGGCCAGCAGGACGAGCTTGCCCCCTTCCGTTGTGACCCGGAAACCGAGTTCGGTTGCCGAGGTGATCCTCGCGGCCGAGATGGAGCGGGCGCCGTCGGCTGTCTCGACGAACTTCTGGATCGAGTATCGGTGACCGTCCGGCCAGAGCCCTTCGTAGATGACGCCGGACAGGCTCCCCTTGCCGAGTTCGCCCTCCAGGATGACCGTCTCGCCCCTCTCCAGGTCGCGAATGATGTCGCCCCGCCCGATGTGGAAGATGTCGCCGCCAAGGCCGCCGGTCAGGGCGTCGCTGATCCTGTCGTCGGTATTCGAGGCCGACCCAAAGAGCTGGTCCGTCCCGTCGTCGCCCGAGATCTCGTCGCCGCCCTTGCCGCCGAAGATCACGTCATCGTCGGCCCCGCCGCGCAGGATGGGGTTGGTCATGTCGGCGAGCGATGAACTGCCGTGAATGACATCGTCGCCCGCACCACCCGTGAAGACACCGCCGAGCAGCCCCCAGGTGAGGAGCCCGCTACCGTCTTTCGGCAGGGTGATGGTGTCGTCGCCGCCCAGGGCGTTGTCGAACGCGCCGCTATAGTCGGCGGGGCTTATCGAGTTGAAATCGACGACGTTGCCGCTCTCGTCGAACAGCGGGGGCTTGTCGGGCGGCGGGTCGTCCGGGTTGTCGTGTTCGCCGCGGTCGTCGTAGCCGTTTCCGTCCGCGTCAAGGATAGAGACTTCGCCGTAAAACCACGCGAAGGCGACATGATAGACCGTGCCTGATGTCGCAATGACTGCGTCCGGCGACCAGCTGAAGGAAATCGTTCCCCCCTCGGTCACGCTCGGGACAAAGGCCGGATCCACGACGACGTCGGTGATCTTGGCGAACTTCGTCCAGTACTCAGTATGGGTGATGGTGGGGTAGGGTTGGTTGTTGGCGTAGTAGCCGCGGGGATACACCCCTACGAACGGCCAGTACCCGTCATTGAAAAACTGATAAGTATACGTTTCGCCCTGATAATACTCGATCTCGTTGTAGTGCCCTCTCGAGGATATATACGACTCGCCTACGTCGAACCACGCGGTCGGCCCTTGATGGTCGATGTTGTACGTTCGCACATATTCCAGGAAGCGTGTGTCGTCCCGTGGGCCTTGCTCCACGACCATCTGAAAGCTGTATGTGACTTTGTACCAGCCCTGCATGCGGTTCCCCCGGTTGCACGCCAAGTCCTCCGAGCGAGGTCGCGCCTTCTCGCCCAGGTCGTCTTTCGGAAATTTACCCTAATTGCGATATGTGACTGGTCAAACGCATTGCGTAGCCTTCGGCAACCAATCGGACATCTGCCTCGGCGCCCTGACTCGCTTCCCTTGATTTCCCGGCCTTTTCCGCGCATAAGGCCCGCCTTCCGGCGCAGATGCAGTTCAGCGCCCTCCACCATCACGACCTCCATCACCACTTCAGGATGGAACGAGGATGGCGAGGCCCCCCGTCGACGTGATCGTCCACGGGGGCGAATTGCGTTTGGGCGATTGAGGTAACGAATGTTCGACGGCCTTACAGAACGGCTCAGTGGCGTCTTCGACCGGCTCTCCGGTCGCGGCGTGCTCGGCGAAAAGGACATCGACGAAGCGCTGCGCGAGGTCCGCGTCGCGCTGCTCGAGGCCGACGTCGCGCTGCCGGTGGTCAAGGACTTCATCGCCAAGGCGAAGGAGAGCGCGACCGGCGAGGCCGTGATCCGCTCGATCCGTCCCGCCGACCAGGTGGTGAAGATCGTCTACGACGGCCTGGTCGAGATGCTGGGCGGCGAGGAGCCGGAAGGCCTCAAGCTGGCGCTGAACCCGCCGTCGGTGATCCTGATGGCCGGCCTCCAGGGCTCGGGCAAGACGACCACCGCCGCCAAGCTGGCCCTGCGCCTGACCAGGGTGGACCGCAAGAAGGTCCTGATGGCCTCGCTGGACACGCGCCGTCCGGCGGCGATGGAGCAGCTGGCCCTGCTGGGCAAGCAGATCGAGGTCGACACCCTGCCGATCGTCGCCGGCCAGAGCGCCGTCGACATCGCCCGCCGCGCGCTGCAGGCGGCCAAGCTGTCGGGCTACGACGTCGTCATCCTCGACACCGCCGGCCGCACCACGCTGGACGAGCAGATGATGGCCGAGGCGGCGCAGATCGCCCAGATCGCCGTCCCGACCGAGACCCTGCTGGTCGCCGACAGCCTGACCGGCCAGGACGCCGTCCGCACCGCCAAGGCCTTCCACGAGCGCCTGCCGCTGACCGGCCTGGTGCTAACCCGCGCCGACGGCGACGGGCGCGGCGGCGCGGCCCTGTCGATGCGGGCCGTCACCGGCCTGCCGATCAAGTTTCTCGGCGCCGGCGAAAAGGTCGAGGCGCTGGACGTCTTCGACGCCCGCCGCGTGGCCGGCCGCATCCTGGGCCAGGGCGACGTCGTCGCGCTGGTCGAGAAGGCCGCCTCCGATCTCGACGCGGCCAAGGCCGAGGCTATCGCCCGCAAGCTGGCCAAGGGCCAGTTCGACCTTGAGATGATGTCCGACCAACTGGCGCAGATGGAACGGATGGGCGGCCTCGAGGGCGTCATGGGCCTGCTGCCTGGCGTCCAGAAGATGAAGAAGCAAATCTCGGAATCCGGCATGGACGACAAGATGATCCGCCGCCAGCGCGCGATCATCGGCTCCATGACCAAGGCCGAGCGCAAGAAGCCCGACATCCTCGCCGCCTCGCGCAAGCGCCGCATCGCGGCCGGCGCCGGGGTCGACGTGGCGGAGGTCAACCGCCTGCTGAAGCAGCATCGCCAGATGGCCGACGCCATGAAGATGATGACGCGCAACGGCGGCGCGGGCCTGGCCCGCATGGCCTCGATGCTGGGCGGCGGCGGCGCGGGCGGCATGGACCGCCTCAAGAAGCTGGGCGGCGGCAAGATGGCCGCGCCCGATCCGCAGGAACTCGAACAGCTGCAGCAGAAGCTCCAGGGCCTCGGCGGCGGCGCACCTACCCCGGGAGGCCTTCCCGGCCTCGGCGGCCCTTCGCTGCCTCCCGGTTTCAACCCCTTCAAGAAATAGACTCCAGAGGACTACCCCTATGCTGAAGATCCGTCTCGCCCGTGGCGGCGCCAAGAAGCGCCCCTACTACTCGATCGTCATCGCCGACAGCCACTCGCCGCGCGACGGCCGCTTCATCGAGAAGGTCGGCACCTACAACCCGCTGCTCCCCAAGGACGGCCCGACCCCGCGCGTCACGCTGAAGCTCGAGTCGATCCAGGCCTGGATCGCCAAGGGCGCCCAGCCGACCGACCGCGTCGCCCGCTTCCTGGCCGCCGAAGGCATCGGCGCCTGGAAGGCCGGCAAAAATCCGACCAAGGGCAAGCCGGGCAAGAAGGCCGAGGAACGCACCGCCGAGCGCGCCCAGCGTGAAATCGACCGCGCCGAAGCCGCCGCCGCCGCCAAGGCCGAAGCCGAAGCCGCCGCCGCCGAAGCCGCCGCCAACCCGCCGGCTCCGGAACCCGAAGTCGAAGCCGCCCCGGCCGAGGAAGCCCCGGCCGCCGAAGCCGCCGCCGAAGAAGCCGCTCCGGCTGCTGAAGAAGCCCCGGCCGCCGAGGAAGCTCCGGCCGCCGAAGCGACCGAAGAACAAGCCTGACGTTTCACCGAGCGCCCTCGCGAAAGCGGGGGCCCAAGCTGCCTTTCGACGGAGCACGGCCAATGGCTGCCGCAAATTCAGCTTGGATTCCCGCCTTCGCGGGAATGATCGGTTAGATGGGCCAGGACCGTCTCCTGGCCGTCGGCCGCGTCGCGGGCGCCTTCGGCGTTCGCGGCGAGGTGCGGATCAGCACCTTCACGGAAGAGCCCCTGGCGCTGGCTCGCTTTCGCGAGCTGAAGCGCCAGGACGGCTCGCCCGCCCTGACCATCACCTCCGCACGGGAAGCCAAGGGCGGCGTCATCGTCCGCTGCCCGACCGTGGAGACCAAGGAACAGGCTGACGCCCTGCGCGGCCTGCGCCTCTACATCGACCGCGACAGCCTGCCCGAGCCGGAGGAGGACGAGTTCTACCTCGCCGACCTCATCGGCATGACCGTGGTCGGCCCGGCCGGCGAGCCGATCGGCAAGGTGAAGTCCGTTCAGGACTTCGGCGCCGGCGACATTCTCGAGATCATTCCGGAAGAAGGCGGACCGACCTGGTACCTGCCCTTCACGCGTGAGGCCGTGCCCGACGTGCGGATCGCCGAGGGCCTGCTGGTCGCCGTCCGGCCGACCGAGATCGAGTAACAGTCAGGTGAACGCGGTTCACCTGGATTGACCTGCATCAAGACAACCGCCCGTCATCGCGTCTAGGCTGCTGCCGCGAGAGATCGGGAGAGCGCCGCGCCAGTCGGCCCGCCGGTCCTTCGCAGGGACAGGAAACGGGAGAAGGTCATGGACGGCAGCCAGCATACGCCCGCGTTCGCGGGGCATTTCGATGTCCTGATCGTCGGCGCGGGGATATCGGGCGTCGGCGGCGCCTATCACCTCACGCAGCAGCAGCCGGGAAAGAGCTTCGTCGTGCTCGACGCGCTCGACAGCTTCGGCGGCACTTGGCTGACCCACCGCTATCCCGGCATCCGCTCCGACAGCGACCTCTATACCTTCGGCTATCGCTTCAAGCCCTGGGAGGGCGCGCCGATCGCCACCTCTGAGGAAATCCTCCGCTACATGGGCGAGGTGATCGACGACAACGACCTGGGCCGCCACATCCGCTACGGCCACCGCATCCTGCGCGCGTCGTGGTCGAGCGCCGAGAAGCAGTGGGCGCTCGACGTCCAGCGCACCAGCGACGGCGCCCTGCTGCGCTTCACCACCGGCTTCCTGTGGATGTGCCAGGGCTACTATCGCCACTCGGAAGGCTACACGCCGGAGTGGGAGGGCATGGCCGACTTCGGCGGCCGGATCATCCACCCGCAGACCTGGCCGGAGGACGTCGAGCTGGCCGGCAAGAAGGTGGTGGTCATCGGCTCGGGCGCGACCGCCGCGACTTTGGTGCCCAACATCGCCGACGACTGCGCGCATGTGACCCTGCTGCAGCGGTCGCCGACCTACTTCATCCCCGGCCGCAACGCCGACGACCTGGCCGACATCCTGCGCCAGCTGGACATCGATCCGGTCTGGACGCACGAGATCGTCCGCCGCAAGCGGCTGTTCGACCAGCACGAGTTCGCGCGTCGCTCGTTCGAGGAGCCGGAGGCGGTGACGGCGGAGCTCCTCGACGGCGTCCTGCAGTGCCTGGGCGGCGACGAGGAGACCGTGAAGGCCCACTTCACGCCCAGCTACCGTCCCTGGCGCCAGCGGGTCGCCTTCGTCCCTGACGCCGACCTGTTCGTGAAGGTGGCCGAGGGCAAGGCCTCGGTAGTCACCGACGAGATCGAGCGCTTCACGAAGACCGGCATCCTGCTGAAATCGGGCAAGGAACTCGAGGCCGACATCATCGTCACGGCCACCGGCTTCAACCTGAACGTCCTGGGCGACATCGCCTTCGAGATCGACGGCGAGCCGCTGGACTTCGGCAAGAGCGTCACCTGGCGCGGCATGATGTTCACCGGCGTGCCGAACCTGGTCTGGGTGTTCGGCTATTTCCGCGCCAGCTGGACGCTGCGGGCCGACCTGATCGGCGACTTCGTCTGCAGGCTGCTGGAACACATGGACGAGAAGGGCGCCAGGCAGGTCGAGGTCGCCCTGCGGCCGGAAGACGCCGACATGCCGCTGCTCGACTGGATCGACGCCGAGAACTTCAACCCCGGCTACCTGTTGCGCGGCATGCACCTGCTGCCCCGGCGCGGCGCCAAGCCGGAGTGGCAGCACAGCCAGGACTACTGGAGCGAGAAGGATATCTTCCCGACCCTCGACCTGGACGGCCCCGAGTTCGTCTATGATGGCGGCCCTGCCGGAGCGACGGGTGAAAAGAAGGTCATGACGGAAGCGTAACTGGTAACACTTCGGCTTGGCGGTGAAATGGGGGCGTCTTTCGGAGCTTCCTCATGAACCGTCGTATCCTTCTGTCCCTCACCGCCGCCGTCGTGGCGCTCGCCGCGCCGGTCGCCGCCTTCGCGGGTGACCTGACGCCCGCCGCCGCCCGCGCGGCGCTGGCCGCGCTCGACAAGGGCCTGACCGGCTACATCGACCCGGCGAAGGGCGAGAAGGCCCGCGCCGCCGTCCGCGCCGGCCGCGACCGCTACCTGCGGCTGGACGACCGCCAGGCCTTCGCCGACGCGGTGTCGGCCGATCTGGTGGCCGCGACCGGCGATCTGCATCTGAAGCTGCGGGTCAACACGACCTCGGCCCAGGTCGCCGCCCTGTCGCCGGAGGACGAGGCGAAGCTCCAGGCGCGGCTGGCCTACGGCCTGATGACCATTCGCCGCCTGCCCGGGAACATCGGCTATCTCAAGCTGCGCAACTTCGCGGCCGACGAGGAGGGCGCGCGGATGATCGACGCCGCCATGCTGCTGCTCAAGGACACCGACGCCCTGATCATCGATCTGCGTGAGAACACCGGCGGCGGCGGCGCGGCGGACGAGCGGCTGCTCGGTCATCTGTCGCGCGATCCGATCCCGATGGCGGTGATCCAGTGGCGTGAACTGGACGGCGGCTTCACCACCATGACCCGCCAACCCAGCGCGCCGGCGGGCGGTCCGCTCTATGCCGACAAGCCGGTCTTCCTGCTGATCGCCAACCGCACCTTCTCGGCGGCGGAGGAGTTCGCCTACGACCTGCAGGCCGCGAAACGCGCCACTCTGGTCGGCGAGACCTCGCGCGGCGGCGGCAACCCGTCGAACCGTCCGGTGGACCTCGGCGCCGGCCTGTCGGCCTTCGTGCCCAACGGCCGGGTGACGCACCCGACCACCGGCGGCGGCTGGGAGGGGGTGGGCGTCAGGCCGGAGGTGGCCACGCCGCCGAACGAGGCGCTGACCGAAGCCTATCGTCGCGCGCTGGCCGTGGCGAAGCCGACGGTCTCGACCCCGAAGTCGGAAAAGGAACTGGCCGACGCCAGGGCCGACCCGCGCGCCGCCTTGGACGAACCGCTCTAGGCGGGCGGCTTCACGCGCATCAGGCATTCCTGGGCGACGCTGGCCGCCAGCTTGCCGTCGCGGGTGTACATCTCGCCGCGGATGAAGCCGCGTCCCTGCGAGGTCGACGGCGCGTCCTGGTCGAACAGCATCCACTCGTTGAAGTCGCACGGCCGGTGGAACCACATGGCGTGATCCAGGCTGGCCGACTGCAGCCCCTTGGTTCGCCAGGTTATGCCGTGCACCCGCAGGGCGGTCTCCATGAAGGCCATGTCGGACGCGTAGGCCAGGCAGGCCTGCTGCAGCTTCACGGAGTCGCCGATCGGCGCCTTGGCCCGCATCCAGACCTGCTTGCGCGGGGCCTTGGGGACGGGCTTGAACAGGTCCTGCGGATCGGGCCAGCGCACCTCGACCGGGCGGCGCTTCATGTGCTCGATCACCTGGGTCGGCACGTCCTTGTTGGCGGCCAGCGCCTGTTCCATCTCGGTCGCCACGTCCTCGGGCGAGGGGTGCGGCGGCATCTCGGACTGATACTCCAGCCCTTCTTCCGGCACCTGGAACGAGGCGGCCAGGTTGAAGATCTGCTTGCCGTTCTGGATCGCGGTCACCCGCCGGGTGGTGAATGTGCCGCCGTCGCGCGAGCGGTCGACCTCATAGAGCACCGGGATCGACACATCGCCCGGACGGATGAAGTAGGCGTGGAGCGAATGGCAGATCCGGTCCTCGACCGTCTCATAGGCCGCCAGCAGCGCCTGGGCGATCACAAGCCCGCCGAAGATGCGCGGGAACCCTTCGTTCGGGGACACGCCCCGGAACAGGTTCATCTCGATCGGCTCGAGCTTCAGGGTCTCGATGAGGTTTTCGCTCTCTTGCATTTGAACGCCATTAAGACCGCGCGACGGAGGGGGCAAGCGGCCTTGCTGTCGCCCCATGTCGCGGGGCAGTGTGCCGCCGCCCTGGAGTCCCCGTCGTGATCCTGCCCGTCCTATCCGCCGCCTTCCTCTACGCCGCCTCGCCGGACACGGTGCTGGCCTATGCCGAGGCCAAGGCCCGCGCCGACCGCTACGAAGCCGATCCTGCCGCCAACAACTGGCGCGCCACCCAGATGACGCCGGTGCTGACCGCGATGGTCCCGCCGATGCTGGACGCCTGCGTTCCGCTCAACGCGACCCGCAAGCCGGACTTCACGGTGATCCTGAGCTTCAAGGCCGGCGCCTTCGAGGCGGTGCGATTCACGGCGGACGACCCCATGGCCGCCTGCATCGTCGACAGGCTGTCGGCGGCCAAATGGCCCGCTCCGCCCCACCCCAATTTCGCCGAGGAGATCCATCTGAATCTCAATCCGGCGAAGTAGGATTCCGCGCGGTGAGCGGCTAAACAGCCGCCATGCCGTTCACCGCCACCGTCCTGACCATGTTCCCGGAGGCCTTCCCGGGCCCGCTCGGCGTTTCGCTGATCGGCACGGCCTGGCGCGAGCAGGACCTGTGGCGCCTT
>JBIICO010000210.1:0-5947 GCA_044238855.1 Caulobacter sp.
TAACGCAGGCAATCTGGGCGATGCCCTCGGCGCTCATCCGGGCCTGGTTGTAGAAGATGCGGCCGAAGTGGTCGCGGTCCGGGAAGACCTCCGCCTGGTGCGGCAGGTTCGCGCCGCCGCTGTCGACCAGATAGACGCAGGGCAGACGGTTCTGCAGCGCGATCTCCTGCGCGCGCAGGTGCTTCTTCACCGTCATCGGGTAGTAGGCGCCGCCCTTCACCGTGGCGTCGTTGGCGACGATCATCACCTCGCGCCCCGAGACGCGGCCGATGCCGGTGATGATGCCCGCCGCCGGGGCCTCGTCGCCGTACATGCCGCCGGCGGCCAGCTGGCCGATCTCCAGAAACGGCGAGCCCGGGTCCAGCAGCCGCTCCACGCGCTCGCGAGGCAGCAGCTTGTTGCGACCCGCATGCCGCTGACGGGCTTGTTCGGAGCCGCCCAATGCCGCCTGGGCGACTTTGAGGCGAAGTTCTTCCGCGAGCGCTTCGTTGACCGCATGATTCTTGCGGAACGCTTCGGATTGCGGGTCGATCATGGTGCTGAGGCGCGGCATGGGGGATGGATAGCCTGTTCTTCGACGCGTCGCCAACCTCGGTTCGCCACGACTCGCCTCCCGCGCTAACCTCCCCATCGTGGGGAAGCCTCTCGACCTCGACAGCGATACCGCCCTTGAGCGGCTGTTCGCGCAGGAACGCCTGACCGGGGCGGTGCGCTGGTTCTCGCTGCCCGGCGGGGCGCATCTGTATTCGGCCGGCGAGCCTGCCGGCGAGATCTACCTGCTGCTGGCCGGACGGCTGGGGGCGTTCCGCAAGGAGGAAGGCCAGGAACGGCAGTTCCTGGGCATCATCCGGCCGGGTGAACCGGCGGGCGAGATGGCGATGATCGCCGGCACACCGCACAGCGGCCAGGTCGTGGCGCTGCGCGACTCCGAGGTCCTGGCGCTGTCCCGCGAGGACTTCTTCGAAGCGGCCGAAGCCGACCCGCATGTGATGACCGAGCTGGCGCGGCTGATGATCCTGCGCATGCGGCAGGCGGCGGGTTCGGCGAGCCGCGGACAGCCGAGCGTCTACGGCTTCATCGCCGCCGACGCGGGGCGAAAGATCCGGCCGCTGGTCGAGAAGATCGCCCTGGCCGTCGCGCGGATGGGTTTCTCCGTCACCGTGGTCGGGGCCGAGGCGACCAGCGCGCCGACCGAGTGGTTCAGCAATACCGAAGCCGACTACGACTACGTCTTCTACGCCGCCGAGCATGGCGAGGGCGCGTGGAAGCCGGTGGTGGGGCGCCAGGTCGACCGGCTGTTCCGGATCGGGCGGGGCGACCGGCCGCCGCCCGAGGTCATCGAGAGCTATGCCTCCGAGACGCTGCAGGAGCAGCAGCTGGTCGACCTGATACTGGTCCAGAAGCCGGACTGCCCTGCCCCGCGCGGGTCCGAGGCCTGGCTCGACGCCACCGGGGCGGCGCGGCTGTTCCACATCCGTGACGGCGGCCAGCCGGACATCGAGCGGATGGCGCGGGTGCTGACCGGGCGCTCCGTCGGGCTGGTGCTGTCCGGCGGCGGGGCCCGGGCCTATGCCCACATCGGCGCGATCAAGGCGCTGCGGGAGCGTGGCGTGCCGATCGACTTCGTCGGCGGCGCCTCGATGGGCGCGATCATCGCCGCCGGGGTGGCGATGGGCTGGGAGGAGGCCGAGATGGACCGCCGCATCCGCGCCGCCTTCGTCGACTCCAGCCCGCTCGACGACATCGCCATTCCGCTGATCGCCATGACCCTGGGCGAGAAGGTCAAGACGCGGCTGCGCGAGCATTTCGGCGACCGGCAGATCGCCGACCTGTGGCTGCCGTTCTTCTGTGTCTCGTCCAACCTGACGACGGGGTCTTACCAGCTGCACCGGCGCGGACTGCTGCGGCGGGCGCTGCGGGCGTCGATCTCCCTGCCCGGGGTCATGCCGCCCGCCACCGACGGCGACGACGTGCTGGTCGACGGGGCGGTGATGAAGAACTTCCCCACCGATGTCATGCGGTCCTTCCACCTGGGGCCGGTGGTTGGGGTGGACGTCACGCGGGGCCGCAGCATCAACGCCGACGACGTCGCCCGCCCCTCCTCTGTCTGGCGCTGGCTGCTGTCGGGCGAGTGGCGCAAGGGGCCGCCGATCGTGGCGCTGCTGATGCGCACCGCCACCGTCTCCACCGGCCGCGAGATCACCGCCTCGCGTGAAGCCACCGACCTGCTGATGCTGCCCAAGGTCGACGGCGTCGACATGCGCGACTGGAAGGCCTTCGAGCCGACCATCGCGCTGGGCTACCAGGCCGCCGTCGCGGCGCTCGACGGGCTGCATACGCCGGTGACGGAGCTGCGCAAACCGCACGGCTGATTGCCAACTTTTCAGAAGGCGGTGACACGTGCAGGTTTCCGGGCGGCGATCGCGGTCTCGATCGGCCTCAGCTACGTCTCCACCCAGGCCACCGCCATCGGCGACATCGCTCTGGTGCCGTTGTTCCTGAGCGCGGTCGAGCTGGTGCTGGGCGTGGGCCTCAGCGCCCTGTACCACGAGTTGCGCTATCGCGGCCGCGGCGCCGTCGACCAGACCGCCGAAGTGTTCGCCTAGCGCCGCACCGCGACCATGAACATCCGCGGGAACGGGAACAGGGTCACGCCGTCCTCGCGCGGCGGGAACGCCTCCGCGATGCGGGCGCGGAATTCGGTGAGGAAGGCCTCGCGCAGGGCCTCGTCCGTCAGCACGTCGAGGTAGGGGCGCAGGGCCGTGCCGCGCATCCAGTCGACGACCGGGTCATCGCCTTCCAGCACATGCAGATAGGTGGTCGTCCAGAGGTCGATATCGCCGCAGATCTCCGCCAGCCAGCCGTAGTAGGAGTCCATCGGCGGCGTCGGGTTGATCAGCCGGGCGGTGGCGGTCAGGTGAGCCCAGGGCCCCTGCTCCGCCGTCTCGCGCAGGACGTGGTGATGCCGCGTCTCGTAAGCCATCGGCATCTGGCAGGCGAAGACGCCGCCCGGCGCCAGCGTCGCGGCCAATCTCGGAAACAGCGCTTCATGGTCCGGCAGCCACTGCAGCGCGGCGTTGGTGAAGATCAGGTCCGGCGCGACCGCCGGCGCCCAGTCGGTGATGGAAGCCAGCACCCAGTCGACCTGCGCGTCCCGCCTGCGGGCCACGGCCAGCATGCCGGCGCTGCTGTCGAGCCCGTGCACCGTCGCGCCGGGATGGCGGGCGGCCAGCAGGGCGGCGTGCTCGCCCGCGCCACAGCCCAGGTCCCAGATCTCGGAATAGTCGCCGGCCGGCAGCTGGACCATCAGGTCCAGGGCGGGACGGTCGCGGTAGGTCTTGTACCGCTCATAGACATCGGGATCCCAGCTCGGCATGGCGAAAGGGCTACACCTGTTTGCACGGCGCGGTCATCGTGCATTCATGCGGAAGCGGTCAAAACACCGCCATGCGATTGACCCAGACTGGACCCATGAAGACGCTTCGCACCCTCGCCATGATCGGCATCGCCGGCCTCGTCGCAGCTCCCGCGGTCGCGCAGGAGACGACCATCCAGCCCGGCTGGTGGGAGAGCGCCAACACGCTGAACCTCGTGATCAGCAACACCGAGCGCGAGCGCCGCTGCATCACGCCCAAGGACGTCGACAAGATCCTGTCGGGCCGGATCAACCGCCACTACACCTGCACCTATCCGGAAAAGCGGGTCGCGGGCGGCAAGATGTATTTCAAGGGGACCTGCGTCGACAAACGCGGGCGGACCGTGAACGTCACCGCCTCCGGCAACTATTCGGCCACCGCCTTCAACCTGGACGCCAAGCTTTCGGGCAAGCTGGGCGGCGTGCCGATCTCGGCCAGCGCCAGCACCTCCGCCAAGCGGATCGGCGACGTCTGCCCGGCCAAGGTCCAGAAGCTCAAGTGACCTGAAAACAGCAGTCGGCGGCAAGTTGTCGCCGATCGCGAGACGGGGCCTTTTCGACTCGAAAAACCGGTCCCATATTGGAGGTCCTGTTCAACAGCTGAAAGGAGGTGACCAAGTGTCTCATCGTATGAGTGCCAGGTCGCAACGCATGACCCTGTCTTTCGCTTCGGCGGAGGTCAGCGCCTGATCAGCGCGTAGCGTTACTGCCGCGACCGCGGCACGACGATGGAAAGGCCGCCGGGCGCCCGGCGGCCTTTCGCATGTCTGGGCGCGCGAGCCCGAGATCAGGCGGGACCGTAGATCAGCTTGAGCACGTTCTCATCCACCTGCTCGCTGGTCAGGAGGCGCAGCGGCGGCCGGGCCTGGGCGAAGAACGGCGTGCCTGCGCCCAGGACGACCGGGTGAAGATAGATTCTGTACTCGTCGATCAGGCCGAGCTCGGTCAGGCTCCGCGCCAAGTTCGGCCCGCCGACCTCGATCTCGCCATCGACGCCGGCCTTCAGCTTGCTGATCGCCGTCTTGAGATCGCCCTCGATGAGGGTGGCGTTGGGACCGACCGACTTCAGCGTGCGGGACACCACCCATTTGGGATGGCTGCGCCAGGCCTCCGCGAACGCGCGCTCGTCCGCGCCCCACCCGGGCTGATCCTCGTCCCAGTAGCTCATGATCTCGTAGAGGACGCGGCCGTAGAGGCTGCCGGCCTGATCGCGGGTCTGCTCGATGAAGTGGCGGAACAGCCTGGGGCTCGGCCCGAACGCCATGTGGTCGACGTAGCCGTCCAGCGACTGGTTCATTCCAAAGACGAGCTTCGCCATGCCGCCAATCTCCGCCCGGGGCCTTCAAACGGTTCGGGCGGAGGGTGCGCGGAAATCGGGTCGGAGACAATCGCGCGCGGCCGGGGCCGGTCTACGCCGCCCGGCGACAGGCTTCCGGCTCCGGCGTGGGCGCCGGGGCCGGCGCTGCCCGCAGGCTCTGGCCCGGCATGACCGGCGCGCCCTCGAAATGGCGGTTGGTGAAGGTGGCGATCGTCCAGTCCTCGCCGTCGCGGCGCAGCACGAGCTGGGGCTCCGAGCGCGCCCAGTAGCAGGCGCCGCCGAGCTCGAACTCCAGCGTCTGCGCCAGATCCACGGTCATCGCCCAGTCGCCCTCCGCGCGGACGGCGCGGATATCGAAGATCACCGCGCTGTCGGCGTAGATGCCGGCGAACAGCGCCGCGTGGCCCTCCTCGATGGCGCGGCGGCTGACCAGCGCGCCGTCCATGACGTGGCCGAACTCTGCCTGCGCGTCGAAGCAGGCGGCGAAGGAAACCGCGTCCTTGCGGTTCCAGGCGGCTTCGAGAGCCGCGATCAGGGTGGGTATGTCTTGTGCCATGACGGCGGGATAACGCCGGTCGCCGGGTCGGCGCCAGTTAAAGGGAGGTCATGACTCGATCGTCATGGTGAGGGGCGGATTTACGGTGTCAGAACCCCACGCAGGCATCCCGTTCGACCAGCATCACCGCCTCCTGGCGGAAGCGCGCCCTGTAGGCCGCTCGGACGGCGTCCAGCTTCCCGCGCTCGCCCGGGTCGCCGGAGAGGACGATCATCAGGGCCTTCGAGGGCTCGCGGACGATGGCGCCGTCCTCGCCCCGCCACTGGCCGGCGACGTCCGCCACCGAGAGGCCGGCCGGGAAGCGCGGGGTGACCTCCTCGTCGACGAACCGGGTCCAGTCGGCGTCTGTCACGCCGAGCGACGGGCCGATGTTGCGACCAAAGTAGAGCTCAGCCGTGACCCGTGGCTCCAGGCCGGCGGGACAGCGCGGCGCGGCCGTCGTGGCGCAGGCGGCCAGCAGCGGCAGGCTCAGGCAAAGCAGCAAGGCGGTCCGCATCAGCCGCCCTCCCCAACGCCGGGGATCAGCCGCAGGGTCTCGGCCAGGCGCTGGGCGTCCGGGGTGGCCCGGTGCATGACAGGAAAACGGAAGTAGGCGCACTCGGCGGCCGAGGCGACGGGGTCGCCCCGCCCCGCCGGCGGGACGAAGGGCGCGAGCATC
>JBIICO010000211.1:0-5936 GCA_044238855.1 Caulobacter sp.
GTTGCTGGTCGTAGAAGTCTAGATCGCCCGAGTAGGTGATCAGCTGGCCGGCGTCGATCTCCACCACCTTGCCGATGATGCGGTTCATGAAGGCGCGGTCGTGCGAGGTCATCAGCAGCGCGCCGTCGTAGTTCTTGAGGAAGGCCTCGAGCCAGATCAGGCTCTCCAGGTCCAGGTGGTTGCTCGGTTCGTCCAGCAGCATGCCGTCCGGCCGCATGAGCAGGATGCGGGCCAGCGCCACGCGCATCTTCCAGCCTCCGGACAGCAGGCCGACATCGCTGTCCATGCGCTCCTGGCTGAAGCTGAGGCCCGCCAGCACCTCGCGCGCCCGCGCCTCGAGCGCATAGCCGTCCAGTTCCTGGAAGCGCTCCAGCACCTCGCCATAGCGTTCCATCACGGCGTCCAGTTTGTCAGCCTGATCCGGATCGACCATGGCCGCCTCGAGCGTGGCCATCTCGGCGGCCAGCGCGGTGACCGGACCGACGCCGTCCATCACCGCCGCGACCGCGCTCTGGCCCGACATCTCCCCGACATCCTGGCTGAAGTAGCCGATCGTCATGCCGGGATCGATCACGACCAACCCGTCGTCGGGCTCCTCGCGGCCGGTGATCATGCGGAAGATCGTCGTCTTGCCGGCGCCGTTCGGGCCGACGAGCCCGACCTTCTCGCCCTTCTGTATGCCCATCGAGGCTTCGATGAACAGGAGCTGGTGGCCGTTCTGCTTGGAAATGTTGTCGAGGCGGATCATGGGCGGTCTGCTAGCTTGGGCGCGAGCAGAGCGCCAGCCCCGGAGCCATGACAATTCGGCTGTCGGACGCCAGTCGGCGAGCGTCCGGCGGGGTGGGGAAGGCCTCGCCCTCTACCGCACCCGCTCCTTCTCCCTCGGCGTCGCCGCCCGCCGCGGCTTCGCCTCGAATTTCGGTTTCGGCAGCAGCCGGAATCTCGACTGGCACCAGGCGAAGTCGATGCCGATGTCCAGCAGGGCGTCCGAGCGGCCGCAGGGGCAGGCGAAATCCATGACCATGTGGACGCGGTAGGTCTCGCCGGCCTGCAGGGGCACGGGCTGTCCCGTCGCATGGTTGGGGGCGGCGTTGACGCACAGAACCAGGTCGCCGGGGCCGATCGCGTCGCTCATGGCTGTCATCCACTCGTCTTCGGGAAGAGTAGACCCGGCGCCGCGAGGGTGGGAAGACCGGTTCAGCGGTCGTCCCGGCCGCGCCGTCGCTAATCCGGCCGCCGGGTGACCGGCATCGTCTTCATCTGGCTCATCATGTGTCCCTCGAACCAGGGGCAGGCGGGTTGCTGGAGTTCCAGGCCCGGCGCCTCGGCCAGCAGGCGCTGGAGCAGCACCCGCACCAGCATCACGGCGACGAAGCGGCCGGGGCAGATGTGGGCGCCGCCGCCGAAGGTGGTGACGCCCTGGTGGCGCCGTTCGAGATCGAAGGCGAAGGGATCGGCGAAGGCTTCCGGATCGAGGTTTCCGGCGCCCCAGAGCATGATGACCGACGTGCCCTTGGCGATGCGCAGACCGTCATGGTCGAAATCGCGCAGGACCAGGCGGTTCAGGAACAGCACCGGCGGCTCCAGCCGCAGGGCCTCGAAGATGGCCGGTTGCAGCAGCGCGGCGTCGGCGCGCACCCGCGCGAGTACGTCCGGGCGGGTCAGAAGGGCGTGGGCGGTATTGGCGGCGGCCAGGGCGGCGGTGTGGAAAGCGTCGACGAAGTTGCCGGCGACGAGGTCCGCCAGGTCCCGGGGGACGATACCCGCTTCCGACAGGTCGCCGTCGAAGCCGAGCGCGGCGAGATCGGCGGCCATCGCCTCCAGCGCCGGGTCATGAGCGGCCAGACCTCGTGTCACGGCGGCGCGGACAGCGTCGCGGTAGCGGAGCATCGCGCTGTCGAGGGTCCGGATATCCTCCAGCGTCTTGTCGATGAAGAACATGGGCGAGAAGTCGCGGACGGCGGCCTCGACGGCCCGCTGCTCGTCGTCCGTCATGCCCAGGAAGGCGCCGAAGAAGCGGCTGGTCAGCCGGTCGGCCACGGTCTCGACGAAGTCGAACACGCCCTCGCGAGGCATTTCGGCCAGCAGCCCGTCCACGACCCTCTCGGCCAGCGGCGCGAGACTTTCGGCCGACCTGGCGTTGAAGCGGTTCAACAGGATCCGGCGCAGCGGCGCGTGAATCGGATCGTTGGTGGTGAAGGCCTGGTTCTTGATGACGTCGAACAGGGCCGCGCCGGGCAGGCTGTCGCCGCCGGACGAAGCGTAGGCTTCGGCGGCCGGAAACAGCACGGCGGGCGGCACGTTACCGACCTCCGGGCGGGCTCCGAACGCGCGCAGGTCGGCGTGCCGGAAGACCGCCAGTTCTCCCTGCGGTCCGCGCAGGAAACGCGGCGAGGGTGCGGCGAAGATGGTCCGGCAGAAGGCCTGGAAGCTGTCGCGGCCGCCGGCGAAGCCGACGTCGGCGAAGGACGGAAGAGACGCGATGTCGAGGACTTCGCCGCCTGATCCGGTCCCGGTCGCGTCGTCCATGCGCATCTCTTCCCTGCCTGTGACCGGCCGCCGAGGTCCACAAAAAATAGCTTTTGCTAGCTTATTGGCGTGGGGGCGATCGTCAAGCCGTCGCGCTGTGGACACCCCTTCGCGCAGACCGCCTGGGCCGGAAAAGTGGTACGGCTGTCCAGCCTGTCCACCGCCAATGGAGCGAGCCATGACCGCCGCGCCGCACCGCATCTATGGCGTCAGCTTCGCCAGCGTCTATCCGCACTATGTCGCCAAGGCGGAGAAGAAGGGGCGGACCAAGGCGGAGGTCGACGAGATCATCCGCTGGCTGACCGGCTTCGACCAGGCGGCGTTCGAGGCCCAGTTGGCGGAGAAGACGGATTTCGAGACCTTCTTCGACCGGGCGCCTCGCCTGAACCCGGCCCGGAGCGGGATTACAGGGGTGATCTGCGGCGTGCGCATCGAGGCCATCGAGGACCCGCTGATGCGGGAGATCCGCTACCTCGACAAGCTGATCGACGAACTCGCCAAGGGGCGGCCGATGGAGAAGATCCTGCGCGCGGCGCCCGCCTAGGCGGCCAGCGCCCTGGGCTCGCGGATCGCGAACAGCGGCACGGCCAGATGGACCAGCGGGCCGATGGCGAGAGCGTAGACCACCGTGCCGACCCCGACCTTGCCGCCCAGCAGCCAGCCGAGCGCCAGCACGGCGAGCTCGATCGAGGTGCGCACCACGCGTACGCTCCAGCCGGTCCGGGCGACGATGCCGGTCATCAGGCCGTCGCGCGGGCCCGGGCCCATGGCCGCGCCGAGGTAGCAGCCGGTGGCGATGGCGATCGTGATCGTTCCCGCCGCCAGCAGCAGGACCCTGGCCCACAGGCTGTCCGGCGTGGCGACGAACGGCATCGTCCAGTCCACCGCCAGCCCGACCAGCGCGATGTTGGCGAGGGTGCCGAAGCCGGGCTTCTGGCGCAGCGGGATCCACAGCAGCAGGATCAGCACGCCCAGCCCGATGACCACGGCGCCGAAGCTCCAGCCCGTCCTGGCGACCACGCCCTGGTTCAGGACGTTCCACGGGTCCAGGCCGAGATCGGCGCGGACGAGCAGGGTGATCGCGAAGCCGTAGAGGCCGAGGCCGGCGAAGAGCTGAACGAGGCGGCGGGTCATGTGCATGGAGCCATGTCGCGCGAACTGGCTCTGGAAAACAGGGCCAGTTGTGAGATGGTGGCCTCATGACCGTCCGCGCGCTCCGATCCGCCCTGCTGGTCCGTCACCTGGGGGACTGGCGCCTGCCCGGCGGCGGGCCCGGCTGGCGGCAGCTGGCCGAGCGGGTGCGACTGCTGGTGCTGGACGGCCGGTTGCCGCTGGGCGCGACCCTGCCGGGCGAGCGCGACCTGGCCCAGGCTCTGGAGGTCAGCCGCAACATGGTGGCCGCCGCCTTCGCCGCGCTGCGCGACGACGGTTTCCTGACCAGCCGGGCCGGGGCGGGCAGCCGCGTGAGCCTGCCCGAGGGCGCGGCGGGCCGGGGCGCGGACCCGCTGCTGGGCGACAGCGGCGACGGGCGCATCGACATGACCGCCGCCGTGCTGCCGGCCGGGGCCGAGGTTCACGCCGCCTACGCGCGGGCGCTTGAACGGCTGCCGGCGGCGCTGCCGGGACACGGCTACGAGCCTGTCGGCGCCCTGACGCTGCGGACCGTGCTGGCCGAGCACTACCGCCGCCGGGGGCTGCCGACGACGCCCGATCAGATCCTGGTCACGCACGGCGCCCAGAACGCCTGGGCGCTGTTGCTGCGCTGGCGGACCCGGCCGGGCGACCGGGTGGTCGTCGACCATCCCACCTATCCCCACGCGCTGGACGCGGTGACCGACGCCCACTGCCGGCCGGTCGCCGTGCCGCTGGCCGAGGACGGCTGGGCGGTGGGGGAGCTGGTCGACGCCATCGGGCGCAGCGAAGCGCGGCTGGCCTACCTCGTCGTCGATCACCACAACCCGTCCGGCTTCTACATGCCGGCGGCCGAGCGGGCGCGGCTGATCGCGGCGACGCGCGGGAGCGGCTGCCTGCTCGCCTTCGACGAGACGCTGATCGACCTGTGGCTGGACGCCCCGCCCGACGCTGGAGCGCCCTTGCCCGATGGGCCGCAGGTGCTGCGACTGGGCTCGACCTCCAAGACCTTCTGGGGCGGGCTGCGGGTCGGCTGGATCCGGGGCGAGGCCGGGACGATCGCCGCCCTGGCCCAGGCGCGCGCGTCGCTGGACCTGGGCGTGGCGGTGCTGGAGCAGCTGGCGACCGCCGAGCTGCTGGCGACCCATGGCGAGACGCTGGAGGCCCGCCGCGCGATGCTGCGCGCGCGGCGCGACCGGCTGCTGGACCTGACCGCCGAGCACCTGCCCGCGTGGCGGATCCGCCGGCCGTCGGCGGGGCTGTCGCTGTGGGCGCAGCTGCCGGCGCCGGCCAGTTCGCGGCTGGTCGCGGCGGCCGAGCGGCATGGCGTGCGGCTGGCGGCCGGTCCGCGGTTCGGGCTCGACGGGACCTTGGAGCGGTTCATCCGCCTGCCATTCACCCACGATGAGGCGACGCTGGAGCGGGCGGTGAAGGCGCTGGCGACAGCCTGGGCGGAGGTCGGCGACAGGGCGCCGGCGCGGGCCAGGGGCCGGGGGTTGGAGCCGGTTTTTTAGGAGGCCGCTTTGAACCAGACCATCCTCGCGACAGCGAGGACCCAGGTTTCGGATGGGCCTGCGTTGGTGGCGGTGTTCAGCCTCGAGGGACGCGCGGCCATGAGGCCTGGGTGCCCGCTTTCGCGGGGAAGAGCGGTTTTGGGATAGATCCTAGAGGCCCAGGCGCCAGGTCTCGTTGACGCCGGTCTTGCCGAAGGTCTCTTCCTCGACGGACTCGGTCAGCTCGAAGCCCGCCCGGGCGTAGAGCTTGCGGGCGGCGAGCAGGTCGGCGTGGGTCCAGAGGACGATCTCGCGGTAGCCCCGCTCTCGCGCGAAGGCGATGCAGGCGTCGACGAGCCGCTCGCCAAGACCCGCGCCGCGCCCGGCGGCGTCCACGAGCAGCAGGCGCAGGCGGGCTGTGTCGTCGCTCTCCCGGACCAGAGCCACGCAGCCGACGCGCCGGCCGTCGCGCTCGGCGATCCAGCAGCGCTCCTTCGCCGGATCGAAGTCGCGGATGAAGCCGCCGACCACCTCGCAGACGACGCCCTCGATGCCCCAGTTCCAGCCGAACTCCTGCGTGTAGACGTGGCCGTTCCGCTCGACGACCCAACTCATGTCGCCGGCGCGCGCCTCGCGCAGGATGATTTCGCCGGTCGGCGCGGTTGCTGACATCAGGGTCTCCGTTCGCCGCCAACTTCCGTGGAACGGCGGGAGCGATCAAGGATCGTCGCGTTGCCGGTCGATGGGCCGTGCGCTACGCCAGGGGCGGAGGGTCCATGTCTC
>JBIICO010000085.1:0-12904 GCA_044238855.1 Caulobacter sp.
GTTGGTGCCCAGCGCCACCATGAAGGTCACGAACAGATGGACGTGCCGGCTCAGCTTGTCCCAGCCGAAGAACATCAGCCCCACGAACGTCGCCTCCAGGAAGAAGGCCATCAGGCCCTCGATGGCCAGCGGGGCGCCGAAGATGTCGCCGACGTAGTGGGAGTAGTAGGACCAGTTCATCCCGAACTGGAATTCCATGGTGATCCCGGTGGCGACGCCGAGGGCGAAATTGATGCCGAACAGCAGGCCCCAGAAGCGGGTGATGGTCCGCCAGATCGGCCGGTTGGTCATCACATAGATGCTCTCCATGATGACCAGCAGGAACGACAGCCCCAGAGTCAGGGGCACGAACAGGAAGTGGTAGAGCGCCGTCAGTGCGAACTGCAGGCGTGATAGGTCGACGACGGCGAGGTCCATGGGTAGCTCCGGTCGGCGGCGCGAATCCCCCGCGCCTCGATGCTTGGTAGGCTCGACGCGGCGACGTCGCCTTGATCGTCGTCAAAGCGCCTCCCGCACGGGGAGGTTATGGTGCGGACATGGCTCTCGTCTCCCCCCTTCCGGACGATCTGAAAGCCGCCCGCGCGTGGCTGGGCGGGCTGTCGCGCGCCCACGCCCGCCCCCTGCGCCGCTCCGGCCTGTTCCTGTTGCTCGACGTGCTGGCCGCGATCGGCTTCGCGGGCGGCCTGGCGATGGGCCTGTCGCGTCTCGACGATGGCCTCGCTGCCGCCGCGCCCTGGCTCGCGCTCACCGCCGGCTCGGGCGCCCTGCGCGGCCTGCTGGCCAAGGCCTCGACAATGGCGGCCGCGCGCGCCGCCGTGACGGTGAAGGACGCCGTCCGCCGCGACGCGGCGGCACGCCTGCTGAACGAACCGCCCGGCGGCCGGACCACGGGCGGCGAACTGATGGCCGGCGTGGTCGAGGGCGTGGAGGCGCTGGACGGCTATTTCGCCCGCTTCATGCCGGCCCGCACCGCCAGCACGATCGGCCCTTTCCTGGTCATCGTCGCCGTGGCCTTCGCCAGTCCGGTCAGCGCCGCGATCCTGCTCGGCACGCTGCTGCCCTTCGCAGCCGGCATGGCGCTGGCGGGCATGGCGGCCGCCGAGGAGTCGCGGAAGCAGTTCCAGGCCCTGTCCCGCCTGTCGGGCCTCTTCCTCGACCGGGTACGCGGTCTGCCGCTCATCCTAGCCTTCCAGGCCGACGCCTCGCAGACCGAGGCCCTGCGGGTCCGGGCCGACGACCTGTCGAGCCGGACGATCCGCGTGCTGCGCGCCGCCTTCGTCTCGTCGGCGGTGCTGGAGTTCTTCGCCGCCCTTTCGGTGGCCCTGGTCGCCGTCTACTGCGGCTTCAACCTGCTGCGGCTGCTGCCCTTCCCCGTCCCGGAGGCGCTGGATCTGCCGCGCGCCTTCTTCGCCCTGGCTCTGGCGCCGGAGGTCTACGCTCCCCTGCGAAGACTGGCGGCGGCCTATCACGACCGTCAGGCGGCCGAGGCCGTCGCGCCGGCGCTCGACCGCCCCGCCCCCGCCCGCGCGACGCCCGCCGCCATCGCCCGGCCGGACACGGCGCCGGCCCTCCGCTTCGAGGCTGTCACGGTCCACTACCCGGAAGCGTCGACGCCGGTGTTCACGGGCTTCGACCTGGCCGTCGCGCCCGGCGAGTGCATGGCGATCATGGGTGCGAGCGGGACCGGCAAGAGCACCCTGCTGAACCTGCTGCTCGGCCTCGCGCCGCTGGGTGACGGCGAGGTGTGGATGGACGACGCGCCCCTGAGCGCAGCCGGCTCCTTCGCGTCCGCCATCGCCTGGGCCGGACAGGCGCCGCTGGTCGTGCCCGGCACGCTGGCGCAAAACGTCGCCCTCGCCCGCCAGGACGCCACGCCCGCCGAGATCGCCGCCGTCTGCGAACGTGTCGGCCTGGCCGGAGCGCTTGGCATGCGCGAGGCCGGCCTCGACGCCCGCATCGATGAGCGCGGCGGCGGCCTCTCGGGCGGCGAGCGACGGCGACTGGCCCTGGCCCGCGCCCTCCTGAAGGACGCGCCGGTGCTGCTGCTGGACGAACCGACCGCCAACCTTGACGACGCCTCGGCCCGCGCCCTCCTGCCGGTGATCGCCCAGGCCGCGAAGGGCCGCACCACCCTGATCGTAACCCACGGCGAGGAGGTCGCGCGGCTCGCCGACCGCGTGGTGCGGCTGTGATGCTCGGCAAGGCGCCCCGTCTCCGCGCGCTGGTGACCGAGCAACGTCGCCGCCACGCCAACGCCCTGTGGCTGGCGGCCGCGGCCGCCGCCACGGTCTCCGCCGCCTCGGTCGCCCTGCTCGGCCTGTCGGGCTGGTTCATCACCGGCGCGGCCTTGGCCGGCGCGGCGGGATCGACGGTGGTGCAGAGCTTCAACTATCTGACCCCGGCCGCCATGATCCGGCTGCTGGCCATCCTGCGCACCGGCTCGCGCTACTTCGAGCGGATCGGCAGCCATGCCGTGGCGTTGAAGGCGCTCGCCGCACTGCGTCCGCGGCTGTTCTCCGCCCTCGCCGCCGCGCCGCCGAGGGAATCGCTGGCCCTGTCGGGTGGCGAGGCCTCGGCCCGGCTGGTGCAGGACGTTGACGCCATCGAGAGCCTGTTCGTCCGGTTGTCCAACCCGTGGGCCTTCGGTGCGGCGCTGGTCATGGGCCTTGGCCTGACCGCCCTCGCCGGCTGGGCGCCGGCCGTGCTGCTGGCCGTGTTCATCGGCGCGGGGCTCGCCACCGCCCGTCTGATGGCCACCGGCCGCGCCAGTAAGCCCGCCGCCGAGATCCAGCGCCGAACCGGCGAGCTCAAGGACACGGTCGCCGCCCTCGCCGCCGCCGCGCCGGAACTGCGCTGCTACGGCCTGGAGGACTGGGCCATCGCCGAGATCGACCGCAAGGGCCACGCGCTCGGCGAGACCAAGGTGAAGCTCGCCTCGGTCCAGGCGGATATCGCCATCGTGCAATCGCTGCTGGCCGGCGTCGCGGTCGCCGTCGTCGTCGCCGCCTCCCAGGCGTCCAGCCTGCCGCTGGCCGCATTGGCCGGCCTGGTGGCGGTCATCACCCTGGAGTCGGTCGCAAGCGCGGTGAAGGCGTTCGAACAGGATGGCGCGGTCGAGGCCGCCGCCGACAGGCTGGAACCCCTGCTGGCGCACGGCTTGGCGAGCAGGCCACGCCGGCGCCTCACTGTGCCGGCGCTGCCTCTGGCCGGCGAGACCCTGCGACCTGGCGAACGGGTGCTGCTGGCCGGCCCGTCGGGCTGCGGCAAGACCACACTGATCGAACAACTCCTCGGCCTGCGCGAAGGCGGCCCTGTCGTGGACCGCGCCGCGTTCGCCTGGGCGCCGCAGGACGCCGCCCTGCTGGCCGGATCGGTTCGCGAGAACCTGCTGCTCGCCTGCTCCGACGCCGACGAGACCATGCTGTGGGAGGCGCTGCACGACGCCGGCCTCGACACGCGGGTTCGCGAACTGCCGCAAGGCCTCGACAGCTGGGTCGGCGAGAACGGCGCGCGGCTGTCGGGCGGCGAGCGACGCCGACTGTCGCTGGCCCGCGCTCTACTGCGTCCCGCGCCCTGGTTGCTCCTCGACGAGCCCACCGAGGGCCTGGACGACTTCACCGAGGCGCTGGTGCTGCGTCGGCTGCGGCAGCGGCTGGAGGCTACCGGCCAGGGGCTGGTGCTCGTCTCGCACCGCACGCCGCCGGCCATCCTGGTCGAGCGCCGGATCGACCTCGACCCTGGCCCGACAGCGAAGCGGCTGGGAATCTAGCCCTTCTTCGGCCGATAGATGGCGTCGAACACGCCGCCGTCGGCGAAGTGGACCTTGGTCGCCTCGGCCCAGCCGCCGAAGTCGGCGATGGTCCCCAGTTCCAGTTTCGGGAACTGCCGCGCGTACTTGGCGGCGACCTCGGCGTTGCGCGGCCGATAGAAGTTCCTCGCGATCAGGTCCTGCGCCGCCGGCTCGTACAGGTAGCTCAGATAGGCTTCCGCCAGCTTGCGCGTGCCGCGCCGGTCGACGTTCTTGTCGATCACCGCCACCGACGGCTCGGCCAGGATCGAGTAGCCCGGCACGACGATGTCGATCTTGCCCGGGCCCTGTTCCTTGATGGCCAGGAAGGCCTCGTTCTCCCAGGCCAGCAGGACGTCGCCCATGCCGCGCTGGACGAAAGTCGTGGTCGAGCCGCGCGCCCCGCTGTCCAGCACCGGCACCCGCGCGAACAGGTCGCCGACGAACTTGCGGGCCGCCGCCTCGTTGCCGCCCGTGCGCTTCAGGGCGTCGCCCCAGGCCGCCAGATAGTTCCAGCGGGCTCCACCCGAGGTCTTCGGGTTCGGCGTGATCACCTCGACGTCGGGCCTCACCAGATCGGTCCAGTCGCGGATGTTCTTCGGATTGCCGGCCCGGACCAGGAAAACGATGGTCGAGGTGTAGGGCGCGCTGTTGTTCGGCAGGCGGCCTTCCCAGTCGGCCGGCAGCAGCCCGGCCTTGACCAGGGCGTCGATGTCACCCGCCAGCGCCAGGGTCGCAACGTCCGCCTGCAGGCCGTCGACGATCGAGCGGGCCTGCTTGCCGGATCCACCGTGGCTCTGGTCGACCTTCAGCTCGCCCCCGCCGCGCCGCTTCCACTCCGCCGCGAACAGCGGGTTGTAGGCCGCATAGAGCTCGCGGGTCGGGTCATAGCTGACGTTGAGCAGGTTGGTCGTCCCACCGGCGGAGCCGGCTTCCCCGCCCTTCGAACAGGCGGCGACGAACATCGCCCCCGCGCCCACCGTCAGGAGGGAACGCCGATTGAATGTCATGGGTAGTCCCTCGCTGTGTCGCCGGTGGCGCGGTCGCCCGCCGAGGCTGAGAACGCGGACCTCGACGGGAAGTTCGCCGCGTCTACTTCCGGACCACGATGGTCTGGGTGTTGGTGTACTCGAGCAGACCGTCGATGCCGTTCTCGACCCCGACGCCGGACTGCTTGTGACCGGCGAAGGACACCAGCGGGCTGAGGTGCTGGGTCTCGTTGATCCAGACCGTGCCCGTCTGCAGCTGTTCGCCGACCTTCAGCGCGGCGTCCGCGTCCGCCGACCAGACCGAGCCGCCCAGGCCGTACTCGCTGGCGTTGGCGCGCGCGATGGCCTCCTCGACGCTGTCCACCTTCAGCAGCGGCAGAATCGGGCCGAACTGCTCCTCCTGGACGATGCGGGCGTCCTCGGGCGGGTTGTCGAGAATGGTGATCGGCACGAAGTAACCCGGCGCGTCGCTGGTCTCGCCGCCGGTCAGGAAGCTGTAGCCCTTCTCGCGGGCGTCCTGGATCAGGTCGAGCACGCGCTGGTACTGCTGTTTGTTCTGGATCGGCCCCAGCAGGGTGCCCTGCTCGGCGCCGTCGCCCATCTTCACCGTGGCGGCATAGTCGGCGATCGCCTTCTTCAGCGGCTCGTAGACGTCCTTGTGCACGTACATCCGCTTGCTGGCGATGCAGATCTGCCCGGTGTTGCGGAACGCCACCTTCTCGACGTCGACGTCGGGCAGAACGATGGCCGCGTCGTTGCCGCCCAGCTCGAGCGTGATGCGCTTGAGGCTGTCGGCGGCGCTGGCCATCACCCGGCGGCCGGTCTGGGTAGAGCCGGTGAAGCTGATCTTGTCGATGCCCGGGTGGCTGGTCATCCACGGCCCAAGGGCGTCACCGCCCGAGACGACGTTGAGCACGCCCGGCGGCAGGATCGAACGCGCGATCTCGCCGATCTTCAGTGTCGTGAGCGGCGTGAACGGCGAAGGCTTCAGCACCACCGTATTGCCGGCCACGAGAGCCGGGCCGAGCTTGAACATCGCCAGCAGCACCGGGAAGTTCCACGGCGAGATCGCCCCGACCACGCCGATCGGCACGTGCCGCGTGATCGAGCGTCGGACGTCGCTGTCCTCGTTGACCGTCTCGGGCAGGTCGAGGCTGGCCGCGCCCTGCAGCCACATCGCGCCGCCTAGCACGTCGTTGCGCGCGTCGGCGTGCGGCTTGCCCTGCTCCCTGGTGAGCAGGCGCATCAGCTCTTCGACATTGGCGAAGATCGCGCCGGCCAGCGCCTGGACCTTGGCCTTGCGCTCGGCGATGGGCGTCGCGGCCCAGGCCGGGAACGCCGCGCGGGCGGCGTCGACAGCGGCGTCCAGCTGGTCGGACGAGGCGTCCGGCGCGCTGGCGATCACCTGCTCGTTGGCCGGGTTCAGCACCTCGAAGGACGAAGCGCCGGCGACGCCTTCGCCGCCGATCGTCAGGGTGTAGTCGCTGTCGAAGACCATGGTCGCTTTCTCCTTCAAAGCCCCAGCACGGCCTTGGCCATGATGTTGCGCTGGATTTCGTTGGTGCCGGCATAGATCGAGCCGGCGCGGTCGTTCAGGTATTTGGCCATCACGGTCCAGCTGTAGTCCGGCCCGACGCCATCGTTCCACGACGGCGGCGTGAAGCCGGGCGACGACCCGCCCGCCGCTGTCATGTGGGGTTGGTGGACGGTTGCGTACAGGCCCGCCGCCGCCAGGGCGATCTCGGTGATGCGCTGGCTGAGCTCGGTGCCGACCGTCTTCATCATCGACGACTCCGGTCCCGGCGCGGCACCGACCGACAGGGCC
The DNA here is from genome assembly GCA_044238855.1 of Caulobacter sp. Classification (GTDB taxonomy): domain Bacteria; phylum Pseudomonadota; class Alphaproteobacteria; order Caulobacterales; family Caulobacteraceae; genus Caulobacter. Next base: position 6,602 of record JBIICO010000085.1, read on the forward strand.
GACATCACCCGCAGCTCGACGGCCTCCAGCGCCTCGGTCGCGATCCGCGCCTCCGCCAACTGGTGACGTAGGTTCGCGCCCTCGCCGGTCGGATCGCCGGCGACGTATTCGGCCTTGATGATCTTCTCGATCTTGCTCAGCCGCGCTTTGAAGCCGGGCGTATAGGCGCTGCCGCCCCGCTCGAACTGCATCAGGTGTTTGGCGACCGTCCAGCCCTGCCCCACCGGACCGACGGCGTTCTTCTTCGGCACGCGTACGTCGGTGAAGAAGACGTGGTTCTGGATATGCTCGCCCGACAGCGAGACGATCGGCTGCACCTCCACGCCCGGCGCGGTCATGTCGATCAGCAGGAAGGTGATGCCCTTCTGCGGGATCTCCTCCTTGGCGGTGCGGACCAGGCAGAAGATCCAGTTGGCCTCATGGGCATGCGTGGTCCACAGCTTGTGGCCGTTGCAGACGAAGTCGTCGCCATCCTCGACGGCGCTCATCTGCAGGGTGGCGAGGTCGGAGCCGGACTGCGGCTCGCTGTAGCCCTGGCACCAGAAGTCCTCACCCGCCAGCATGCGCGGCAGGAAGTACGCCTTCTGCTCCGGCGTGCCGTGACCGATCAGCACGGGGCCGCACATCCCAAGCCCCATGGGCGACAGCGGCGGCGCGCCGGCGGCGGCGAGCTCGGTCGAGAAGATGTAGCGCTGGGTCACCGACCAGCCGCAACCGCCGTACTCCGTCGGCCAGGCCGGGACCAGCCAGCCCTTGGCGTGCAGGATGCGCTGCCAGGCCATCTCCGTCTCGTAGTCGCCGTAGACGCTGGTCAGTCGCGCGCCCTTGGACCGCAGTTCCGGCGTCAGCTCGGCGTCGAGGAAGGCGCGCACCTCGTCGCGGAAAGCGCGGTCCTCCGCGCTCCATTCCACCTTCATCGCACCGCTCCCTTCAGTTCGGCGCGGATCGCGTCGCCATCGCCGTTCAGTGTCGGCGCGTGACGCGCCTCGGCCACCCCGACGCCGAAGCGGACCGGCGCGGCCATGTCGAGGTAAGTCCCCTCGGTCGGATGCTCACGGCGGCGGAAGAAGCCGGCGGCCTCCAGATGCGGGTCGGTGGTGATGTCGGCCAGATCGCGCACCGCCACGGCCGGAAGCCGCGAAGCGTGGCAAAGCGACAGCCATTCGGCCGTGGTCTTCGCCGGCGTCAGGGTGGCGATCAGGCGGTATATCTCGGTCATCCCCATGGCCCGGCCCATCGGCGTGGCGAAGGCTTCGGTCTGCAACAGGTCGGGGCGGCCCAGCACCTGGAACAGTGTCAGGATCGCTCCGTCCGTGTACGGCACGATGCTGATCCAGCCGTCGGCGGTCGGGAACGGCTGGCGGTGAGGGTCGAGCTGGCGCGGATAGCCCACGCTCTCCTGCGCGGGCTCCAGGGTGGCGCCGAACAGATGTTCCTTGAGCATGAAGTGGGTGAAGGCCTCGAACATCGGCACTTCCACCTTCTGACCTTCGCCCGTCCGCATCTTGTGGATCAGCGCGCCCATAACGGCATAGGCGCCGTGCAGGCCCGCGACCTTGTCGGCGATCAGCGAGGGGATGTAGCGGGGTCGGCCGTCGCCATCGACCCGGCCCGCCAGGGTCGCCGTGCCGGTCGCCGCCTGGATCACGTCGTCATAGGCTTGCAGCTCGGCGTACGGACCGCCTTCGCCGAAGCCCTGGCAATGGACGTAGACGATGTCAGGCCGGATCGCCTTCACGGCCTCGTATCCGAAGCCCAGAGATGTGATCGCCTTGTCGCGCACGTTGTGGATGAAGACGTCCGAGCGGGCGATCAGCTCGCGCATCGTCGCCTTGTCGTCCTCCGCCTTCAGGTCCAGCACGATGGAGCGCTTGCCCCGGTTCAGACCCAGGTGGCACGGGCCCATGGCCTTGGTCTTCGCCGGCTTCCCGGCATAGCGGAACGCGTCCCCGCCCGGAGCCTCGACCTTGATCACCTCGGCCCCGAGATCGGCCAGGGTCTGGGTCGCGTAGGGGCCGAAGACCACGGTCGTCAGGTCAAGGACCCGGATTCCCTCCAGCATGTTGGCCATCTGCGTTTCACCCTGTGGTTCGTTCTTGCGTGAACCGGGGGCGGAGATTGGCGCCTTGCCGCAACGTCCGCCCAGCGGCTTCGATAGGCGCTACCAGCCGATAAATCTATGATCAATAGATTATTACATGGCGGCACGAAAAGAGGAGCCGCGCACGAGGCGCGGCCCAGGTATCGGGGAGGAAACCGAAGGCGGAGTTCAGGCTGGTGCGGTTCGCGCCAGCCAGGCGAGCACAGCCTCGCCGAAAACGGTGTTCTGGTCGCCCGCCACCATGTGGCCTGCGCCGCGCACATCGACGACCTCGGCCTGGGGAATCAGGGCGTTGAAAGCCTCGACATCCTCCTCCTGGACGATCTCGCTGTGCTCGCCGCGCACGAGCAAGGTCGGGACGGTGACGCCCGCGGCGGCGTTCGACAGCCGCTTGTCGTCCTCGAACCGGTCCGCGCCGACGCGACGGATGAAGGACGGATCCCAGTGCCAGTGGAGTCGCCCCTCGCGCAGGCGCAGGTTCTTCATCAGTCCCTGCGGATTGCGCGGCCGTGGCCGATGCGGAAGGTAGCCGGCGACGGCGTCGGCCGCCTCCTCGACATTCGCGAAGCCGTCCGGGTTGGCGTTCATGAAGGCCATGATCCGCTGCGAGCCCGCCCCGCCGACCTTGGGAGTGATGTCGACCAGCACCAGGGCCGCGACCTTGTCGCGAGGCCCCTCCCCCGCCGCCAGCAGAGACGCGATGCCGCCGAGCGAGGCGCCGACCAGGATGGCCGGACGGTCGAAGCCGTCCAGCACCGCCAGCACGTCGTCGCGGAAGGCGCCGAAACCGTAGTCGCCGCTGTCCGACCAGCCGCTGTCGCCGTGACCGCGCAGGTCCAGCGACACCACCCGGTAGCCCGCCTCGCCCAGCGCCCGGGCGGTCGCGCCCCACGCGTGCCGGGTCTGGCCGCCGCCGTGCAGCAGCACCACCGGCGCGCCGTCCACCGGACCGTGGCGATCGTGCGCCAGACGAACGCCGCCGGCGCCGTCCAGGAACTGGGGCTGGGAATCAACGTCACTCATCGCACGCTCCTGCATCGGACGAAGAGCATCCTGCAGGTTTACGTCCACGGCAGCGCAAGGCCCGGAATGTCGCCCATCCCGGGCCTCCTTCGCGTCAGAACTTCATCGAGAACTCGAGCGTGATCTCGCGCGGATTTTCCACGAAGGCCGACATGTCGCTGACGACGCCGACCGTGGTCCCCGTACCGGTCCCGCCGGTGAAGGGGATGTCGTTGGCGCTGGTGACCACGAACTCCTCGGTCAGGTTCCGGCCGATCAGCGCCAGCGTCCAGCGGTCGTCCGGGCCGTTCAGCCGGATCGAGGCGTCGAACTTGGTGTAGGCGTCCTGCACCGCGTCGGGACGAAGCGTGTCGGTGAAGTTGTATTCCGAGGTGTAGCTGACGTCGGCCAGGAACTGCAGGCTCATGCTGTCGCCGACCGCGACCTCGTAGGTCGCGCCGATCCGGCCGGCCCATTCCGGAGCCTTGGGCGGCGTTTGACCGCTGTAGTCCTGGCTGGTGTAGGCGCCGGCGCTGAGGATGAGGTTGCAGCCCTGGGCGATGGTCTGGCCGCTGTAGCACTGGCCGACATAGTCGTCGTACTCGGCGCTGTTGTAGGCGATCGCGCCGCGCAGGCTGAGCCCCTCGACCGCGCGCGGCAGCCACTCGAAGTCGGCCTCCGCGCCCCGCGTCCTAAGCTCACCGGCGTTGGCCGCGACCTGGCCGATGGTCACCGGGTCGAAGCTCTGAACCTGGAGATCCTCGTAGAGGTAGTCGTAGATCGTGGCGTTCAGGCTCAGGCCGCCGCCGAGCAGGATCGAGCGAACCCCGACTTCGAAGCCACGCGCCGTCTCGCCGCCGAACTCACCGGCTGCCACGGAGGCGGCGGGCGTGAGCGACTGCGAGATGTTGAATCCGCCCGACTTGAAGCCCTCCTTGTAGGAGGCGTAGACTGAGACGTCGCGTGACGGCTTCCAGCGAATGGTCGCCTGGGGCGAGACGTTCTCTTCCGAGTACTCGTCCTCGAGGTCGATGTTGGCCGGGAACGCCCCGGCGAAGGCCGAGTGGCCGGGCAGCGAGCGCTGGTAGCTGTCGCGCTCCTCGCGGCTCCAGCGGGCGCCGAGCGAGGCTTCCCAGTTCTCGGCCAGGGCGTAGGTCCCCTCGACGAAGAACGACAGGCTCTGGGCCTCGAAACCGTCGTCGCGGCGGAAGGTGACGTAGGTCCCGGTGATCGGATCGAGCGGCACCGGGAAGATGTAGGCGTCGGTGTTGAAGGTGAACTCGCTCTTCGAGGCGAAGCCGCCGAACATGAAGTTCACCGGACCGTCGAACTTGGTCTGGAAGCGGATCTCCTGCGCCAGCTGCTCGAACTTGGTGAACTGCGAGAACGAGGCGGGATAGGCCTCGCCGGCGACGTTGTTCAGGTCGCTCTGCTCGAACTGGTAGAAGGACGTGATCGAGTTCACGTCGACCTTGTCGAACGACAGGTTGCCCGTCAGCACCGCGAACGAGGACGTCAGGTCCGCGTACATCGAGCCGTCGCGGGCGTAGCGCATGGTCTCGGCAACCTCGCGCGGCAGATCGGACGCATCGGCGCGGCCGTCGATCTTGCAGTCGGCGTTGGGGCTGGGCGGGATGCCGTTGGCCGAGGCCGGCGTCGTGCGCCCGCCGCCGCAGATACGCTCCAGAACGTCGGTCGGGCCGCCGTCTTCCTGGCTGGTCGCGCCGACCTTGAGCTCGAGATCGAAGTTGTCGGTCGGGTCCCAGGCGATGGTCAGACGACCGCTCCGGGTCGTGCCGAAGCCCCGGTGCTCGGACGTGCGGTGACGCTCCATGCCGAGCGGGTCGGTGTAGGTCTTGGCGGCGGTGTTGTCGAAGGCGCCCTCGGCGTCCGAGAGGCGGACGGCCAGGCGCGCGCGCAGGGTATCGGTGATCGGGCCGGAGACGTAGCCTTCACCGTAGATTTCCTGGGCTTCGAAGCCGTAGCCGGCCTTGAAGCCCGCCTCGAAGGTGCGGGTCGGGCCGTTGGTGACCACGCTGATCAGGCCGCCGGTGGTGTTCTTGCCGTAGAACAGCGCCTGCGGCCCCTTCAGGACCTCGATGCGCTGGACGTCGTACTGGCTGAGCGAGATCTCGCGGCCGCGGCTCATCGGCAGGCCGTCGACGATAAAGGACACCGACTGGTCGAAGCCGGCGCTGAGCGCGGTCGAGCCGACGCCGCGCAGGAAGATGCTGGCCGAAGAGCCCGAGGCCGCGCGGCCCGCGACCATCGACGGCACCTGCGAGGAGATGTCGCTGAAGTCGGTGACGCCGTAGTCAGCGAGGCGATCGCCCGACATCGCGGTGATGGCCACGGGCGTGTCGACCAGACGCTCGTCGCGGCGACGGGCCGTGACGATGATCTCCTCGACCGTCGCCGATCCAGAGGGAGCCGGGGCGGGCGTAGCCTCCTGGGCGTGAGCGGACAGCGGAACCAGAGCCGTCGTGGCGAGCGCCAAGGCCGCCAGGCTGAACTTGCGAGACATTACACCCTCCCTGTTTCGTTTCCTGCGGCGCGCGCCTGCCCGGGAAGGGGCGGCGAACGCCGGGTGGACGTCTGCGCGTCCAGCCCGATGAACGTCGCACCGAGATAATCTAACGTCAATAGGCTAGAAACGGCGTTATTCCGCAAAATGGCCGACTTGAACCGGCTTCATGCCCGCGCGAACAGGGCGAACTCTTCCCCTAACACCTTACGCTTAAAGGAGTTTCAGCGAGCCGCGACTGCCGGGCTCCAATTATCAATTGACGATAGTTTTCTACGCGCCCATTGAAATGAACATGGCCTCGCCGACCCCAACAGGACACGAGCGCCCCGACACGGCGCGCCTGCCGCGCGAGCTTTGTGGATTCGCAACGTCGACGCGCCATCCGGACGACCGGAACACCGAGTGAGGACCGCGATTTGGGCCGCCCCAGGAAGACGCTGATCACGCGCGAAAGCGCAACGCGGGCGGCGCTCGACGTCATCAATGCCCAAGGCCTGGAGTCCTTCAGCCTGGAACTCGTCGCGCGACAGCTGGGCGTGAAGGCCCCCTCGCTCTACCACCACTTCAAGGACAAGGCCGAACTGCTGGGCGAGGTCGCCCGCTTCGTGCTGCTCGACCTCCATATGACGCGCGACACCGAGGCGATGTCCTGGGACGAAGCGATGGTCGCCCT
>JBIICO010000193.1:0-6786 GCA_044238855.1 Caulobacter sp.
CGCGGTGCCGCTGCTGCTGCAGTTCTTCCCGCGCCACATCCTGTTGCCCGGCTACAACCGCTGGATCGGCTCCTGCCCCTTCCCGGCCGAACTGCACATGGTGCTGATCGAGGGCACCGAAAAGCTGACCTACGCCTCGGCGATGTTCGAGGCCGCGTCACGGTCGCGCGGCGTGCCGGCCATGCCCGAGTTCGACCCCACGCGACTGCCCAACCTGGCGCGAGCGGTGGAGGCCAGTCCCTACGACGCCGAGGGCCTGTTCGAACAGACAATCCGCACCTACCTGTCGGCCTTCCCACGCCTGGCGACCGCGACGGACGAGCGGGCCGACTACCTGGACGGCGGCCGGCCCCGCGTGCGGGTCAAGGCATTGCGCGAGCCGGCGGACTAGGCGGCGACTTTCGCCAGCGCCCTGCCCCGCTGGATGACGTCCGCCGCGCGCCAGGCCATGGCCATCGTCGGACCGGCCGTGTTGCCCGAAGGGATGACGGGCATCACCGAGGTGTCCATGACCCTCAAACCCTCGACGCCGCGCACCCGCAGCTCGGGATCGACCACCGAGGCCTCGTCGGCGCCCATCCGGCAGCTGCCGACGGCGTGATAGCCGCAGGTGCCGAACCTGTCGTAGGCATCCAGGATCTGCTCGTCGCTCTGGTAGGCAGGACCGGGCATCGTCTCCTCGGCCACGATGCCGGCCAGCGGCGCGGCGGCGGCGTAGCGGCGCACCATCCTCACCGCGCCGACCATGGCCTCGCGGTCCTCCCGGGTGGCGCGGTAGTTCGGCTCCAGCACCGGCGGCGCGTTGGGATCGAGCGAGGCGATGTGGATCCGCCCCCGTGAGCTCGGCCGCAGCGGATAGGTCACCACGCTCATGCCCGGGAACGGCTCCAGCGCCTGGCGCTGCTTGTCGAAATCGAAGCTGTAGGGCGCGAGCAGGAACTGTGCGTCGGGTCGGTTGAGGCCCGGCCGGGTCTTGAACCAGGCCCCGATCTCGTAGGCCGCCGACGACATCGGCCCGTCCTTGGTCAGGTAATACTGAAGTGTCGACTTGATCAGCCGCCAGCCGCTGAAGTCGCGGTTCTGGGAGATGTCCTGCTTCAGCTTCCACTGCACGATGATGCCGCGGTGCTCGCTGAGCCCCTCGCCCACGTTCGGGCTGGCCTGCACCACGGGCACGCCGAGGATCGACAGCCGCGCCGGATCGCCGACCCCCGAGCGTTCCAGCACGCCGGGCGTGGACATCGCCCCGCAGCAGAGGATCACCTCGCCGCTCACCGCGATGGTCTCGGCCTGGCCGCCGCGCAGGACGGACACGCCGACGGCGCGCTTGCCTTCGAACACCACCTTGTCGACCACCGCGTCGGTGATGACGGTCAGGTTCGGACGTCTGGCGGCGGGCTTCAGAAAGGCCTCGGCCGCGCTCTGGCGGCGCCCCTTCCAGATCGTCCGCGGCGCATAGCCGATGCCCTCATCGTCGTCGGGCTCGTTGATGTCGGCCTTGACCGGCCAGCCGAGCGCGGCGCCGGCGGCGATCATCGCGTCGCCGAGGCGGTCGCGCATCGTCGGCATCGACACCTTCAGCGGCCCGGCCGCGCCGCGCGTCGGCGCCGCGCCGAGCTGATGGCTCTCGAGTTCGGCATAGGCCTGGCCGATATGCTTCCAGCTCCAGTCGTCGCTGGTCTGGTCGGCCAGGGCGTCGAAGTCCGCCGGCTGGCCTCGCACGTACATCATGCCGTTGACCGAACTGGAGCCGCCCAGGACCCGGCCACGCACCCAGACTTCCGGGTTGCCCGCGGTGGCTTCCTCCGGATTGCTCGAATAGACCCACAGGTGGCTCGGATCGGCCATCACCTTGGCCAGCCCCTTCGGCATGAAGATGAACGGGTGCTTGTCGCGCGGCCCCGCCTCGACCAGCGCCACGCGCACGGAGGGGTCCCTCGACAGGCGATAGGCCAGAACGCAGCCCGCCGCGCCGCCGCCGACGATCAGGTAATCGTAACCGGACATCGATGCGCTCCTCAGGCCGCTGCCGAGGCGGCCACCGGCCAGCGCAGCGCCAGGGACTTCAGCGACATCACCATCCCGGCCCGGAAGGACGGCACATAGTCGTCGGCCACGCCGAAGCTCGGCACCGCCTTCACCCATTCCTCGGCCAGGATGCGCATCTCCATTCGGGCCAGGTTGTGGCCCAGGCACAGGTGCGGCCCGATCGAGAACGGCAGCAGGCGACGGTTCTGGCGGTCGACGTCGATGGTCTTGGCGTCGGCATTCTGCTGCTCGTCGCGCCCGAACTGCGGGTTCAGACACAGCACCATGTCACCGGCCTTGAAGGTCACGCCGAACCGCTCGGTGTCCCGCACCACCATCCGGGGCACGTTGACCACGCCGAACAGGCGCAGGCCCTCCTCGACGAAGCCCGGGATCTTGCTCGGATCGGCCGCCAGCCTGGCCTGCAGCCCGGGATCGGCGGCCAGGGCGCGCCAGGTGAAGGTCATCACATTCACGACCGTGTCGAGCCCCGCCAGGAACAGCAGGAAGCACATCGACTGGATCTCTTCGTCGGCCAGGGGCCGGCCGTCGATCCGCGCGTCGAGCAGCACGGAGATGATGTCGTCGCGCCGTTCGATCCGGCGCGCCTCGATCAACTGCATCATGTCGCCGATGATCTCGCCGGCCAGGGCCAGACGCTCGGCTTCGGGAATGTCCTTGAAGAAATGGTCGGCCATCTCGCGGAACCGGTCGAAGCGCTCGAACGGAATACCCATCATCTCCATGAAGATGGTCACCGGGAACCGCGACGCGACGGCGTCCAGGAAGTCGCACTCGCCGCGCGCGGCGACCTGCTCGACGAAGTGCCTGGCCCAGGCGCGCATGCCCGGCTCCCGCGCCGCGACGGCCTTGGGCGAGAAGTAGGGCATCAGGATGTGGCGGTACGGCAGGCTGGCCGGTGGATCGAGGTTGAGCGGGATCAGCTTGATCGGCCGCTCGATGCGCGGGATCTCCATCTCCGAGGCCGAGAAGAAGGCATGGTCTTTCAGGATCTCCTCGGCCGGCTCCATGCGGGTGATAACCCAGTGGCCGCCGTTGAGCGGCGTCCAGAAGACGCCCTCCGGCGCGTCGTCGATGATGCGGGCGAAGCCGTCGTGCAGCTCATCGCGCAGGCGCGGGTCGTCATAGAGATCGAACGCGAACACGCGGTCGGCCGTGACGTGGTCCGGGATATTGTTGGTCGCCGTCATAACCTGTCTCCCTCTCGCCCCCGGCGCCTCTCGTCGGCGCTTCGCCGCGGGGCTCCGTGAGGCCCGGCGTCCACGACGCCCGACTAAAACTATTTGACATAGGTTTATGCGTCGCGCAACTGACCCGCGTTCTTTTGGGGGCGCGACATGGTCCAGGTGATCTTCAGGACAATCGACGGCGTAGAGGTCACGGTAGAGGCGCGCGAGGGCGAAAGCCTGATGACAGCGGCGGTTCGCAACAAGGTCGCCGGCATCGAGGCCGCCTGTGGGGGCTCGATGGTCTGCGGCACCTGCCATGTCTATGTCGCGGAGCCCTGGTTCTCGACGATCCCCGCCGTATCCGTGATGGAAACGGAGATGCACGAGTATGGCGTCCACGTGGAAGCCAATTCCCGACTCGCCTGCCAGATTCAGATCACCGCCGACATGGCCGGCCTGCGCGTGACCACGCCGCCCTCCCAGCGCTGACGCGATACCAAGACACATAATCTATTGACTGTAGATTTATCGGATCATAGCCTCCCGCCAACGATAAGAGAGGAGCGCGCCATGGACGCAGATCAGAAGACCGAGGCCGCCAGGCCCGCCGCGCCGCGCAAGACCCCCACGCTGGACAGCCTGAGCCCCAGCCAGATCGCCGCCATCCGCTCGATCCCGCCGCACGAACAGGCCCACGTGCCAGCCATCGACTCGCGCCGCCCGGTGTCGATGTTCGTCGATCCCGCCCACTACGAGCGCGAACGCGCCAGCCTGTTCCGCCGCATTCCGGTGCCGGTGACGCTGTCGTCGATGCTGCCGGAGCCGAAGATGTTCCTGGCGCACGAAGGCTACGGCGTGCCGCTGCTGCTGAGTCGTGACGCCGAGGGCAAGGTCCACGCCTTCCTCAACGCCTGTCAGCACAAGGGCTCCAAGGTCGTGGAGCGTTGCGACGCCTTCAAGGCCGGCCGCGTCAGCTGCCCCTACCACGCCTGGACCTACGCCTCGAACGGCCAGCTCATCGGCATTCCGCGCCAAGAGACCTTCCCGACCGTCGACAAGGCCGACCATGGCCTGACCGAGCTGCCCAGCCTTGAGGCCGCCGGCTTCATCTGGGTGGTGCTGGACCGTGAAGCGCCGGCCGACTTCAGCGGCGTCACCGACGAGCTGATCGACGACTTCGCCGCCCTCGGCCTTCCGACCGCCCACATCTTCGACCGGGCGACCCATCATCTGGACGCCAACTGGAAGCTGGTGATCGAGCCGTTCCTGGAGGGCTACCACGTTCAGCGGCTGCACTCGGCCTCGATCGGCGACCTGTTCGCCGACGTGCCCAACGCCGTCGATCGGCTGGGCCCGCACATTCGCCAGATTTCCGGCAAGGCCAACTTCGAGCCGGAGATGCTCGACCTGCCCGGCGAGAACATCCACAAAACGGTGACCCACGCCTATCTGGTGTTCCCCAACACCATCATCGTGACCAGCCCCTACTATATCAACGTCATGATCATCATGCCGGCGGGCGTGGGGAAGTCCGTCGTCGACTACTTCATGCTGACGCCGGGCCCGGCCGACAATCCGAAGGCCCAGGAGCTCTACACCCGCTCCTTCGAACTGATGCAGAAGGTGTTCGGCACCGAGGATTTCCGCGCCGCCTGCATCTCGCAGGTCGGACTGGAGTCCGGCGCGCTGAAGGAAGTCGTCTACGGCGGCCTCGAAGCGCAGATCCCGGTCTTCTACGAAACCGTCGATCGGTACATGAATCCCGGCAACGCGCCCCGCGCCTGACGGCCGCGCCCAGAACGACAGACCGCGCCCGAGCGCGGCGACAACGGAGGAACCATGAGCCAGACGCTCAGCAGCGCCATCGCCTGGTGGTCGAAGCTCACGCCCGACGCGGTGGCGATCAGCCTGGAGGGCGACGCCCTCACCTATCGGGCCTATGACGAGTGGGCGGACCGCGTGGCGGTAAGGTTCATCCGCCTCGGCGTGAAACCCGGCGACCGCGTGGCGGTGCTGGCGCCCAACTCGCTGCCCTACTGCGCGCTGATCATGGGCATCCTGCGGGCCGGAGCGACGGTGCTGCCGGTCAACCTCCGCCTCACCCCGCACGAGATCGCCGAGATCCTCGATGACGGCGCCCCGTCCCTGCTGGTCGCCGATGCCGAGCGCCGTGAAAAGCTAGGGGCCTTTGCCGCGCCGATCATCGACGTCGAAGAGATCGCCGGCCTGCGTCAGGGCGCGCTCGTGAGTCCGGACCTCGACCTCGACCCCGATGCGCCGGTGGTGATCATCTCGACCAGCGGCTCCACGGCCCGGCCCAAGGGCGTGGTGTTCACCCACCGCTCGATGACCGGTTACGCGGCGGAGTTCGCCATGGCCGAGCCGCAGCTGACCAAGGGCGGCCGGGTGTTGATCCTGTCGCCGTTCGCCACCTCGGCCGGCTTCGTCCAGCTGATGCACTACACGACGCTGGGCTGCACCCTCTACGTGGAGCCGCTGTTCGATCCCGAGCGCGCGCTCGACCTGCTTGAGCGCGAGCGGATCAATGGCTTCGGCGGCGTGCCGGTCTTCTTCGAGCGCATCGCCGCCAGCCCACGCTGGGAGACGGCCGATCTGTCGTCGCTGAAGATGGTCACCGTCGGCGGCGCCCGGGTCAGCAAGCCGCTGCTCGACACCTGGATGAAGAAGGGCGCGGTGATCCGCCAGATCTACGGCCAGACCGAAATCGGCGGCAACGGCACCATCATGCCGGCCGACCTGGCCGCGAAGCATCCGGAGAAGTGCGGCCGCGGCGGCGTCTTCACCCGGCTGCGCGTCGTCGACGACGACGGCCGCGATCTGCCGCCGAACACGGCCGGCGAGATCCTGATGCGCGGCCCCGGACTGATGAAGGGCTACTGGAACAACCCCGAGGCCACGGCGTCGGCCATTCGTGACGGCTGGCTGCATACGGGCGACATCGGCATGCTGGACGAGGACGGCCTGCTGACCTTCATCGACCGCAAGAAGGACATCATCATCTCCGGCGGGCTGAACATCTCGGCCGCCGAGGTCGAGCGCGCGATCAGCGAGTTCGAGGGCGTCGAGGAAGTTCTGGTCATCGCCGCAGATGACCAGAAGTTCGGCGAGACGCCGATGGCGGTGCTCTACGCCAATCGCGCCATCACCGTTTCGGACCTGGTGGCCCACTGCAACAGCCGCCTCGCCGACTACAAGGTGCCCCGCTACGTGGTGGTCGAGGACGAACCCCTGCCCCGCCTCGCCACCGGCAAGCTGTCGAAACCGGCCGTGCGGCTGAAGTGGAAGGACGCCGCGGCCAGCCTGCCGCGCGTCCGCTGATCGAGGCCGTTCCCATGAGCGCTCAAGCCCTTCCCATGACCATCGGCGGCCGCGACGTGGCCGGCGCCGGCAGCCTAGACGTCGTCAATCCCGCGACGGGCAAGGTCTTCGCCCAGGCCCCGGACTGCTCGGAGGCCCAGCTCGACGAAGCCGTCGCGGCCGCCCGCGCCGCACAGCCCGCCTGGGCCGCGATCCCGTTCGAGGAGCGCCGCGCCCGCGTCGCCGCTCT
>JBIICO010000041.1:0-19345 GCA_044238855.1 Caulobacter sp.
TTCGCTTCCTCGCCCAGCAGCTCTTCCAGCCAGCGCGCGAACGCCTCGCCGCCCGCGTCCTCGCCCAGCGGCGCGGCGATGTCAGGCTGGCCCTCAGCGGACGCGTGGAAGACGCCGGTGGCGTCGTCGTAGCGGGTGCGGGCCTTGGCGACGTCGGCGATGTGCATCAGCACCGCGAACTTGGTCTTGGCGATGAACACCGGGTTGTCGGCGTCGAAGCCGCTGGGCCCGTTCTCGACCGCGTACAGACGGTCGCCCGGAAAGCCTTGGCCGACGGCCAGCTGTGCCGCCTGCAGCCGCTCGGGCGTGAACCCCTTCACGGGGTGGCGATAGAGGCTGGTGATCGTCGCGGAGGCCATGGCTCGTCACTGCCTCAGCCGAAGGCGGGGAGCAAGCCCCGGAACGGAGCGGCCCGTGACGGCATTCTTCCGGCGATGGATCCGAAGGTGAGCGAAGGGCTAGGGGCGGCTTTGCGGTGGGGGCGTTCGCGGCCCTACCACCTGCTGCCGTGGATCGGGCTCGCGACGGCGGTGATCCTGTGGCCCGGCAAGCGCCTGCCGCCCGCCGGCATGAGCGAGGACCGGGTGATGTCGCCCGAGGCCTTCGATCACGCGGAACCCGGCCGTGGCCGCAGGGCGACGGCGCCGCACGCGATCCCGATCATGGGCTGGCGCGACATCCTTTGGCGGACGTTCTGGGAGGTCTCGCGGGACAAGCTGCCGAGCACCGCCGGCGGCGTCACCTTCTACGTCCTGCTCGCCATTTTCCCGGCCATTGCCGCCTTCGTCTCGCTCTACGGCCTGGTCTCGGACGTGACGGCGGTGGAGAAGCAGCTGCGCGAACTGGCGGGCGTATTCCCGTCGTCGGTCATCCAGATCGTCGGCGAGCAGATGCTCCGCCTGGCCGGGCAGCACCCCGGCAAGCTCAGCGCCGCCTTCGTGGTCAGCCTGCTGATTTCGGTCTGGTCGGCCAACGCCGGGATGAAGGCGCTCTTCGAGGGGCTCAACGTCGCCTACGACGAGGCCGAGAAGCGTCCGTTCTTCGCCCGCACCGCCGTGACCTATGCCTCGACCTTCGGGGCGCTGCTGTTCCTGGTCGTGGTGTCTGGCGTCCTGGTCGCCGGTCCCCCGGTGCTGCGCGGCCTGGGCCTGGCGCAGCCGGACAGCTGGTGGGTGGCGCTGCGATGGTTGCTGGTGGTCGGCGTCACGGGATCGGCCTTCAGCATGATCTACCGCTATGGGCCGAGCCGGGCGCGGGCCAAGTGGCGCTGGGTGACTTGGGGCGCCTTGCTCGCGTCCGTGGGCTGGCTGGTCGGCTCGCTTGGCTTCTCCTGGTACGTGAACAACATCGCCCACTTCGACGCCACCTACGGACCGCTCGGCGCGGTGGTGGCCTTCATGCTTTGGGTGTGGTTCTCGATCATGGTGCTGCTGATCGGCGCCGAGCTGAACGCCGAGATCGAGCACCAGACGGCGATCGACTCGACGGCCGGGCCCGACAAGCCGATGGGCGAGCGCGGCGCCGCCATGGCCGACACCGTGGGCCAGCCGCTGTATCTGCGCGAGACGATCCGGCGTGGCGGCGAGGTCGCGCGCAGGCAGGCCGGCGGCCTCTGGGCACGCGCTACGGGGACGGGCGGAAGCCGGCGCCGTAGCCCGACGCCTCCAGTCGTCCCGCCTTCGCGAAATCCAGCACGGCGCGGGTGAAGCCGTCGGTGACGCGGACCATGGTCCGCTTGCCGTCCGCGCCGGTCTCGAACTCGTACATGCCGTGGTCGGTGCGCGGGAACTCCAGCAGGGTGATCGGCCGGCCCTCCGCGATCAGGCCCAGCAGGCGCTTGCGTGTCTCGGTCGGCACCGCCTCGCGGTCCTCGCTCGCCAGCACCCACAGCAGCGGCGTGTCCAGCGTCCGCAGCGTCGGCATCGGGTCGTATTCCCAGCTGGTGCCGACGTCGTACTTTGGGCCTTCGACCTTCAGCACCTCGGACGGATAGCTCAGCAGCATCCCGGTGAACTCGCCCTGGATGTCCTTGATCCAGGGCTCGGCGCCGTACCTGGCCTTCACGGCTTCCAGTTCCTCGAAGCCGTCCTTGAAGTCGCTGGCCATGACGACGGCGGTGGCGTCGGTGATCTCGCGCGCCTTGGCCATCACGTCGGGGCCCCAGCCCTTCTCGCGCAGGTCCAGCATCACTTCTTCCCGATCCTCGGCCAGCGTGCCCTCGGCCAGGCCGAAGCCGACGATGACGAAGTCCGCCTTGACCTTCGTCGCCGCCAGAGGCGCGACCCAGCCGCCCTGGCTCCCGCCCTCGAAGCCGATCCGGGAGGCGCGTTTGCCCGCCAGCCGCCTGGCCTCGGCCAGCGCCGCGGCGGCGTCGTCGGAGAGGAGATGGAAGTCCTGGCTGTAGGCGCCCGTCGAGCCGCCGGTGCCGCGCTTGTCGTAGACGAACACGCCTACGCCGGTGGCCGGGTACTGCCGCTGGCGATAGTTGAAGTCGACGGCCGAGCTCTTCTCCGAGCCGTGGACCTGCACGACGACCGGTACGGCCGCCGTACCCATCGGCAGCACCAGTCGGCCGCGCAGGGTCTCCTTGCCACTCCGGAACGCCGTGTCGGTCACCGTCAGCGGCACGCGCGCGCCGGCGACGCCGTCAACCTGAACGCTGTTGCAGTCGCGGAACGAGATCGCGGTCGGGTCGGCCCGGCCGGTCAGGCCGACGGTGTTGCTCCAGCCGCCGTCCGGCGTCGGCTTCAGTCGTCCGAACACGCCGTCCAGCCGCCGCCAGCGCAGCCGGTCGTCGTCGGTCGAGGCGATGTCGAGGATGTCGCCGTCAGCCAGCCGGTAGACGCCGGGATGGCAGCTCCCCTGCGAAGGCGACGACGGCTTGCCCGCGGCCATCAGGCCCAGGCTGGCGAGCGACAGGGCGGCGATCAGCAGTGTACGCATGGCGGGTCCTCCGGGGCGTGGAGAGAGCCTCAGCGGGGCGGGCGCGTCCACTTAAGGATCGGCAATGCTCAGCGGGTCTCCGATGCCAGGGCATGAAACTGGCCGATGGCGCCGTAGACGCCCAGGCCGATGCCCATCGCTGCCTTGTCGAAGTCCAGCGCGTTCTGGGCCAGGAAGATCATCACCGACCCGTCCGTAGGGTCGGCCTGCCACCAGCTTCCATACGCGCCCGGCCAGGCCACCGTGCCGACGCCGCCCTTGCCGCGCTGGACGTCGGCCCGCTCGGGGGCGAGCACCACGGCGACGCCCAGTCCGAAACCCTGGCCCGAGAAGACCGGCAGGCCCATCATGGTCGCCGTCGCGATCTGTTCGTCGGTCAGGAAGTTGGTCGTCATGCGCCGGATGGTCTCGACCTTCAGCAAGCGCACGCCGTCGACCGCCCCGTCGCTCACGAACAGGCGCGCGAACCGGAGGTAGTCGTCGACCGTCGACCAGAGCCCTGCGCCGCCGGACTCGAAGGTCAGGCTCGCCGGCCGCTCGGCGAGGAAGGCGGACGCCGCCGGCGGATGCATTGGCCGATGCTCGAGCGCCCCGGCGGCGTCGAAGCCGTACAGTTTCGCCCGGCGAGCGTGTTTCTCCGGCGGAACGACGAACCCGGTGTCGCTCATGCCCAGTGGACGGAAGACGCGCTCGGTCATCAGCTCGCCCAGGCTCCGGCCGGCGATACGCGCGATCAGCAGACCGAGCAGCTCACTGGACACGCCGTAGTGAAAGCCCGCGCCGGGCTGGTCGATCAGCGGCAGGCCGGCGAGGGCCGCGATCCAGTCGTCGGGCGACAGGTGGCTGTCGATGTCCATGCCCAGCGCCTCGGCATAGGCGTGGCCGATCGGGCCGGCGTGGAAGCCGCCATAGGTGAAGCCGGCCCGGTGGGTCAGCAGGTCCAGCATGACGATCGGCCGCTCGGCCGGGATCGTGTCGTCCAGCGGCCCGTCGGGCGAACGGAGCACTTGCATGTCCCCGAATTCGGGCGCCCAGCGTGTGATCGGATCGTCCAACGCGAACAGCCCCTCGTCGTGGAGCGTCAGCGCCGTGACGGCCGTGATCGGTTTGGTCATCGAGGCGATGCGGAACAGGCTGTCGCGTCGCATCGGCAGCCCGGCCTCGCGGTCCGCGAGCCCCACGGCGGCGGCGTGGACGACCCGGTCGCGCCAGACCAGCGTCACGGCTCCGGCGATCTGGTCCCCCGCCGCCCAGCCGGCCATTTCCGTCTCGATGCTATCCATGTCCCCACCATCCATACGAGACATATAAAATAATATGATTATAAAATGGAAGCGAATTAGGCTCGCGGCATGACCGACGAGTCGACATCGAGCTCAGCGCGCCGCCAGCCGAAGGGCGACAAGCGGCTCCGCACGCGCCAGCGTCTGCTGGACGCCGCGCTGGAGCTGACGCGCCGGGACGGCTTCGAGAACACTACCCTCCAGTCCATCGCCCAACACGCAGGCATGACGACCGGCGCGATCTACGGAAACTTCCGGAACCGGGACGAGCTGTTCATGGCTCTCGCGGAACGCCAGTGGACGGCGATCCGGCCGGTGTTCCGGCCCGGCTGCGGCTTCGCGGAGATGATGGACGCCGTCGCCGACGCGGTGATCGCCGCCATTCCCGAGCGGCGCGAGGCGGCGGTAGGGGCTCTGACCTTCCGCGCCTACGCCCTCCGGCACGAGGAGGTGAGGGCGCGGTTCCGCGACGCCGTGGCGCCGGGCTACGAGACCGGCGCGGCCTGGTTCCGGGCCAACTGGCGCGAGGATGAGCTGCCGATGCCGGCGGACATCCTGGTGCGGGTGATCAACAGCCTGATCGAAGGCCTGCTGTTCCAGCGCTTCCTGGCCCCGGAGCTGACGCCCGACCAGGTCATCCGCGCCGCCTTCGCCGCCTTGGCGGGGGGATGCGGCGGCGCGGCGGCGCGCTCATTTTCGTCCTCCTGAGGAGCGAGCCCTGAGCGAGCGTCTCGAAGGGCGCGGTGAAGCCTTGCGTGGTTCGAGACGCGGCCACGCCGCTCCTCGCCATGACGATGTCCGTGGATTTCAGCGCGGTCGCTAGCTGAAGTCGTCTTCCAGCGCAGCCAGGCGCGCGGCCTGGTCTTCGGCGATCAGCGGCTTGATCACGTCGTCCAGCGCCCCGCCTTCCATCACCTTGTCCAGGTTGTAGAGGGTCAGGTTGATGCGATGGTCGGTGACCCGGCCCTGCGGGAAGTTGTAGGTGCGGATGCGCTCGGAGCGGTCGCCGGAGCCGACCTGGCTCTTGCGGGCGTCGGAGCGGGCGTCGTCCAGCGCTTGGCGCTGCATGTCGTAGAGCCGCGCTTTCAGGTTGGCCATCGCCTTGCGGCGGTTCTCGTGCTGGCTCTTCTCCGAGGACGTCACCACCACGCCGGTCGGCAGGTGGGTGATGCGCACGGCGGAGTCGGTCTTGTTGACGTGCTGGCCGCCGGCGCCGCTGGAGCGATAGGTGTCGATGCGCAGGTCGGAGTCATTGATGACGATGTCGACGTCCTCGGCCTCGGGCAGCACGGCCACGGTGGCGGCGGAGGTGTGGATGCGCCCCTGGGCCTCGGTCTCCGGCACGCGCTGTACGCGGTGCACGCCGCTCTCGAACTTCAGTCGGCCGAACACGCCGTCGCCGGTGATCGAGGCGATGATTTCCTTGTAGCCGCCCATTTCGCCTTCGGAGACGCTGTCGACCTCGACGCGCCAGCCCTGGGTCGCCGCGTAGCGCTGATACATCCGGAACAGGTCGCCGGCGAAAAGAGCCGCTTCGTCGCCGCCGGTGCCGGCGCGCACTTCCAGGATCGCCGAAGCGTTCTCGTCCTTGTCGCGCGGCGCCAGCAGCAGGGCGACCGCCCGCTCCATCTCCGGCAAGCTGTCCTGCAGCCGCTCCAGCTCGTCGCGGGCCAGTTCGGAGATGTCCGGATCCGGGTCGGAGGCCATCGCCTCCAGCTCCGGCATCTCGGCCAGCACCTTCTGGACGGCCTGGACCGCCTCGGCCACCGGCTTCAGCTCGGCGTGTTCCTTGCTCAGCTTGACGATCTCGGCCCCGTCGGTGGCCGCGCCCATCCGCGCCTCGATCTCGCGATAGCGGTCGAGCACCTGGTCGAGACGGGCCTGGGGAAGTCGCAAGGGAGGGGATCCGGCGGTTGCTGCGGGGAGGGCGGAGTGTGTAGCGCTCCGGGGCGGGCTAGTCACCCCATCGCCTGTCAACCGTCATGACCCGACGCGTCGGGGCTGCCATGAGCGCGGCCGACGAAGAAGGGCGCGGATCGCTCCGCGCCCTGATGTTTCGCTTCACGGCCCGAACATGTCGGACCGGGACGACGGCAGGCTACCCCGCGCGTTGGCGGAGCGCGGGCTTGGCCGGGGTTTCGGTGCTGGCCAGCTTCTTGGTCGCCTCGGGCTTCTCGGCGGCGGGCTCCGGAGCGCCGACGGCGGCGCGCTTGGGGGCCAGCAGCACGTCGAGGCGGCTCTTGGCTTCCTTGAACGCCTTCACGTCGCGCGGGTCCTGCGAGACGCCGACGGCGATCTTGGCGCCGAGCGGGTTCACGCGCTGGCCCTTGCGCCAGATTTCGTAGTGCAGGTGCGGGCCGGTGGAGGCGCCGGTCGAGCCGACGTAGGCGATGACCTGGCCCTGGCTGACGCGCTGGCCGGGCTTGAGGCCCTTGGCGTAGCGCGACAGGTGGGCGTAGCCGGTCTCCCAGCCGTCGGCGTGACGGATGCGGACCCAGTTGCCGTAGCCGCCCCAACGGCGGGCCTCGATGACCACGCCGTCGCCGGCCGCCAGGACGGGCGTGCCGGTGCCGGCGCCGAAGTCGATGCCCTGGTGCATCTTGTTGTAGCCGAGGATCGGATGGCGGCGGAAGCCGAAGCGGCTGGTGATGCGGGCGCCGTCGACCGGCGTGCGCAGCAGCATGCTCTTCACCGTCTTGCCGACGCTGTCGAGGAAGGTCTTTTTCCCGGCCACGTTGGTGAAGCCGTAGAAGCGCTGGCCCTTGATCTCGGCGTACTGCAGGTCGCCGGCCTCGATGGTGCGGCCGCTCTCGGTGACCTTGCGCGAGAACACCAGGCAGAACGGATCGCCCGCCTTGATGTCGCGCGAGAAGTCGATCTTGTGGGCGAACAGCTTGGAGGCCTCGGCCACGACGCCGGAGTTGGCGCCGATCGAGGCGGCGCTCTCGTGGAACGACCCGTCCATCTTGCCGCAGGCGACCACGGTCTCGGGACGGACCTTCTCTTCGAGTTCGCGCAGGCGCAGGGCGCCGTCGAAGGTGCGGGAGACGGTGATGGTCTTGGCGGCGTCGGTGCGCATCGACAGGCCGATCAGGCGGGCCGAGCCGCGGCCTTCGCGGGGCTTGGCCACCGAGGCGACGAAGTCCATGCCGGCCTTGATGTTGACCGTGTCCATGGCCTGGCCGAGCACGCCGACGGCCTGCTGGGCCTCGGTCGCGCCCACGCCGCTGCGGGCGATGGCGGCGGTCAGGGTCTCGCCCGGACGGACCTCGACGTTGATGTTCTCGCCGCGCGCGAAGCCTGGCTGGGCTTCGGCCTGGGCGAAGGCGGCATGCTGCAGGGCGGCCATGGCCACCGGGTCGAGCGGCTTGGCGATCGTGAGGTCGGGCCCCGCGGTCAGCTTCCAGCCGAGGCCGAGGGCGGCGAAACCCGCGACGGCCACCAGGATCTTCGGCGCGAAACGAAGCGTCGGGCGCCTGGGATCAAACTCCTGCATCGGTCCCCCATCGTTGACGATGCCGCAAGCGTCAGAATGACACGGCTGGGTAGCCCCCCAGCAACTGTCGGGCCGGTGCATGCCCGACCCCGGACGTTAAGTGCAAGTAATATTCGGTGCTTCGCCCAATTTGTCACGCCCTCGGGCAAAACCCGGGCGCCGGCGGAGGCCTTACAGAATCTCGCGAACCCGTTCGAACGGGCGGGCCAGAACGGCGCCCCTGGGCGTCTCGACGATGGGGCGTTCCACCAGGATCGGATGAGCGACCATGGCGTCCAGGATCGCGTCGTCCGTGGCCGCCGGATCGGTCAGGCCCAGTTCCTCGGCCGGCGTGCCGCGCACCCGCAGGATGTCGCGTGGCGAGGCCTTCATCCTGGCCAGCAGGCCTTGCAGCCGCGCCTTGGTCCAGCCGGCCTTAAGGTACTCGACGACGGTCGGCTCGATACCGGCTTCGCGGATGGCCTCCAGCGCGTTGCGCGACGTGCCGCACTTGGGATTGTGGAAGATGGTCACGGTCATGGCGCGGGCTTTTGCGTCGGAATGGCACGGGAGGCAACCGGCCGGAGCATGCCGGTGATGACCAGCGAGTCCGACAGGTTGAACGGCATCGCCTCCGGCGGCCGGGCGGGCAGGGGCGCGACGCTGCCCGGCCAGCCCTCACGGACGATGGCGTAGCGGATTTCGATCGCTTCCGGCCGGTCGCTGGTGAGTTCCAGGGTGAAGAGCCCGGGCTCGCCCTGCCATCTGATTGTCGTGCGCCCGTTCGGCGGCAGCGGCTGGTCGAGCGTCAGGGGGCGGCCATTGATGCTGAGCGCTGTGATGGGGGCCTCGGCCTTGACGTCGACCATAACCACCCGTTCCGCGAAGACGGCGAACCCGACCCGTTTGCCTATAGGACGGCTGACGGCGACCTGCAGGTCCAGGGGCCTGATCGCGGGGGTCGGCTTGGCCCAGGTCTCGTAGCGGAGGAATGGCGGGAAGGCGCGCTGCTCGGTTCCATCCTTACGGGGTGAAAGCGCCGTCTCCGACCAGCGATCCAGTTCAGGCGTGTCGGCCACGCGCCAGGCCTTGCCGGTATCGCGATCCTGAACGTGGAAGACGGCCGTCGCCTGCGGATGCCGCCCGGTCCAGGGCGTGCTGTTGATGGCGAGATACAGCGTCAGCACGATGCCGAACCCGATCAGCGCCTGGGCCGGCAGCAGCGCCGTGCGCCCGGGCTCGGCCCGCGCCGCCAACGGCCACAGCAGAAGTCCGCCCAGCCAGGCGAACATCGCCAGGATGGCCGGCATGTCGAGCCCCTGGGCCACGCCGTGGAAGTAGACGGCCAGCCAGCCGCCGCCGACCGCCGCCAGCAGGGCCAGGATCGCGATCCTCGGCAGGCTGTCCCGCTGCCCCAGGCGGGTCGCCGCCGCGCCGATCGCGGCCAGCGCCAGCGGCCAGGCCACGATCAGCGCCACGGTGGGCAGGAAGATCTGCAGCGCCAGGGCCGCGACCAGGGCGGTCAGCAGCGCGCCGAGCCAGGCGCCGGCCCGATCCGCGGCGCGTCCGAACGCCAGCAGGGCCATCACCGCCGCCGCGACGCCGAGACCCGCGCCCACCGGATCCCAGCCGCCGTGCAGCGAGGCGCCCAGGCCGAACACCACGGCGGATACCGCCGTCGCGGCGCGTCCCGCTCCCCGGGCCAGCAGGGACGGGACCAGCAGCGTCATCCCCATGACGGCCAGCGCCATCGCCGGCTCCCACACCGCCCACTGGGCGAGCAGCGGCCGCTGCTCGAGGAAGCCGAAGTCGGCGCCGGTGTAGCGGCGCAGCAGGTTCAGCAGCACCGCCGTCATCAGCAGCAGGAACAGCGCCGCCGCCGCGCCCTGTCCGACGTCGCGCCAGGGCAGACCCTTGGCCCGCCGCGCGCGCCAGGCCGCGCCGCCGATCAGCGCCGCCGTCGCCAGCCACAGAATCCAGCCGCCCCAGGCCGGGTAGGCCAGGATGTGGTCGCCGAAGGTCTGGCTGTAGACCGCGTCCGGCGCCTTGCCGGGCAGGCTCGGCGCGAAGCCCAGCGTCCGAGTCGCCGCCAGCACCTGCCGCCCCATGTGGCGCACCGAACCCTCGTCCAGGTTGGCGACGGTGGCGGTGGGGGCGTGATAGTCGAACTGCCGGCCGATGAAGGCGAAGTTCAGCCCGTTGACCCCGGCTTCCTTGGACACGCTGAAGTCGGTGTCGTTGGGCATGTTCTCGTACAGGAACACGGCCAGGGAGTTGCTGATCGGCCGATAGGCGTCCCTGGCGAAGGCCGCGACGATCTCGCCGTTGCCGGGGCCGGTCTGGAACATGTTGGCCCGGCCGCCATTGCCGCGCGCCTCCATGTTGATCAGCAGGCCGATCCGCTCGCGCAGCGGATGTTCGGCGAAAAAGACGCGAGCGCCGAGCAGGCCCGCTTCCTCGCCGTCGGTCATGATGACGATGATGTCCCGCTCCGGGACCTCGCCGCCGGCCTTCAGCGCCCGGATCGTCTCCAGCGCCACGGCCACGCCGGTGGCGTCGTCGGCCGCGCCGGGCGAGTTCGGCACGCTGTCGTAGTGGGCCATGAGCGCCAGCGCCGGCTTGCTCGGGTCCTTGCCGGGCAGCACGCCGACGATGTTCTCGACATATCCGCCATAGAACAGCGCGCCGCCGTCCTCGCGGTCGATCCGCTCCACCGCCTGGCCCCGCTGCACCCGCGGCGCCAGGCCGAGCGCCGTCATGCGACCGATCAGGTAGTCGCGCACCCGCGCGTTCTCGGGCGAGCCGACGGGATGCGGCGCGCGAGCGATGACCTTGATGTCGTCCATCGCGCGGCCGGTGGCGAACGCGGCGGACGACGGCGTGACCGGCGGGGCGTCCGAATCCTCGCCCGGCGTCCGCGTGCCGGTCCACGCCAGCAGCAGGGCGCCCGAAACGGCCGCCAGCAGCGCGATCCAGCGAGTCATTGTGTCCACCCCATCCTCTTTCGCCGCAGGGAGGCACGCCGCGCGGATGCTGGCAACGGGAACCCGGGACCCCCGATCACGGTTCTGTGTCGCAGGTCCGCCAAATCACGGTGCTAGCGTCGCATCGGACGGGGGATGCAAAGGGGAAGTAAAATGAAGATCGGAATGCTTGCGGCGATGGCCGCGGCAGCCGTGACGATGGTGTTCGCAACCGCGTCCTCGGCTCAATCCGTGTCGCCGCCACAGGGCAGCTACCGGAACTCCTGCACGGACATTCGCGCCACCCAGCAGGGCGGCGGCCGTCTGCTCTCGGCCCGGTGCCGAACGGCCAACGGCGCGCAGAAGAATACCTCGCTGCGCTACGAGAACTGCCGCGGCGACATCGGCAACCGCAACGGCGACCTGTTCTGTGAAACGGGCGGCGGCGGCGCCGGCCAGCTGCCGAACGGCAGCTACAAGCAGAGCTGCACGCAGGCCTACATGAGCGGCTACACCCTGGTGGCCACCTGCCGCACCTCGAACGGCGGCCAGTCGCGCAGCTCGCTCGACACCCGCCAGTGCAACGGCCGCGACATCGCCAACAACAACGGTCAGCTGACCTGCTCGAGCGGCGGCGGCGCCCCCGTGCCGGACGGCAGCTACAAGCAGAGCTGCAGCAACCTGGCCATGAACGGGTCGGTGCTTTCGGCCACCTGCCGCGACAGCCGCGGCGGCTCGAACCGCACCTCGATCGACACCCGCCAATGCGGCGGGCGCGACATCGCCAACGACAACGGCCGCCTGACCTGCTCGGCCGGCGGTGGCGGCAACCAGCCGTTCCCGATGCCGGACGGCAGCTTCAAGCAGAGCTGCACGAACGCCAAGATGAGCGCCTGGACGCTGTCGGCGAACTGCCGCGACAGCCGTGGTCAGAGCCGCTACACGACGATCGATATCCGCCCCTGCCAGGGCAAGGACATCGCCAACGTCGACGGCAAGCTGAGCTGCACCAGCAGCTATCCCATGCCGCGCGGCAGCTACCAGCAGAGCTGCTCCAACGCCAAGATGAGCGCCTGGACGCTGTCGGCCAACTGCCGCGACAGCCGCGGAAGCAGCCGGTACACGACGCTCGACGTCCGTCCCTGCGCCAACCGCGACATCGCCAACGTCAACGGCCAGCTGACCTGCACGGGCCGGGGCGACGGCGGCGGCAACGCCAGCATCACCCTCTGCACCCAGCCGAACTACGGCGGCCGCTGCGTGACCATCGACCGGTCGGCGGCGGGCCTGGGTCCCTGGGAAATGGCCAACAAGGCCCAGTCGGCGCGCGTGCGCGGCAACTGGGAAATCTGCGACCAGCAGGACTACCGCGGCCGTTGCACCCGCATCGACCGTGATGTCTCGGACCTGGGTCGTATCGGCTACGGCAAGCGGATCTCGTCGGTCCGCCAGCGCTAGGTCCTGAAGGGGAGCGGGCCGGGGCCCGCTCCCTGACGATCAGGCAAAGGAAAACGCCCGCCGGGAAACCGGCGGGCGTTGTTCTGTCCAGGGGAGGGCCCCGGCTCCGGGATCCGTGGATCAGGCGGCGTTGATCGCGCTGCCCATCTCCTGCGGGTCGCGCAGCACGTAGCCGCGGCCCCAGACGGTCTCGATGTAGTGGTTGCCGCCGGACGCGGTGGCCAGCTTCTTGCGGAGCTTGCAGATGAAGACGTCGATGATCTTCAGCTCGGGCTCGTCCATGCCGCCGTACAGGTGGTTCAGGAACATCTCCTTCGTCAGGGTCGTGCCCTTCCGAAGCGAGAGCAGCTCCAGCATCTGGTATTCCTTGCCGGTCAGGTGAACGCGCAGATTGTTCACCTCGACGGTCTTGGCGTCCAGGTTCACGCCGATCTCGCCGGTCTGGATGACCGCCTGGGCGTGACCCTTGGAGCGGCGCACCACGGCGTGGATGCGGGCGACCATCTCGTCCTTGTGGAACGGCTTGGTCATGTAGTCGTCGGCGCCGCCGCCCAGGGTCTTCACCTTGGTGTCGATTTCGGCCGATCCCGACAGGATCATGATCGGGGTGTTGATCTTGCCGTTGCGCAGCGTGCGCAGGACATCCATGCCGCTCATATCCGGCAGGTTCAGGTCCAGCAGGATCAGGTCGTAGTCGTAGATCTTGCCCAGATCCACGCCCTCTTCCCCGAGGTCCGTCGTATAGACGTTGAAGCCTTCTGACTTCAGCATCAGCTCGATGGTCTGAGCCGTTGCGCTGTCATCTTCGATCAACAGTACGCGCATCGATCCCCTCCCCGCGGCCCTCCCGCGGTCGTGAAAATGTCGAGGCGGAATCCGCCCCCGAAGCTCAATTCCGACATTGGAATTAAGCTGCTTTAAGACTGGTTAATGGTGAACGACCCTTCGAAAAGAATCGTTAAGCCGATTTGCGAATCGGGAGCAAGCGGCCTCCGCGTGGCGTCGAGTCGCGGGTGGGGCCGATCTTTGGGGATCCGGGAATCTCCAGTGAATCCCGTGGGATTCAGGCGCCTTTGAAAACGTTAAGGGAATGAGTCGCGGCGGACTCCGGAGAGCCCGCCGCACGCCGCGACAAAGTGACCGCTGGGGTTGGAAAAATAATCTGTTGAGCCTTTTTCCCGGTCTCTCGCCGCCGGCGTTTACGCTTCGGGACGCGGAGACGGCGCCGGGGTGACCCGCATCCAGAGCCGGTAGATGTCGTAGAGGGCGCAGAGCACGAACAGGGCGCCGAGGCCGGCGAAGATCGGCGTCGCCGTCGCGTTCGCGGCGGGCAGGACGAAGACGGGCGAGGGCAAGGGGCCGGCGTGGGCGAGGAAGGCCGCGCCGAGCCCCAGGTTCACGCCGAGGTCGGCCCAGCGACCCCAGCCCTGCCACCCGCGCCTCAGGCCGCCGATCGCGTACATGACGGCCGAGGCGACCAGCAGCGCCAGCGTCGCCCACCGCAGCGGGCTGTTGGCGAAGGCGTCGGTGAAGGCCACCACGCTGCCGGGGAACAGGCCGAGGAAGGCGGTTTCCACGAACCGTTCCGGCGCCCCGTACATGAAGACGGGGAAGATCAGCGTCATCGCCGCCGAGAACAGGCCCGAGACGAGCGAGAAGTGCTCCGGCCCGCGATTGGGGGTCCAGCCCAGCTTCCCGGGATTGCGCCGCCGCCACCAGGCCGCCAGCGCGAAGAAGATCACCAGCACCCCGAGCCACTGCAGGAACAGGTCGCCGTGATCCAGCTCGCCGTGTCGGTCGATCAGCGACAGCACGCCCAGGCCTAGCGCCCCGGCGAGCGTCCAGATCAGGAAGTGGTGGGTGTCGGCCGGATCGATCAGCGCCGGCCGCTCGTAATAGCGCCGCGCCGCCTCGGCCGGACGGCCGAAGCCCGTCAGCAGGTCCAGCGCCATCGCCTTGTCCGGCGCCCGGCCCGCCGCCTCGGCCTTGCCGGCCAGCTCGTCGGCGAGCAGCGCCCGCAGCTCGAAGGCCACGTCGCCCCGCATCCGGCGCGGCAGGCAGGCGGCCACGTCGCGCACGTAGGACTCGATCACGTCATTGGCGTTCATTGTCCCGCCTCCCCATCCAGAAATCCGTCCATCACCCGCACCTGGTCGCGCCAGGCGGCGGTCAGCGCGGCCAGCGCCCGCTCGCCGTCGGCGCTGAGCTGGTAGTAGCGTCGCGGCGGCGCGCTGCCGGTGTCCCAGTGACTGGCGAGCAGTCCCTGGCTCTCCAGCCGCCGAAGCAGCGGATAGAGCGTGCCTTCCTCGACGGGCATGCCGCCCTGGGCCAGCGCCTGCTTCAGCGAGTAGCCGTATTGCGCGGTCCGCAGCCGTGAGAGCGTGGCCAGGACCAGCACCCCCCGCCGCAGCTCCGTCAGCCCGATGTTGTTGTCCCGCTCTACCATGTCTCGCCCATCACTGTGTGTCGCATAGTGTGTGGCGCTGGGTGCTGTGTCAAGCACAGTATGCGCTCAACCTTAGGGCGTGATTATGCTGCGCGATCAGCGGTTGGGGAGCGGCGCGGTGAAGTCTGGAGCAGTGTTGCTGGCGACGGGGCTGGCGCTCGCCTTCGGGTCGACGGCCTCGGCCCAGGCGGAGCGGACATCTGCCGCCGTCCGGCTGGAGGGCGGTGAGGCCCTTACCCGAACGCTGGCGACGGCCATCGAAGGCGCGTTCGCCGCATCGTCAGAGTTCACGATCGTCGAGCCGTTCGTTGAGGCGAAGATGGTGGTGTGGTTCACCGAGCCCGTCCGGACGACGGCGGGCGACGACCGGATCGTCGGGCGGTTCGCGGTCGGCAACGACCAGCGGGCGTTCGCGGACGGCGGCTTCATCTGCCCTGTCGCGCAGCCGAACGTCTGCGCCGACACCGTGCTGGAGCGCGCCAGGCGCTATCGCCGCATGGCGGAGCGGGTCGCGCGCTAGACGCCTTGATGCAGGGCTGGCCGCCGCGCCGCCTCACGGCTGCTGGCCGGCGGCCGGGATGGCCTCAGACCGCCCGAACCGCCGTTTCGATGAACCCGCCGCCCAGCACGCGGGTCGGCTCTTCCGGCGCGTAGAGCACGCAGGCCTGGCCCGGGGCGACGCCTTCTTCCGGCGTATCGAGGGCGACGGCGATGCGGCCGTCGATCACGGTCAGCTTGCCGGCCACAGGCTCGCGGGTCGAGCGCACGCGGGCCAGCACGGCGCGGCCGTTGGCGGCGGCGTCGGTGATCGAGGCCTCGTCGCCCAGCCAGTTGTCTTCCTTCAGCGTCAGGGCGTGGGTCAGCAGCGCCTCGCGCGGGCCGACGATGACGCGGCGCGTGTCGGCGTCGATCTTGACCACGAACATCGGGTCGCCCGTGCCGCCGCCCACGTTCAGGCCCCGGCGCTGGCCGATGGTGTAGCGGGTCACGCCTTCGTGGCGGCCCAGCACCCGGCCGTCCAGGTGCACGATGTCGCCCGCTTCCGCGCCGTGCGGACGAAGGCGGTCGATGATCGTGTGGTACTTGCCCTCGGGCACGAAGCAGATGTCCTGGCTGTCGGGCTTGTCGGCCACCGACAGCTCCATGCCCAGCGCCACGCCGCGCACCGCCGGCTTGGGCAGCCCGCCCAGGGGGAAGCGCAGGAAGTCCAGCTGCTCGCGCGTGGTTGCGAACAGGAAGTAGCTCTGGTCCCGATTGGCGTCGGCCGCGCGGTGCAGCTGCGGCCCTGTCGGGGTGTCCTCGCGACGCACGTAGTGGCCGGTCGCCATGGCGGTGGCGCCCAAGTCGCGGGCGACGTCCAGCAGGTCGCGGAACTTGACCGTCTGGTTGCAGCGCACGCAGGGGATCGGCGTCTCGCCGCGCAGGTAGGAGTCGGCGAACTCCTCGATCACCTGCTGCTTGAACCGGCTTTCGTAGTCGAGGACGTAGTGGGGGATGCCGATGGCCTCGGCCGCCTGGCGGGCGTCGAGGATGTCCTGGCCGGCGCAGCAGGCGCCCTTCTTCTGGATCGCAGCGCCGTGGTCGTAGAGCTGCAGCGTCACGCCGACCACGTCGTAGCCCGCCTTGGCCAGCAGCGCGGCGGTGACGGTGGAGTCGACCCCTCCGGACATGGCCGCGACCACCCGCGACCCCGTCGGCAGTCCGACGGCGGCGCGCACGACGTCGTCGGCGATGTCCGCGATGGGCAGATGGGCGTTCATGGCCGCTATTTAGAGTGTCGGGACCGAAATTGCGAGGTGAGGCGATCTTGCAGGCTCAGCCTTCGCCGGGATGAGCGGACCATGGATTGGCTACTGCTTCAGCAGCCCCAGCAGCGAGCTCTGGCTCAGGGTGTTGAACACCTGGGCCGCGGCCTGGACCGCCACCTGGGCCTGCTCCAGCTTGGTGATCGCCAGCGGCATGTCGGCGTCGGTGATCTTGCCGACCATGCCCTTGAGCATGACGAGGCGATCGTCCTGGGCGGCCAGGGTGTCGTCGAGGCGGTTCTGGATCAGGCCGTTCTTGGCGGCGGCGTCGGTCAGGTCGGAGCGGGCGCCTTCGAACTTGTCGAGCATGCCTTGCAGGAAGGTCTGCTGCGCGTCGGTCAGCTGGCCGGTGAAGTCGCCGTTGGCGTCGACATAGGCCTGCACGTCGCGGAAGGCGTTGAACAGGTCCGTACCCAGTTCGTCGGCCAGGAAGCCGGTCTCGATGTTGGTCGACTCGTCCAGCTGGCTGGCCGGAACCAGGCCGTCGTTCTGGAACACGCCGGCCACCGGCGCGGGCGTCAGGTCGGCCATCTTGGTGATGTTGACGGCCGGGGTGTCGACCTGGCCGCCGGAAAACAGGAAGCGGCCGCCGAACTTGGTGTTCAGCGAGTCCGCGGCGGTCGAGAACAGGCTCGACAGCTCGCTCATCAGGCCTTCGCCACGACCGGCGGCCAGCGCCTCGACGATCGCCTCGCGGGCGTTCTTGGCGGAGTCGGCCGTCTGCTGCAGCGCCAGGTCCTGCGACTGCAGCTTGGACACCAGCGTCTCGCCGTGGGCGATGAAGCCCTCGACCTTGGTCTGCAGCGACTTCGTCGCCAGCAGGGTCTCGGCTTGCTTGGCGTAGCCCTTCAGGCTGGAGGCGTTCTTCTGGCTGGAGACCTGCTCGTTGGCCTCGTAGGCCCGCACCTGCGCCTGCATCAGGTTGGCCAGGACGGTGCTGTAGTTGTTGCCGGTGGCGACGCGGTTCATGAGGTTACCCCACCATCGTCAGCAGGACGTCGTAGAGGTCCTTGCTGGCCTGGACGAGCCTGGCCGAGGCGCTGAACGCCTGCTGGTAGGTCGTCATGCTGATCAGTTCCTGGTCCAGGTTCACGCCCTCGGCCGAGCTGCGCCGGCTGTCGGCCTCGGCGGCGACGGCCTGGGCGATCTCGGCGCGCGAGATGGCGGCGTCGGCCTTGCGGCCGATGGTGCCGGCGAACTCGGCGGCGTACTGGGCCACGGTCATGTTGCCTGCGGAGGCGCCGCCGACGGCGTCGAAGCCGGTCATGGTGTCGCCGGCCGCCGCCAGTTTGGCCGCGCCCCGGCCATCGCCGATCGCCAGCGCCGGACGGCCCGCCGCCACCTGCGCCAGGTCGAGCTGGGCGAGGGCCAGTTTCTTGGGGTCGGCGGCGATGTCGGAGCGGATCTCGAAGGTTCCGACCCGCGACGCGCGCTGCGCCTCGCCGATGCCGAACATCTGCGACACCGACGGGCCCCCGACGCCGCGCTTGGTGTTGTCGTTGACCACGGAGACGGTCGAGCCGTTCGCGCCGCTGAAGGCCAGCGCGCCGTCGGCGTCGAGCGAGAAGGAGCCGTAGAGGCCGACGCCGGTGGTGTTGGCGTTCAGGCTGTCGACCAGGTCCTGCATCGTTGTCGCGGGGGGCGGCGGGATGGTCACCGTCACGTCGCGGATGCGCGCGCCGTCCTTGCCCGCCACCCGCAGGGTCAGGGTGTCGCCCGGCGTGAAGCCGTGCGGGTCGGTCGCCGTCAGCCCGGTTTCGTAGAACGGATAGCCACTGGAGGTGACGAGGTCGTTCAGGCCGAAGAAGTGCGAGAAGCCCTTGCCGGCCCGGTCGGAGGGCGTCGTCGCGTCGTCGGTGATGGCCACGCCGCTGGTGCTGGTCGTCGCCTGGATCGTCATGGCGCCGTTGACGAAGCTGACCGTGCCCTGGCCGCCGAGGGCGGCGTTCATCGTCGCCTGGAAGGTGGCGGGCGTGAACGGCGTGTTGGTCACCCCGCCGTCGCTGCTCATCGTGCCGGCGTCGAAGTCGATGTCGACCTGGCGCGTCACCATGCCGGCCTGGTCGACGATGGCGACGGTGGTCTTGCCGCTGAAGCCGCCGATGGCCGTGGACAGGTCCATGCCGGTGTCGCGGCCGGACAGCCTGTTCGGCGCCGGCACCGCCGAGGCGGCGTTGTGGGCCCGGTTCAGCTCGTCGACCGCGCGGGTGACGAACTCCGATAGCTGGTCGCCCAGCGCCGGCAGTTCCTTGTCGCGCAGGTCCAGCAGGCCGCGGATCTCGCCGCTGGTGATGCGGGCCCGCAGCGACGGCTCGCCGCTGGCGCCCGGCAGGGAGACCGTGATCTCGCCCGACGCGCCCGGCGTGCGCACATAGTTCAGCTCGGCCGCGCCGCCCGCGCCCGCGAGGGCGTTGCCGTCCGACGCGCGGATCACAAAGCCGCCGTTGTTGCGGGGCTGGACAGTGACGTCCATCAGGCCGGACAGCTCGTCGATCAGCTGGCTTTGGATGTTCTCCGAGCCGGTCGCGTCGACGCCCTGGATCAGGGCGCGGCTGATGTCGCCGTTCAGCGACTCGATCTGCTTGAGCAGGCCGTTGACCTTGTCGATCGAGGCCGCGATCTGGGTGTCGGCCTCGGCTTCCATCGACTTCAGCGATGCGGCGATGCGCTGCGACTCGTTGAGGAAGTCGGTGACGGAGTCGATCGACTGCTGGCGACGGGTGTTGGACGCGGCCTCGGAGCCGGCGGCGGTGAAGGCGGAATAGATGTCGTCCAGGCGGCTGAAGAAGCTGCTGCTGGCGCTGGGGTCCCCGAACAACGACTGGGCGCGATCCATGAAGTCGGAGATGACGCTGGCCTCGGCCCTGTCCCCGCGCGCGGTGAGCGATGCGCGCTGCAGGAACTGGTCGGCCGCCCGCTGGATGCTGGTGATGTCGACGCCGACGCCCATGCCGGCGGACACCATCGGCGCC
>JBIICO010000216.1:0-5835 GCA_044238855.1 Caulobacter sp.
CCGCCGAGATCGCAAAGGCCAAGGACGTCCTCTACCTCGGGCGCGGGCCGATGTCGGCCCTGGCGCTTGAAGGCGCGCTGAAGCTGAAGGAGATCAGCTATATCCATGCCGAGGGCTATGCCGCTGGCGAACTGAAGCATGGGCCCATCGCTCTGGTCGACGAGGCGACGCCGATCATCATCCTGGCGCCGTTCGACAGCTGGTTCGAAAAGTCCGCCTCGAACATGAGCGAGGTCATGGCGCGCGGCGGCCAGGTGGTCTTCATCACCGACCCGGAAGGCGCAAAGCACGCTCCGGCCGGCGCCAAGGTGGTGATGACCGCACCCGCCAGCGACCCGTTGATCGCGCCCCTGGTGATGTCTGCGCCCATCCAGCTGCTGGCCTATCATGTAGCCGTGCTGAAGGGCGCCGACGTCGATCAGCCGCGCAACCTCGCAAAGTCGGTGACGGTCGAGTAGCGGCTACTGCGCAGGCGTCGCCTGCGGATTTACCGCGGGCGGGTTGGACGGCGGCACAGGCCCGGTCGTGTCGCCCTGGTCGCCCGGTCCCGTACCCACGGCGGGCGCGACCTGCGTCGAAGACTCGGCCGGCAGCACGGTTTCGACGGGCGGCGGCACGCCGTTGGCGTCGGGGATGGCGCTGGTATCAACCGTCGACGCTTCGCTGAGGGCCTTGTCGTCCTTCTTGGCGCAGGCAACGACGAGCAGGCCGACGGCGCCAAGCGCCAGCAGCGGTACGAGCTTCTTCATGCGTAAATCCTTCAGGTCTTCCCGACCGACCCGGAACCTCTCGCCATCCGCGTTGTTCCGGTCCGCCAGTAGATTTGTCGTCGTTCGTCGGATACCTCCGGTCTCATGAAACCTGTCCGCAAAGCCGTCCTGCCGGTCGCCGGCCTCGGGACCCGCGTCCTTCCGGGCGCCAAGACCACGCCCAAGGAAATGCTCAACGTCGTGGACAGGCCGATCCTGTCCTACATCGTGGCCGAGGGCCGCGCGGCGGGGATCGAGCACTTCATCTTCGTCACCGGCCGCGGCAAGCAGTCGATCGAGGACTACTTCGACCATCACGTCGAAATGGAGAGCCAGCTGGAAGCCAAGGGCAAGCTGGATATCCTGGCCGACATCCGGTCGGACCTCCCCCGGCCCGGCGAGATGAGCTTCGTGCGCCAGATGGCTCCGCTGGGTCTCGGCCACGCCGTCTGGTGCGCCCGCGACATCATCGGCGACGAGCCGTTCGCGGTCATGCTGCCCGACATGCTGATGCACGCGAAGGTCCCCCCGCTGAAGCAGGCCGTGGACGCCTACAATCAGGTCGGCGGCAACATCATCGTCGTTGAACCTGCCCCCGAGGGCGAGACCCATAAGTACGGCATCGTCGCGCTGGACGGACAGGACGGCCGGCTGAACCGCATGACCGGGATGGTCGAGAAGCCGCCGCTCGGGACCGAGCCCTCGAACCTCTTCATCTCGGGCCGCTACATCCTGCAGCCGGAAATCTTCAACCTGCTGGCCGACCAGCAAAAGGGCGCCGGCGGCGAGATTCAGCTGACCGACGCCATGGTCCGGCTGATGGCGCTCGAGAGCTTCCACGCCCTGGAATACGAGGGCGTCACCTACGACTGCGGCGACAAGATCGGCCTGCTCCGCGCCAACGTGGCCTTCGCGCTCCAGCGCGCAGACCTGGGCGACGCCGCGCGCAAGGCGATCGTGGATCTTCTGGAGTAGATCAGGAACTGCTTCGCGAAGCGTTGCTGTCCCTCGACAGCCTTCAGAGGGTGGCTACCGGCCGGCGCCGGATGCGGTCCCCTGAAACAACGCCTCCAGCCCCTGCTTCAGAGCCAGCGCCTGCTCTGGCTCCATGTGCAGGTCCGCTGCCAGGCGGAAGGGGATCGGCGCCGCGTCGGCCTTCAGCGCCCGCCCCTTGGCGGTCAGCGAGATCAGCACCACGCGCTCGTCCTCGTCGGAGCGCCGCCGCGCGACCAACCCGGCGGCCTCCAGCCGCTTGAGCAGCGGCGTCAGGGTGCCCGAGTCCAGGTGCAGCCGACGGCCGATGTCGCCCAGCGACACCCCGTCGGCCTCCCACAGCACCAGCATGACCAGATACTGCGGATAGGTCAGGCCCAGCGGCTTCAGGTGCGGGCGATAGGCCTTCTGGATCGCGTTGGCCGCGGCGTAGATCGGGAAGCACAGCTGGTTGGACAGCTTGAGGGCTTCATCGGGCGTCGGGAGGGGCGGCGTCGCGGACATGATCTCCAGATAATGTCATGAATCCCTGTTGCAAACTTGAAGATGATACACAATTAGATTGTACACAATTATTCAGTCGGAGAACGACACCATGGCCATCCTCTACACCGCGACCGCCACCGCCTCCGGCGGCCGCGACGGCTCCGCCCGCAGCGACGACGGCGTCCTCGACGTCGCCCTGTCCACGCCCAAGGGCCTGGGCGGCGCCGGCAAGGAAGGCGCGACCAACCCTGAGCAGCTGTTCGCCGCCGGCTACGCGGCCTGCTTCGACAGCGCCCTGCGCTTCGTCGCCCGCGCCCAGGGCGTGACGGTCGAGGACAGCGCCGTGACGGCCCAGGTCGGCATCGGCCCCAACGACAAGGGCGGCTTCGGCCTGGAAGTGGCGCTGAACGTCAGCCTGCCGGGCCTGGATCGCGAGGCCGCCGAGAAGCTGGTCGAGACCGCCCACCAGGTCTGCCCCTACTCGAACGCCACCCGCGGCAACATCGACGTGAAGCTGACCGTCGCCTAGCCGCAAGCAGTCCCTCTCCCCGTGGGAGAGGTGGACCTGCGAAGCCCCCGGGGGCGTAGCAGGGACGGAGTGGGAGGCGCGGCGGTTTGCCAGTAGCCGCCTGTGCTTCCCACTCGGTCACCGCTTCGCGGCGACAGCTCTCCCAACCGGAGGGCGACTTGTTTGATCGCCGCGCCCTTGGCCCCCACCCGACCAACCGTTACTCCTCCCATGACGGACAAGGGTCCGCTCGGGAGGATTTGCGTTTGCCGAACCTGCTCGTCTTCGGCTTCGGATACACCGGCCAGGCCCTGGCCCGGCGGATGCTGGGCGAAGGCTGGGACGTCTGGGCGACGGCCCGTTCGGCCGAGTCGGCCGACGCCGCGCGCGCCATGGGCGCGACCCCCGTCGACGCCACGAGCCGCGAGGCTCTGGTCGCCGCGCCGGTCATGAACGCCATCCTCGTCACCCCGCCACCGGACGACCACGGCTGCCCCGCCCTGAACGCCCTGGTCCCGGCCATGGCCCAGGCGAACGCCTTCCCGGACTGGATCGGCTACCTGTCGACCACCGGCGTCTACGGCGACCGCGAGGGCCGCTGGACGTTCGAGACCTCGCCCCTCGCCGCCCGCTCGCCGGAGGGCGCCCGCCGCGTCGCCGCCGAGCGCGACTGGCTGCAGGTCGGACGCGGCATGGGCCTGACGGTCCAGGTGTTCCGCCTGCCCGGCATCTACGGACCGGGGCGCTCGACCTTCGATCGCCTGCGCGAGGGCCGGGCCCGCAACTGGGTCAAGCCGGGTCAGGTCTTCAGCCGCATCCATGTCGAGGACATCGCCTCGGCGCTCGCCGCCTCGATCGCCCGGCCGCACGCGGGCCGCGCCTACAACCTGACCGACGACGAACCCGCGCCGCCGCATCTGCTGAACGCCCATGCCTGCACGCTGATGGGCATCGAGCCGCCGCCGCTGGTCGACTTCGACGAGACCGCCCTTCCCCCGGCCGCGCTGCGGTTCTGGAGCGAGAACAAGCGCGTCTCCAACGCCCGCGCCAAGGCCGAGCTCGGCTGGCGCCCGGCGTTTCCCACCTATCGCGAAGGGCTGTCGGCGATCTACGCTGCCGAAAAACAGGGGTAGGACACCATGACGAAGGCTCTGGTTCTGGGCGGTGGCGGACCGGTGGGGATCGCCTGGGAGACGGGCCTGGTGGCCGGTCTCGCCGATGGCGGCGTCGACGTGCGGCACACGGACTTCATCCTCGGCACCTCGGCCGGATCGGTGGTCGGCAGCCAGCTGGCGAGCGGAACAACGCCGGCCGAGCTCCTGACGCGCGAACTCGCCTACGCCGAAATGGCCAAGGAAGCGCAGGCCAAGGCCGTTGCTGGCGGTGCGAAGGCGCCGGACCTGTCCTTCCTGATGTCGATCATGAGCCGCCGCCCCCCGGGCGAAGAGATGCCGAAGGCCCTGATCCTCGAGGTTTGCCAGAAGGCGCTGGCCGCCCAGACGGTCAGCGAGGAGGTGTTCATCGGCGGCTTCGGGCCGGTGCTGGAGGGCGAACATCCCTGGCCGGAGAAGTTCGCCTGCACGGCCATCGACGTGGAAACGGCCGAGTTCGTGCTGTGGAGCAAGGACACAGCCGCGCCGCTGCGGCTGGCGGTGCCGTCGTCCTGTTCGGTGCCGACCCTCTTCCCGCCGATCACCATCGACGGCCGCCGCTACATCGACGGCGGCATGCGCTCGGGCACGAACGCCGACATGGCCAAGGACCACGGCAAGGTGGTGATCGTCGCCGTCGCGCCGCCGGCTTTCCTGCCCATGATGCAGCCGGGCCTGGACCGCGAGATCGCCGTCATCCGCGACCACGGCGGCGACGCCCTGCTGATCACGCCCGACGCCGGCAGCGGCGAGGCCTTCGGCATGAACCTGATGGACAGCTCCAACCGCGAAGCCATCGCGCGGGCCGGCTTCGCGCAGGGCCAGGCCGAGGCCGCGCGGGTCGGGGCCTTCTGGAACTAACCTGGCCCGCAGGCCACGGGGTCGAAGACGGCGCGCGGCATTCGCTCCGCTCGCTGTCGCCTACCCCACCTCCTCCACCGCGCTCAGCAGCCGCGCGACGTCCTGCGGCCGGCTCAGGCGGTGGTCGCCGTCCTTGATAAGCGTGAAGACCACGTCCTCGCTGCGGATGGTATTGGCCAGTTCCAGAGCGTGCAGCCACGGCACGTCCGGGTCCTCACGGCCTTGCAGCACGCGGACCGGAACATCCACCGGCACCGGTTCGCCGAGGATCGACCAGCGCGCGCCGTCCTCCAGCAGGGCGGCGGTGATCGGATAGCCGCCATCGTCGTAGAGCGAGGGCCGGATCCATTCGCCGTTCTTCTGGATGGCCTCGAAGGCCTCGGGCGGGAAGCCGGGCTTCATGAGCTTTTCGGTGAAGTCGGCGGCCGGGGCGATCAGCACCAGGGCATGGAGCCGCTCCGGGATCACCGCGGCGACCAGACAGCTGATCCAGCCGCCCATCGACGAGCCGACCAGCACCAGCGGCCCGTCGGTCAGTTCCGCGATGGCCGCCAGGCTGTCCTCGCGCCAGCGGCTGATGGTCCCGTCCCGGAACGCGCCGCTCGACTCGCCATGCCCGAGGTAGTCGAAGCGCAGGAACCCCCGGCCGTTCGCCAGCGCCCAGTCGGCCAGCGCCTGGGCCTTGGTCCCGGCCATGTCGGACATGAAGCCGCCCAGCCAGACCACCGTCGGCCCCGCGCCGTCGACCTTCCGCCAGGCCAGGCGCTCGCCGCCCTCGCGCTCCAGGAACCCGCTCGTCTCACTCATTCGTCACCCATCCGCCGGAAGGCGCCCATTTACGTGACCGGTGAGTAGGCTATGCAAGGGACCGTGTCAGTCCTGCCCCCAGATTTCACGCTGCTGCAGGTGACGCCCGAACTCGAGACGGGCGGGGCCGAGCAGACGACCATCGATGTGGCGCGCGCCGTCGTCCAGGCCGGCGGCCGGGCGCTGGTCGCCACGCGCGGCGGCCGCATGGTCTCGCGGCTGGAAGAGGACGGCGGCCGTCTGGTCGAGATGCCGGCCCAGTCCAAGAACCCGCTGGTGA
>JBIICO010000217.1:0-5798 GCA_044238855.1 Caulobacter sp.
CGCTGACGTCCATCACCGCCTTCCGGAAGTGGAAGACCGAGATCGGCCAGGACAGCGACTTCTCGGCCGCCGACCTGATCTGGCGGGACGACGACGGCAGCTTCTCCACCCAGTTCGAGCAGTTCAGCCAGGAGTTCCGCTACGCCGGCAAGACCGGGCCGGTGAACTGGATGGTCGGCGCCTTCTACGCCAACGAACTTCTCGACCAGCATACGCCGCTGATCTTCGGCGACGACATGGAGGCGTTCCTCAGCCTCCGCTTCTCGGGCAACACCTCGACCTCGACGCTCGCCACCCTGGCCGGCGTGCCGGTCGGTACGGTGTTCACGCCGGGCGACGGCTACGACGACCGCTACCATCAGGAATCCAAGAGCCTGGCCTTCTTCACCAACAACAATTGGGAGATCACCGAGCGGCTCGAGGCGACGGTCGGCCTCCGCTACACCAGCGAGGAGAAGACGCTCGAAGCGAACTACCGCAACGTCGGAGCCGGCGGCGACAGCTGCGCCGCCTCGATCCCGCGAACAGCGATCATCACCGGCGCGCTCGGCACGGCCGGCGCGGCGTCCTACTTCGCGACCGTCTGCGCGCCGTTCAACGACAACGCGTTCGACAACCTGACCACCAACCAGAAGCAGACCACCGACAAGGTCACCGGCACGGTGAAGCTGGCCTATCGCCTCAACGAACAGGTGCTGGCCTATGCCTCCGCGGCGCATGGCTACAAGTCGGGCGGGTTCAACCTCGACAGGGCCCGTTTCAGCGTCGGCAATCCCAACCCGGACACCTTCTTCGCGCCGGAGACGGTCGACAGCTACGAGATCGGCCTGAAGACCACGCTGCTCGACGGCAACCTGCTGCTGAACGCGACCTACTTCTACCAGGTGTTCGAGAACTTCCAGCTGAACAGCTACGACGGCCTCAGCTACCGGGTGTCGTCGATCCCCGAGGTGATCTCGCAGGGCTTCGACACCGACATCAACTGGCGGACGCCGATCGACGGCCTGTCGCTGCAGGGCGGCCTGACCTACGCCGAGAGCGAGTACGGCGACTTCACGCCGCCGGCCGGCGTCTCGGCCCGCCTGCCTGGCAGCCGGATGTCGGGCGCGCCGCTCTACTCGGGGACCATGGCCGTCGCCTACGAGCGTGACATCGCCGGGGACCTGGCGTTCCGGGCCAACCTGAACGTCCGCTACAGCTCGGCCTACAACACCGGGTCCGACCTCAATCCGGTGAAGATGCAGGACGAGTACACGCTGGTGAACGCCCGCCTGGGCATCGGCGCGCAGGACGACCGCTGGCGGGTGGAAATGTGGGGCGCGAACCTCACGGACGAGGGATACAGCCAGGTGATCTTCGACGCCTCGCTGCAGACAGGGACCTACAACACCATCCTGGCGCCGCCGCGCACCTATGGGGTCACCCTGCGGCTGCAATACTAGGTCGCGGACGCTGCGCTTGCCACGCAAGGCGAGCAGGGTAAATCTCCGGAACCGGCGCAACCTCGCCGCCGGTTCCGGGCCCATGACCACCGATACACTGACCAGACCCCGCCGAACCCAGGCCGAACGGCGGGAGGAGTCCCGCCGGCGGATGCTCGACGCCGCGCTGGACCTGCTGGCGGAGCGCCGGTCGATCCGATTCACCCTGGCCGAAGTCGGAGAGAAGGCCGGCTACAGCCGCGGCCTGCCCAGCCAGACGTTCCAGACCAAGGCCGCGCTGATCTCGGCGCTGGCCAACCACATCCTTACCCGTTCGGACGAGGAGACCCACCCGCATCAGACGCGGGGGGAGGGGCTGGAAGCGGTGCTGACCACCGTGCGGCTGCTGGTCATCGTCAGTCCAGAGCAGATGAAGATCGAGCACGCCGTGGCGGTGCTGCTGGTCGAAGCCTCGACGCCGGATTCGCCCTATCGCGAGGCGGTGACGAGCATCAACCAGATCGTCACAGGCTACATTTCCAAGCACCTGCGGATCGCGGCGGCGAAGGGCGAGATTCGCCCCGACATCGACTTCCGCGCCCAGGCGGCGCTGATCATCGCCGCCGTGCGGGGCTTGGTCATGCTCTGGCAGCTGGAACCCGAGCGGTACGACCTGAAGGCGCTTTGGCGCGAACTGGACGAAACGCTGCGGCGGACGCTGGCGGTCTGACGCCAGCGTCCCCTACGCCCACACGCGCCATCATCCTCGCGCTCATCGCGAGCACCCAGGAACACGGGCAGATGCTGAAA
Source organism: Caulobacter sp. (assembly GCA_044238855.1). Classification (GTDB taxonomy): domain Bacteria; phylum Pseudomonadota; class Alphaproteobacteria; order Caulobacterales; family Caulobacteraceae; genus Caulobacter. Next base: position 2,232 of record JBIICO010000217.1, read on the forward strand.
AGGGCGCGGATCGCTCCGCGCCCTTCCATTGGCTCACCACGCTTGGGTCCTCGCGACGAGCGCGAGGATGACGGGGGAGGTTAGAACGCCCAGCGCGCGCCGGCCGACAGCACGATGGCCGAGCCTTCGACATCGCCGCGCAGGGCCACGGGCGTGGCCAGGGCGGTGCCGTCGAACAGCACGTCGTCGCGGTTGATCTCGCTGTCGGCGAACGTGATGTAGGTCGCCGCCACGTCGAGGTTCAGGTTCTCGCCGACCGTCTTGGTCGCGCCGACCGCGAACAGCCAGCGGTCGCCGTCCGGCACCCGGGCGCTGCGGCCCTCGTCCGGCGTCGGCGTCGGGTCGTACTGGACGCCGGCGCGGAACGCGAGATCCGGGCGCCACTGGTAGTCGACGCCGACGGCGGCGGTGGTGACGTCCTTGTAGTTCTGCTCGGTCACCTGGGTGGCGCCGCCGGGGAGATGGACGTCGATCGACTCGAATTCGCTCCAGCCGATGCGCTGGATCTGGGCGTTCAGGGTCAGCTGGTCGGTGACGCGGTATCGGGCGCCGATGATGGCCATCCACGGGGTGGTGAAGCTGGCCGCGCCGTCGACTTCCATGTTGGCGGCGGCGGCCGGGCCGAGCAGGCCGTTGATCGACACGTGGCCGTCCAGGGTGTGCTCGACCTTCGAGCGGTAGCTGGCGCCGATGGTCAGGCGGTCGTTCGGAGTGGCCTGCGCGCCGACCGTCCAGCCGGCGTCCCAGCCGTCGCCCGTCAGCACCTGGCGGCCGTCTGCGAGCAGCGGCGACAGGTTCGGCACGGCCGAGGTCAGGGTGGCGTCGCTGTACTGCAGGCTGACGCCGGCGCCGACGTTCAGCCAGTCGTTGACCTGCACCGCCGCCGTGCCCTGCACGTCGATGGTCAGCAGGCGGGATTTCAAGGCGTCGTAGCGGGTCCAGCTGTCGCCCGGATAGTTGCTGGTGAAGCTGTACGGGGAGGCCACCGACAGGCCGAGCACGACGCGGTCGGTCAGGCGCCAGGCGCCGGCCATGCTGGGCAGGTAGCCGCGCTGGACCACGTCATCGACGCTGGAGCGGCCGCCGACGGGCGCTTCGGCCTGACCGGGGCGGGTGATGGTCGAGCCGTCGTCGGAAACCTCGGAGTCGACGAAGATGCCGCTCAGCGAGCCGTGCAGTTCGCCGCGTTCGACGCCCGACAGGGCGGCCGGGTTCCACCAGACGCTGGCGGTCCCGGTATCGGCGACTTCGCCCGAGTAGGCGCGGCCGGCGCCGCGGGCGGATTGTTCCTGGAGGTAAAAGCCGGCGGCCGACGCCGACGAAGCGGCCATGAGCGCGGCGGCGGAAACGCCGAGCGCCATGGACGTACGGAAAAGAGTCATGGGGGAGGACCTTCTCGGTTGCGCCGAAAGTGGAGCAAGCCGCGCCTCATAACGCCTTCATCGAAAAAGCGTTGCTATATATTGCAACATATATCGTTGCAATTCGAACCGGGTTCGTTGACCTTGGGGAAGTGGGGGCTTCGTCCTCGGCTTTGTGGCCCCTTTTCAGGGGCGTCCTAGGGTGTCGGCGCGGCCGCGAGGGCCTCCGCATCCTTCACCGCGAGGGCCGCGCGGATGCCCTCGTGGCGCTCGCGGCTCAGCGAGTAGCCGCGCACGGCCCAGGCGGCGAGCAGCACCATGATCACCGGCGGAACGGTGTAGATCAGCAGCAGGCTGTTCAGCGCGAACGGGGTGTTCGTCGCGCCGGCTTCGGCGTTGAAGCCAAGCGCGCCGAGCAGGAACAGCGAGATGAACACCGCCGAGGCGGTGCCGATCTTGGCCGTGCTGGTGATCAGCGAGTAGAGCACGCCGATCCGGTCCTTGCCGGTCTCCAGCCGGATCTCGTCGGCGACATCGGCGACCATGGCGCGGACCAGGAAGGCGAAGGCCGACAGGATGGCGCCGGCGACGAACATCGCGGGCAGTATGACGCCGAACGAGTTGGCCGGGATCAGGGGGATCGTGCCCTGGGCGATGGCGTAGAGCACGGCGGCGAGCATCAGCGAGCGGTGCTTGCCGATCTTGAACGCCGACCAGGCCCAGATGGGCGCCCCGACCAGCCCAGCCACCGAGAAGGCGGCCAGCATCAGGAACGCCTCGGCCTCGGTATAGCCGCGCAGAAGCTGGGTGAAATACAGGAACAGCGGCGAGGTGATGGCCGGGCCCAGCGTGAAGAGCAGGTCGGCGGTCAGCAGTCGACGCATGCCGTGATGGCCGATCAGGGCCGGGAAGTCGCGGAACGAGACGCGATGCGCGTCGGGGGCGATCCGCAGGGGTTCGGGCGTGAAGACCGACACGATCAGCGCGGTGATGGGCAGGGCGATCAGAATCATCCAGCCCATCAGGTGCACGGCGTCCGGGCCGGTGCGCTTGAGCAGGATCGGCGCGATCAGGACGGCCACGGCGCCCAGCACGCCGATCACCGAACCGACGGCATAGACCTTGGACCGTTCGTCGTAGGCCGTCGCCAGCACCGCGCCCCAGGAGACCTGGGACAGCACCAGGATCGAGAAGCCGACATACATCACGCCGAGCCAGACGAAGAGGTAGGCGGCGCTGACCCCGGGCGCGGCGAAGAACAGCATCCAGGTGCCGAGCATCAGGATCGGCGCCGAGGCCAGCAACCAGACCCGGTAGCGGCCCAGGCGCGTGCGGGTGCGGTCCATCATCATGCCGACGACCGGATCGACGAAGATATCCAGGACGCGGACGGCGGCGAAGATCGTCGCGATCCAGAACAGCGAGATGCCGAGTGTGCCGTAGTGCTTGGGCAGATTGACCAGCAGCGGCGTGGTCAGCGCCCCGACCGGCGCGGTCGCCAGCGAGAAGGCGAGGATGGTTCGGAACGGAATCGGCCCGTCAGGCTTCCCGGCGCTCATACGATTCTCCCCCCGTCTCTGTCGGACGGTAGCGGAAGCTTCCGCGCATGCCGCTGGGGAAGTGCAAATTAAATCTGGAACACGTTCCATGAAAAAGGGCGCGGCCGAAGCCGCGCCCTGATCCGTATGCATGTGGAGGGGGCTGTTAGCCGCCGGCCATCTTGCGGAAGAACTTCTGGCCCTGCTCGCCGCCGGCGAAATAGGCCGCCTGACCGGCGTCGTCGGTGATCTTGCTCCAGTTGTCGCGGACTTCCTCGACCGACAGGCCGCCTTCGCCCAGGTACACGCCCTCGGTCTCGATGATGCGCGACAGGGCGAAAACGCCCGCGCCGGCGGTCAGGATGGCGCCCGTGGGGGCTTCGTCCGAGGCGAGGTAGACCACGCCCGGCGTCACGTACTCGGGCTTCAGCTTTTCCAGCACTTCCGGCGGCATCAGGCCCTCGGTCATACGGGTGGCGGCGACCGGGCTGATGGCGTTGATGTGGATGTTGTTCTTCTGGCCTTCGAGCTTGATGGTGTTCATGAAGCCGATGATGCCGAGCTTGGCCGCGCCGTAGTTGGACTGGCCGAAGTTGCCGTACAGGCCCGACGACGAGGTCGTCACGACGATGCGGCCGTAGTTCTGGGCCTTCATGATCTCCCAGACC
>JBIICO010000004.1:0-66323 GCA_044238855.1 Caulobacter sp.
CTACCCCATCGGTGAGCTCCAGCAGACCCACGAGTTCGGCGGCTGTGGTCGCTGGGAGGGCAGAGGCCCTGCCGGCGAAGTCGTCTCCACCACCAACTGCGGACGCTGGAGCATCTACGTCGCCATCGGGGCGGAGCAGTCGCAGGCGACCTTCAACTAAACCCGCCCCTTCCTCAAAGCCCCCACCACGCGTTCCGCACCGCTCCAGGAGACTTCATGCCGGTCGCCGCAGGACCCTTCGTCGGCATCTTCTGGTTAGCCCCGGGCGATGATGGTCGACCACAACTGGTTCTGCAGCGCACGCCCCTAAGCGAGGGGGAGCCATACGGAGAGTGCATCGGGCATCCGACGGGGCACTACGAAGCCTGGACGTCCTGGCAGAATCTAGGTGTTGCGGGCCTTAAACGGCTTGGCCTGCCGCAGTCCATCCTGACCAGCGAGTACGAAACCTACCCTAGGGGCAGGATCGTCTATTCCACGCCGGATCAAGCCTTCTGGATCTATGCTGACAAGCGCCTCCAATCGGCGCGCATGGTCCGCCTGATCCGCAGCCGATTTGGGCTAGATGACCACCCCACCCGCGTCCGCTCCGATGCGCACTACCGCTGACGGCTTGACGCGTCTCAAGCCTACTCTCAGCAGACCCGAATGATCGAAGAGGCCCACACGTAGGATGGCCCTGCGGCGTCCTGAGTCTCGTCAGGGCATGCGCTGCAAAGGCGGAAACTGAACCGCCCCACGACCGAAACAGGGCGATGGCCCCGCGCCCCATCGAGACCTTCGAATTCGTCTGGCGGAACATCCCGCTGATCGTCCACTACGAGAGCCGCTGGCTGGACAGCGAGGCGACCAACGTCGCCCACCTCCAGGTCCAGAGCGCCACACGGGAGCGCCTGCCGATCACCGAAACTGGCTACCGCTCGCACTTCGCGCCGGCGGCCGAGTTCGATGAGGCGGGCGGCCCCGTCGGCTACGTCACAGCCTGGCTCGACGACATGGCGCGGTCCGCCGAATGGAAGCGGTATGCCGAGCCGCGCGGCAGCTATCCCTGTTCTGACGTAGTTTGAGGTCACTTCCTGGCTGCTGTGCGCCAGGACCGGACACTTCAATCACTCCGGGTAGCGGACCCTTTTGTGCATTTTCGTGGACAGCGCGGCTTTCTCACCCGCGGCGAACTCGTTGGCCTCGCATGACCTGCCCCGCCCATTGTCGCGCGGACTCCGTCCTCGCCATGGGACTGTATCGGCGCCTTGGATTCGACGCGAGATTCAATGTGGTTGTCCCTGGTTCGCTCTAGCGTCTCGCCAAAGCAGCAAGCCGCGCGAACCGGCGGTCTTTCGCGGCCCCCGACCAGCGGGCCAACATCGCGGTCAGGGCGACATCGAGGTCGTGCGGAATGACCGCCCCTTCCTCCTCGCCGATGGTCCGATCTAGGAGGGTGAGCATCGATTTAGCCTCGGCCTGCGTCCGCGGGAACTTGAGCTCGCGACCTCTACCCTCCTCGCGAGCATAGAGCCGGTACTCCCAGAGGGACCAGACGTCGAACGGCATTAGATAGTCGCCTAGGGCGGCGACGGCGTCCGAAAAGGCCGTATCGGCGGCTGCCGGCAGGGCGGCGAAGGAATCCGCCACCTCGGAGGACTGAACGGACCGGTCCCGCGGCCAGCCGCCCTCCAGAATGGGCAGGACGGCCGAGGTGAAGGTCTTCTCCGGCACCTTCGCGTCGGCGACAAACCGGGTTAGCGCGCGCGCGCAGACCGCACGGACCTGGGGGCCGCCGAGCCGCAGGACTTGCTCCATCACTACCAAGCTCACCGGGGGGGCGGTCTCGTCGCGCAAAGCGATGGCTACGGGGAGGATGAGGCGCTCGGCCAGTCGCGATCGCACGTCCGGGGACAGTCGATCGTCGAGGATCCGGCGTACCATCTCCGTGGAGATCAGAGTCAGGGCCGCAGGGGCGAGCAGGCCGATCCGCGCGATGGCGTCCCAGAGCTCGGGATCCACTCCGTCTTGGGCCGCCAGCGGCCCGAGCAGCCTGGCCTGTGTCCATTCCGGATCGACATAGTTGAGGAACGGCACCTGCAGCAGGAGGCGATAGAGCCCCTGCCTTCCACCTTCGCCGGGCGTCTCGACGATGAGATCCCGCGCCCGCGCCAAAAAGGGATCCTCGAACGCGGTCTTTGCGGCTTCGCCCTTGGGGAATAGGCTGAAGTAAGCCGACATCATTCGACCGGCCGCAGTATTGAGTGAAAGCGAGGCTAAGCGTTCGGTCGACGCCTCCTCGAACGGCCCGTCAACCTCGTCTTTCGTCTCCGCCGAGGTGGCCGCCGCGGCATAGGGCCACCACTCCAACCAGAGCGCCGGCATGCGCGCGTCGTCCGGCAATCGGCCGAGCGCCTCCTCGAACAGATAGGCGATACCGGGCGCCGCAGCCTTACGCGCTGAGGCCGGAACGCCGCCGAGAAGGTCGATGAAGTCGGACACCTGGGCCGTCTCCATCCGCCCCGAATCCCCCTCCTTCAAACCGATGCGGTCGCGGATGGCGAAGGCAAGGGCGCCGACGATCCGTCCCCGGCTCAAAAGCGCCGGCTCCACCCGCATTCGGTCGAACACCGCCTTCCAGTTCGCTCCGATGGCGTCCAGGGTCTTGCGGCCATCGGTATAGGGGTTGTCGGTCAGGGCAGCCTCGATTTCGGCGAATGCGGTCGCCGAGGTTAGATCGAGATCGAGCCGCGACCGCGACGGGACAGAGCTGTCGCCGTGACCATAGATATCTTCACTCCCCCAGATCACCTCGAGGTCGGCATGGTCAGCCAACCAGGTGATCGAGCCCGGGGTCAGGACCGCGCCCGCCTTCTGCATTCGCCGCAGTTCGGCATAGGTGTCTCCAGTCTGGCGTTCGTCACGGCGCGCGCGCGACAGATCCCGACGGAAGAGGCGGGCCGGCGGCCCACGGCGGATCCGGCGCTCAAGTTGATCGCGGACGTCGGCCGTCAGGTCCCCGTGCCGACGACTGCGGAGCTCGGCGAACTCCGGATAGGCATGGACTCCCCAAAGCTCCTCTTGGGATACAGAGATCGCCCAGTGATCGAGCCGGTCGGCTGGGACGACGGCGGGATCAAGCGCGGCGGCGGCCCAGAGGCGACGGGCGATGGGCCAAGACCTCAGCGCCAGCGCATCGACCCGTTTCGTCGCAGCCGGGGGGTCGATCGCGCCGAGCCGCGAAAGGGCCGCACTCACCAGACGGGTGATGGGCACGAACCCCCCGCGATATTCGTCTGGGTCCCTGTCATCGCCCTCGGCGTTCCTCTCGCCGTCCCCGTCGACCGGATAGACCCGCGCGATCCAGTTGGCCGACCAGGTGAGCCCCAGCCGGTCGGCCTGATGAAGACCCGAGAAAAGAACGCTCTGGGCCCGGTCGAGCACTTCCTCCCACACCCGCGGGTCGGCGCAGTCTGTCAGACCGATCTCGGCCAGACGAACATGGTGGTCCGGCTCGAAGTCCAGCGCCAGCAGATTTGCGACCGTCCGGGGCTTGCCGCGGACGGGTTCACTGAGCGGGCTGCGCCCCCGGACCCTCAGACGTGGAGTTGCGAGATCGACGATTGTGCCGACAAAGATCCGGGGATCGATGCCGCGCAGGATGGCGTCCTTGATCTCGAAGATACTCATGTCTGGATCTTCAGCGGTGCCGTCGCGCCAAGCCTCGATGACGCAGCGCCAGGCCGTCAGATAAACTTCCGGCAGGGCTTCCGAACGCGAGAAGACGGCGTCGCGCACCGCGCGCCTCTGCGCAGCCGCTCCCGGACCAAGCGCCGCCGCCCAACCCAGGATCGACTGATCCTGCAGGCGCCCCCCGACAAACAGGCGGGTGGCCAACATTACATGGTCGTCGACAGGACGGGGTGGACGTCGCCCCCTCATGCGCCGGTCCTCGGCTCGCTGAGCACCTTGATCGCTTCGTCGAGCCAGCCGGGATCAGCGCCAATCTTGCCGAGGAACCGGGCGAGCGCGCCCTGTTCGGTTCTGAGGGCGCGCCGGAATATGTAGCCGAACAGAGCAACATCGGCTTCCGAGGCGTCTCCCCGCGGCCTGCGACAGAGGCGCCGCAGCCGTTTCCGCGCCCACCTGTCTTCCCCCGTCTGGGGGATGCTCGCCGCCCAGGCCTCTAGCAACCGGGCGAGCTCTGCGTGATGATCGGCCTTGTCGTAGCAGATCGGAATGATGGAGCGAGCCGACCAGTCCTCGCCGATAGTAAGATCACCCGCGTCCCGGGGTGCAAACACGTAGCGATCCTTGAGATCCGGGAAATGCAGGCTGTCGCCGGCCACGGCGTTCATCAGATAGCGGAACGGCGGATCGTTGACGCTGTAGCCGACGATGACCAGGTGAAAGATACGCGCGGCGTCATATATGAAATCTGCCGTGAGCCGCCGCCTCAGGTAGAGATCACCGAAATCCTGGTCAGTCAAAACAAGCTGACGCGATTGCTTTGGATCGAGCACCCCGTGGATGTGAAAGACCCCATGAAAGCCCGGACCGCTGCTGGGTCTCGGAAGACCCTCAAGTCCGTGGCTCGCGACCTTCCCCGGCCTCGCCGCTTCCTCGTGCAGACGGTCGAAGTTGGTCGTCGCAACAAACAGCTCGCCGAAGCGTCGCGCTAGAACATTGATCGAGGCATGGAGGGAGTTGGGAGCTTCCGCCGCATCGAGGACTTCGCGGGCGGCGACACGCAAGTGGCTGACTGGCTCGCTGGCGCGGGCCATTCGGCGCTCGAGCATTCCCAGCACCATGTCGAACTCATTGGAGACAAAGCGCTTGAACTCGGCGCACTGGCGAGGATCGAGTCCCTCAATGAACGACTCTACGGCCTTTGGCGGGGTCGAAGGTGAAGTCTTCTCCGCCATCCAGTCGTTCATCGCCTGACCAAGGCGAGCATCAAGGCGCTTGGCGATCTCGCAGACCAGCCCTTGGAAATTGGGGAGACTGGAGGGAGCCGGGGCGGAAACTCCTGCCCCGGTCAGAAACAGTACCCGTCCTTGGTCACGCGCCAGCATAAGGTCTTCGGGCAGACCCGGGAGGTCATCCTCCAGATAGATCAGGGCTTCGGTCATGTCGGTCCAGACGAGAATTCGACAACGCTTTGCCGACTCCCGTCAAGCTTGTGGAGATTGGCACCTCACCTTCAACGCCATAGCCGGAGGCGGGAAGTGGTGGACCTAGCTTTCCCGTCCAAAAGCGGACGTTCCAAACCGCTACAACGAGTCAGCAACCGGCATCACGAGGGGCTGGTGCCTATCCAGCAGGAGCCCGGTCAGATGGCACCGGCCCAGAGCTACGATGCGCTTTGGTGCACTTTCTCGGGGCCGGTCGGAAGCAACTCCCCGCCGGCCTTTCTGAACCACGGCCATGAGCCTCCTCACCTACGATGCCGTCGCCATGCTTCGCGCCAATGGCCTCCTTCAGAAGACCGTCAAGGGCACCCGCCGGGAGGCCGACTTCCACCCGGTCGTGAAGCTTCATGTCCCCGGAACCGGCGCGGTCTGGCTGCTGACCGAAATCGACCCGGACGAGCCAGACATCGCGTTCGGCCTGGCGGACCTCGGCATGGGCTTTCCCGAGCTCGGCAGCGTCAGCCTCAGCGAGCTTGAAGCCGTCGGGAAGAACCTGGGCTTTGCCGTCGAGACGGACCACACGTTCGTGGCGGACCGCCCCCTGTCCGCCTACGCCCGCGAGGCCCGTCAGCTCGGCCGGATCAGCGCCTAAGCCGCCATCTGGTCATTGGCCGCCTCGGGCAGCGCCTCCTTGCGGCCAAGGCAGAAGGCCTCCCAGTCGGCCATCAACGGCCGACGACGCTCCAGCGCCTTCATCCGGCGGTAAGCGCGCTCGCTCTCGTCACCGACGGCGTGAGCCATCTGCATCTCGACCAGATCGCGCGGGTAGTCCGTTTCCTCGCCCGCCCAGTCGCGGAAGCAGGAGCGGAACCCGTGCGCCGTGGCGTCCACGCCCAGCCTTCGGAGCAGCATGACAAACGCCATGTTGCTAAGCGGGCGGCCGAGCTTCCGGCCATGGAAAACGAGGTCGCTGTCCGGTTGGCGGAGAAGAGCAGCCTTCTTGAGGATTTCAAGCGCGCGGTCGCCTAGCGGGAGCTGGTGCTCCCGGCGCGCCTTCATGGCGGCAGCGGGGATGGTCCAGACGCGGCGAACCAAATCGAGTTCGCTCCACCGCGCGCCGTAGACGTTGCCGGGGCGCAGAGCGTGGAGGATCTGGAATTCCAGGGCCCAGGCCGAGACGCTGTCCATGGTCTGCAGCCGGGCGACGATACCCGGCACCGCCGCGTAGGGGACCGCGCGCTGGTGGCCGCGCTGGAGCTTGGGCGTGGCGACCAAGAGGTGTTCGAGGTGACCGACCCACAGAGCCGGGTTCTCACCGTTGCGGAAACCGCGCACCTTGGCGAGGTCGAGCACTTTCCTGATGTAGCCTCGCAGCAGCTTGGCCGTAGGTGACTTCTCGATCCAGAGGGGCTTCAGGACGCTCAGAACCTCGTCCACCCCGACCTGGTCAACGCTGAGCGCGCAAAGTTTGGAGCCGTGCTTCTGAAGCAAGCGTTTGTGTCGGTCGCTACTCTTGGACGTGACAGAGGAAGCTCGTTCCTCGATCCACTGGTCGGCGAGCTCGGCGAAGGTCGGCACGATGACGACCGTGCGTTTGACGGTGATCGGATCCTTGCCGTCGCCCAGAAGCTCCAACGCCTCGGCAGCCTTCTCGCGAGCCTTCTGTAGGGTGACCTTGTCGAACGAGCCAAGGCCCATCTCGCGGAGCCGGCCAGCGCCCTTAGCGCCGGGCTGCTTCCAGCGGTAGATAAAGGCCCATCGTTTCGCACCGCTCGGGTCAACGATGAGGTAAAGGTTTCGGCCGTCGCTGTGGCGGCCAGGCTCCTTGAGCCGTTCAGCTTTGAGTGCGCTGAGCCTGTTGTAACTCCTTGCGGAGCGGGGATTGGTCACGGTGTTGGTCCTCAGGTCTCCCTTACAATCGCCCCAACAGCGAACGGGGATCTGAGCGTCCGGCTGCGGGCGCCGCCGAACAGTCGCTCCGCAGCGACCTCAACCAAGTAGGGTTGATTCGTCCCGGGGTGAATAGCGGCGAGCACCTGTTTCATGCATGTCGGGTGCGCCACTTCTTCCAGAGAGTTCGATCTATCGGAACCGTTCGCGGAAGCGGTGGATGTCGGCCGGGCTGATGCCGGCCAGGCTCGCGTAGGCTTGCAGTCTCATCGCCTCGTCCGCCTCCGGGACCGGAGCGGGCTCCGCCATCGGCGCGCCGCCGGTCAGCATGCGCAGCCGCTCGCCGCGGAGGCCGCCGACGATGGTGAGGAAGCTGGTCAGGTGATGCCGGGCGACGAAGCGGTCGGCGCAGAGGGCGTGGAGCGCGGTCCAGTCGGCGTCCGCGAGGGCGGCGATCTCGTCGAGGCCTGACAGGAACAGCTTCAGGAAGGCGGGGCCGGGCAGGCGTTCGGCCAGGTCGGCCAGGGTTTCCAGGCGGTCGTCGCGCGCCGTCGCCTCGGCGAGGATGTCGCGCAACGCCTCGCGGTCGGCGGCGGTTTCCAGCGCCGCGATCCGGGCGAGCATTGGGTCGATGTCGGACATGGGGTCTTCATAACGCCCGGCTGCGTCCTTGTCGCACTGGACGCCGCCCCCGGCGAGCGCGTACGCCGGGACGGTGATGACGAAGCGAACCGGAGCCTCGGCCAAGCGCCTGTCGGCGGCGAACCTCGAGGCGATGGGCGGGCCCGCGCTGGCGGCGCTGCTGATCGAGCTCGCCGACAGCCAGCCGGCCCTGAAGCGGCGGCTGCGGATGGAACTGGCCGCCGAGGTCGGGGCGGCAGACCTGGCCGTCGAGATCGACAAGCGGCTGGCGACGGTCGCCGGCAGCAAGGCCAAGGTTTCCTGGCGCAAGCGGCCCGAGTTCATCCTCGACCTCGACGTGCTGCGGCGGATGACGTCGCGGCGGCTGGGCGCGCTCGATCCCGGGCTGGCGATCCCCAGGCTGTGGGCCTTCCTCGACCTGTCCGACGGGCTCGCGGGACGGGTGAAGGACCCCAAGGGCGAGCTGGAGCCGGTGTTCGCCGACGCCGCCGCCGACCTCGGGACCCTGGCGGCCCATGCGCCCAACGCCCGCACGGACATGGTCGAGCTGGTCGCCGACATCCTCGTGCGCGGCGGCGCGGCCTGGGGCGAGCGGCTGCAGGCGGCGCTGCCGGCGTTCGGCCAGCCGTTCTCCGCCGCGCTGCTGGCCGAGCTTCGCCGCCGCTGGGCGGCGCGGCCGGCGGTGAAGCCGTCGCCGCGCATGATCCGCGCCATCGCCGACGCGGCGGGCGACGCCGACGCCTTCATCGACACCATCCCGACAAACCTGCGCCAGGACCCGACCACCGCCGCGGCCATCGCCGGCCGGCTGATCGCCTCGGGGCGGGTCGACGAAGCAGTAGCGGTGCTCAAGGCGTCCGACCCGCGAAACCGCCAGCGCCCGTTCGGCGCGCGCCGCGACGTCGGCATCGAGGCCTGGCAGGACGCCTGGATCGAGGCGCTGGAGCGCTCCGGCCAGACCGAAGCCGCCCAGGCCGAGCGCTGGGAGGCCTTCGAACGCACCCTGGCGCCGGACCACCTGCGGGCCTTCCTCAAGCGGCTGGCGGACTTCGACGACGTGGTCGCCACCGACAAGGCGATGGAGACCGCCGCGCGCCACACCCCCTTCGCCGAAGGGCTGGCCTTCCTGATGGAGTGGCCCTCTCCGCACGAGGCGGCGCGTATGGTCCTGGACCGCCGCGATGAGATCGCGGCCGACGTCGAGAGCCTGGCGGAATGGGCCAGCCGGCTGGAAGGGCGCTATCCGTCCGCCGCGCTGCTGCTGGTTCGCGCGGCGCTGACCACCGTCTGGCGCGACCCCCGCCTGCGTGACCACGCCGAAAATCTGATGCACGAGGCCGAGAGTCTCGCGGCGCGCCTCGGCGACGCCCGCGAGCTGGAAAGCCACGAGGCCTTCCTCGATCGCCTGACCGCGCGGCGCGGACGCTAGAGCACGCTTCCGCCTGACGCGCTCGGGCGGGCAACCGCCGGTTCGTGGCAGCGTTCAGCCTGCTCGCCCATCGAAAGCGGGGGCGGGCGGAGGTTGGACAATTGCGTGACCATCGGATCGCGGCGCTGCTCGGTGTTGCGTCGCTGACCCTGACGGCTTGTGGCGAGACCGCTCCCGCGCCCCCGCCCGCACCGCCCGCGCCGGCCGCCCAGGGGCCCGCCCCGGTCGAGGCTGCCGACGTGAACGGCCGAACCTCGCGCTACACCGTGCTGGCCGACTGCGAGCTGACCGTCAGCAAGCCCGACGAAGCGGGCTACAGCGAGACCGAGTGCAAGCCGGTCGGCGGCTACGGCCTGAAGACCAACGAGGCGGACGCCCGCCAGGGCATCTTCATCAAGCCGCCCGGCGGCCAGTATCGCGGCCTGAAGCTGGCGGAGGCGTCCGGCGGCGGCTTCAGCCGCCTGGGCGAACGCGCCGAGTGGCGCGGGGTCGAGGTCGGCGGCGTCTTCACGCCCGATGTGCTGGTGGTGCGCCACCTGGTCGTCGAGGACCCGAACCGGCCGGAGCGGGAAGCGGCCTATCTCGTCGTGGTGAAGCTGGCCGGCCCCGGCGCGCCCTGTCTGGTAGAGCGGGTTCCAGCCGGGCCGGAGCAGAGCGACAAGGCCAGAAGCCTGGCGGACTCAGACCCGACCTGCCGGCGCTAGAACTCCACCCCGGCCTGCGCCTTCACCCCGTCCTTGAAGGGGTGTTTTACCTGGGTCATCTCGGTGACCAGGTCGGCCATCTCGATCAGTTCGTCCCTGGCGTTGCGGCCGGTGATGACGACGTGGGTGTCGGCCGGCTTCGAGGCCAGCACGTCCAGCACCTCCTCGAGCGGGAGGTAGTCGTAGCGCAGTACGATGTTCAGTTCGTCAAGGATGACCATCTTCCACTCGGGGTCGAAGATGCGCGCCTTGGCGGCCTCCCAGCCCTCGCGGCACCTGGCGATGTCGCGGGCGCGATCCTGGGTGTCCCAGGTGAAGCCCTCGCCCATCGGCCGCATCTCGCACTGGTCGGGGAAGGCGGCGAACACAACGGCCTCGCCGGTGGTCATCGCTCCCTTGATGAACTGGATGATCGACACCTTCTCGCCGTGGCCGATGACGCGCAGCGCCATGCCCAGCGCCGCGGTCGTCTTGCCCTTGCCGGGGCCGGTGTGGACGATGATCAGGCCGCGCTCGATGGTCTTGGTTTCCATCAGCTTGGCCCGCGCGGCCTGAAGCTTCTTCATGCGCGCGTTGTGGCGTTCGTTGCGCTCGGTCTCTTCGGCCGAGGTGGTCTCGTCGGTCATATGTCCTCCCGAGCGCCCGCCGCGCTCTCAAATGGTCCAGCGTCGGGGCCGGTCTCCTGGCTTACGCTCTCGGACGCGGCGCCTTCCCGGGCGGGTGAGCCCAGTGGCGATCCGCCGCCTCCTCGGATGAGCGATCACAGTTGCGGGGGCAGCCGGGGTTTCGAACCCCGTTCCCGGAGAAGGCGGACCCTCTCCAAAACCTCGACGGCGGAGCGATAGGCCCGGCCGGTCCTGACGGTCAAGTTCGCGGCTTCATGCGCAGCGGCAGGCCGGCGGCGACCAGGAAGACCTCGTCGGCCACGGCGGCGATCCGCTGGTGCAGGCGACCGGCCTCGTCGCGGAAGCGGCGGGCGAGGGCGTTGTCCGGCACGATGCCCCAGCCGACCTCGTTGCCGACCAGCCAGAGCCGGGCCGGGCAGTCGGCCAGCGCCGCCAGCAGCGCGTCGGCTTCCGCCGCCACGTCCAGCTCGCCGAGCATGACGTTGGTCAGCCACAAGGTCAGGCAGTCGACCACCGCCACGTCGTTCGTCGTGAGCTTGCCGATCTCGCCGGCGAGCGCGGTCGGCGCCTCGATCGTGCGCCAGCGATCGCCGCGGTCCGTCCGGTGTCGGATGATCCGCTCGTCCATCTCCGCGTCGAAGGCCTGGGCCGTGACGATCATCACCGGCGTCACGCTCGCCCCGGTGGCGGTCGTCTCCGCCGCCTCCTGCGCGAAGGCGCTCTTTCCCGAGCGGGCGCCGCCGAGGACCAGGGTCAGGGTCATGTCGCCTCCGATTGACGGTGTGCGCCGCAGCATATACGTCGCCCGCAGCGTCAGGTCCCTCGAAAGAGGGTGAATAGGGAACGGGGTCCAAAACCCCGGCTGCCCCCGCAACTGTAAGCGGCGAGCCCGCGCGTCACATGCCACTGGACCGGTCCTCGGTCTGGGAAGGCGACGCGCCAAGGTTATGACCCGCGAGCCAGGAGACCTGCCCGGCGCTGTCGTTCTTCGCGTGGCCGGGGTGCGCCAAGCGGACGGGATCTCCCGAGAGACGACACCACAGCCAAGCCGCGTCCGCGGCCGGGTCGGGGGCGTCGTGCATCCGGAGCGGTCGAGGGCGTGGGTCGTCAGAAAAAGGGACGAACCTATGAACCGCACCACCCGAGCGCTCCTGTGCTCCGCTTCCTTCGCCACGCTGCTGCTGGCCGCGCCCGCCTTCGCCGAGGAGGCGCCCGTCGCCCGTGAGCCGGACGTCGCCGGCGCGGCCGGCGCCAACTCGGTCGAGACGCTGGTCGTCACCGCCACCCGCTCGCCGGTCGAGGCCGACACGGTCGGCACGATCGTCACCGTCCTCGACCAGCGGGCCATCGAGGCCGCCCAGACGCCGGCCGTGGTCGAGCTTCTGGCCACCACCCCCGGGGTGAGCTTCACCCGCAACGGCGGCCCGGGCACAAGCACCACCGTCAACATCCGCGGCGCCGAGGGCCAGCACACCGTCGTGCTGATCGACGGCGTGAAGCTGAACGATCCGTCCTCGACCCAGGGCGGCTACAATTTCGGCGGCCTGCTGATCGGCGACGTGTCGCGGATCGAGGTCCTGCGCGGCGCGCAGTCGACCCTGTGGGGCAGCCAGGCCATCGGCGGCGTCGTCAACGTCGTGACCGCCGAGCCGACCAGGGCGCTGCAAGGCAACATCGACGTCGAGGGCGGCGCCCGCGACACCGCCTATCTGCGCGCCGGCATCGGCGGCGTGACCGAGCGCCTCGATTGGCGCCTGGCCGGCGGCTACTACACGACCAGCGGCTTCTCGGCCTACGCGACCGGAACCGAGGATGACGGATACCAGAACAACGGCCTGGCCGGCCGCGCCCGGCTGAAGATCGCGGACGGCGTCTCGGCCGAGGTCCGCGCGGTTTGGTCGGACGGCGAGTACGACTTCGACGCCTGGAACGGCGACTCGCCGGAGTACGGCAAGACCGAGGAGCTGGTCGTCTACACCGGCCTGAACTTCGACCTGCTGGGCGGCCGCTGGAAGAACCGCATCGGCTACGCCTACACCGACACCCAGCGCCAGAACATCAACCCGGCGACGCCGAGCGTGCCGCTGACCTTCGACGCCGCCGGCGAGAACCGCCGCTGGGAGTACCAGGGCAACTTCGCCATCACCGACGCCTGGAACGCGAACTTCGGTCTCGAGACCGAGGACTCGGAGATGAAGACGCGGTCGCCGTCGACCTTCGACCCGACCCCGGCCTTCCGGACCGGCAAGGCGGGCATCGACAGCGCCTACGTCCAGCTGCAGGGCGAGGTGATCCCGGGCCTGACCATCACCGCCGGCCTGCGCCAGGACAGCCACGACACCTACGGCGATCACACGCTCGGCCAGCTGGCCGCCGCCTGGTCGCTGAACGACGGCGCGACCGTGCTGCGCGCCAGCTTCGGCCAGGGGTTCCGCGCCCCGGGCCTGTACGAGCTCTACAGCGAGTACGGCAACCTGGACCTGGCGCCGGAAGAGTTCGACAGCTGGGAGGCCGGTATCCAGCAGCGTCTCGGCGACGACATCACCGTCTCGGCGACCTACTTCCGCCGCGAGGCCGACAACGAGATCCGCTACAACAGCTGCTCGTTCGGCACGACCGATCCGCTCTGCTACGTCAGCGGCGTCCAGCGCTGGGGCTACTACAAGAACATCCTGAAGACCGAAGCTCAGGGCATCGAACTGATCGGCGACGCGACGGTGGGCGACCAACTGACGCTGTCGGCCAACTACACCTGGACCGAAGCCAAGAACGCCTCGGGCGGGACTTTCGACGGCAATCTGCTCGTCCGTCGCCCCGAGCACATGGGCAACCTGTCGGCGACCTGGGCCTGGACGCCGGACGTCAGCACGGGCGTCTCGCTGCGCTACGTCGGCGAGGTGTTCACCAACGAGGCCAACACGACCACCCTGGACGCCTACACCTTGGTCGACCTGAAGGGTTCGTGGAAGGTCAACGACCGGATCGAGCTCTACGGCCGTGTCGAGAACCTGTTCGACGAGGACTACCAGACGGTCCCCAACTACGGCGCGCCGGGTCGCGGCGCGTTCGTCGGCCTGCGCTACCGGTACTAGACGTCCATGGCGCTGGTTCCCGGCGCTGAGAGGCATGGCGGCCGTCTCTCCGAGGCGGCCGCGGCCTTCCCGCATGCGCCGGCGTCGTGGCTGGACCTCTCCACCGGGATCAATCCGAGTCCCTGGAACGGGCCGCGGGCTGGTGACGAGGCTCTGCGGCGGCTCCCTGATCCGGCCGATCTGGCCGGCCTCGAAGCCGCGGCCGCCCGCGCGTTCGGCGTCGCCGATCCATCGCGCGTCGTGGCCGTGGCGGGCGCCGAGGCGGGCTTGCGGCTGCTGCCTTGGCTGCTCGACGTCGATACGGTCGAGATCGCCAAGGCCACCTACGGCGGCCACGCCGAAGCCTGGACCTCGGCCGGGGTGATGATCGCGTCCGGCGGTGAGGCTTTGGTGGTGGTCAATCCCAACAACCCCGACGGCCGCGCCGCGCCGCGCCAGGACCTACTGGCCCATTTGCGCGCGGGGAGGACCCTGGTGGTCGATGAGTCGTTCGGCGAGGTCGCCCCCGAGCTGTCGGTCGCCGACATCGCGCATGAGCGACTGGTCGTGTTGCGCTCGTTCGGAAAGTTCTATGGCCTGCCCGGCGTCCGGCTGGGCTTCGTGATCGCCGCGCCGTCGCTGGCCGCGCGACTGCGGGCGCGGCTCGGCGACTGGCCGGTCGGCGCGGACGCCATCGCCATGGGGCGAGCGGCCTATGCGGACGACGCCTGGCGAGAGGCGACTCTGGCGCGGCTGGACCGTGACGCGGCCCGCCTTGACGCCCTGCTGCACGCCAAGGGTTTCGACATCATCGGCGGGACCAGCCTGTTCCGGCTGGCCTCGGCGCCCGATGCCGCCGCGCGGTTCGTCCGGCTGTGCGAGGCCGGTATCCTGGCCCGCCCCTTCGACTACGCACCGCGATGGCTGCGCTTCGGCATTCCCGCCAAGGCCGATTTCGAACGCCTGGAGGCGGCGCTGTGACAAGCCGCCGCGCCGTCCTCGCCGGCGTCGCCGCGAGCTTCGCCACCCCGGCGATCGCCGCCGGCGCTCCGCGTCGGATCGTCTCGCTGAACAACTGCCTCGATGCCCAGGTCGTGCACCTGGCCGACCGGGGTCAGATCGCGGCGCTGAGCCATTATGCCCGCGAGCCCGAGGGCTCGACGATCGCCGACCTCGCCCGGACGCTGCCCTTCACCTGGGAGACGGCCGAGGAGGTGATCGCGCTGAAGCCGGACCTGGTCCTGACCAGCCAGCACTCCTCCCTCGCCACCCGGAACGCCCTCAAGCGATTGGGCATCCGGACCGAGCTGTTCGCGGTGCCGAACGCGGTCGAGGAGAGTTTCGCACAGATCGACCGCATCGCCGGACTTGTCGGCCGACCGCAACGCGGCGCGGCGCTGAAGGCGCGTATCGAAGCCGCCCTGGCCGCCGCCGCCCCGCCGCAGGGCGCGCGGCCGATCCGCGCCGTCATCTACCAGCCCAACGGCTTCGCGGCCGGCAAGGGCACGCTCATGGACGAGATGATGACCCGCTGCGGCTTCGAAAATGTCGCCGGTCACTACGGCCTCGGCAAATGGGGCAACATCCCGCTGGAGCGCCTGCTGGCCGATCCGCCGGAGGTGCTTCTGAGGGGCGAGCCCGCGCCCGGCGCGCGCAGCTGGGCCGACCGGGTGATGACCCATCCAGCGCTCAAGCGCGTCTCGCACCGCATGACCCGCGCCTCCCTGCCCGAACGTCTGCTCTACTGCGGAGGCCCCGTGCTGATCCAGACCGCCGCGGCCCTGGCCGCCGCCCGTCGAACGGCGCTGGAGGCGCGGACATGAAGGCCGTCCCCCGTCCCTGGCTGTACGCCGCTCTCCTCGTCGGCCTGGCCCTGCTGGCAATGGCCAGCCTGAGCGCCGGCCGTGTCTGGGCGCCCTGGAGCGCCTGGATCGACCAGAGCGATCCGCGCTGGGTCATCGTCTTCGAACTGCGCCTGCCGCGCACCCTGCTGGCGCTGCTGGTCGGCGGCGCATTGGGCCTGAGCGGCGCGGCGCTGCAGGGCTACACCCGCAACCCGCTGGCCGATCCCGGAGTGCTCGGCATCTCCGCGATGGCGGCGCTGGGAGCGGTGCTCACGCTCTATCTCGGCATGGCCGGCGGCGCGCCCTGGATCCTGCCCGCCGCCGCGATGGCCGGCGCCGGGCTGGGCGTCGTCGTGCTGCTGGCGCTGGCCGGGGCCAGCTCCAGCATGGTCACCTTCGTGCTGGCCGGAGTGATCGTCCAGACGATCGCCGGCGCCGGCGTCGCGCTGGCGCTCAACCTCGCGCCCAACCCTTGGGCGGTCAACGAGATCGTCAACTGGCTGCTCGGTTCGCTGGCCGACCGCAGCGTCGAGGAGCTGCGTCTCGCCGCGCCGGGGGTGCTGATCGGCGGCGCGCTGCTGATGACCACCCGTCGGGCGCTGGACGCGCTGACGCTGGGCGAGTCGGGGGCGAGGTCGCTGGGCGTCGACCTGGGCCGGACGCGTCTGGCCGTGGCCGTCGGCGTCGCGCTGGCGGTCGGGTCGAGCGTGGCGGTCACCGGCGTGATCGGTTTTGTCGGCCTCATCGTGCCGCACCTGCTGCGGCCGCTGGTCGGCGCGCGGCCGGGCGCGCTGCTGCTCCCGTCCGCCATCGGCGGTGCGGCCCTGACCCTGGCGGCGGACATGCTGGTGCGGGTCACGCCGGCGGCCACCGAAGTCAAGCTGAGCGTCGCCATGGCCGCGCTGGGGGGACCCTTCTTCCTGTTCCTGCTCACCGCGATGCGCCGGAGACTGGCATGACCGGACTGGCCTGCATGGACATCCGCGTCGCCTTCGGCGGCCGCACGGTTCTGGACGGCGTCAGCGCCGCCTTCGCGCCGGGACGGATCACCGCCGTGGTCGGTCCCAACGGGGCCGGCAAGTCGACGCTGCTGTCCTGCCTGGCGGGGCTGCTAAAGCCTGACGGCGGCGGGGTGGCGCTGGACGAGACGCCGCTGCCAGGCCTGTCGCCGCGCGAGCGGGCCCGCCGGATCGGCTGGCTGCCCCAGACGCCGGAGATCGCCTGGGCGGTCGATGTCCGCACCTTCGTCGGGCTGGGCCGCACGCCCTGGACCGGCGCCTGGGGTCTGGGTGTGGAGGACCGGAGCGCGGTCGAGGCGGCGCTGGAAGCGACCGGCATGACGGACTTCGCCGACCGGGTGATCACGACCCTGTCCGGCGGCGAACGAGCGCGGGCGCTGCTCGCGCGGGCTCTGGCGGGCCAGCCGCTCTGGCTGCTCGCCGACGAGCCGATGGCGGGGCTGGACCCCGGCCACGCGCTGGACGCCGTGGCGCTGTTCCGGGCGCTGGCGGCCGAGGGCGTGCGTGGGGTCGTCGTCACCCTGCACGACCTCGACATCGCCCTGCGGATGGCGGATCGCGTGCTGGTGCTCGCGGGCGGCAAGGTGCTGGCCGAGGGGCCGCCGGTCGACGCCCTGACGCCGGCGGTGCTGGCCAAGGCCTATGGCGTCGAGGCGCGCCTGCTCGACGGCGTCGGCGGGCCGATGATCGAGATCGTTGGCCGTGCCGCTTGATCCCTGGATCGTCCTGGCGGCGCTGATGCTGGAGGCGCTGGTCGGTTACCCGGCCCGGCTCCATGCGCGGGTTCCGCATCCGGTCGTCTGGGTCGGCGCGCTGATCTCCGCGCTTGAGCGGCGCTGGAACGATCCGGAGACGCCGGAAGCACGCCGTCGCCTGCTCGGCGTCGCCACCCTGCTCGTTGCGGGCGGTTCGGCGGTCTTCGTCGGCCTGTTCCTCGAAGTCCTGCCGCTGCCTGAGCCGGCCGCCGTGGCGGCGCTCGTCCTGTTCGGCACGCTCGGCCTCGCCCAGCGCAGCCTGCACGACCATGTCGCCGCCGCGCACAAACCGCTGCGGGACGGCGACCTTCCCGCCGCGCGCAAGGCGGTGTCGATGATCGTTGGCCGCGATGTCGAGGCGCTGGACGAGAGCGGCGTCGCCGCCGCCGCGCTGGAGAGTCTGGCCGAGAGCTTCTGCGACGGGGTGGTCGCGCCGGTCTTCTGGTTCCTGGTCGGCGGGCTGCCGGGTCTGTTCGCCTACAAGGCCGTGAACACCGCCGACAGCCTGATCGGCCACATGGAGCCGCGCTGGCGGGCGTTCGGCCGGGCGGCGGCGCGGGCCGACGATGTGATGAACTTCGTCCCCGCCCGGATCGCCGGAGGCCTCGTCGCGCTGGCGGGCGGCGGCGGCTGGCGCGTCATGTTGCGGGATGCCCGCAAGCACGCCTCGCCCAACGCCGGCTGGCCGGAGGCGGCGATGGCCGGGACGCTCGGCGTGCGGCTGGGCGGCTCGGCCGCCTATGACGGCGTGCTGCACGAACGTCCCGCCTTCGGCGACGGCCCGTCGCCGTCGGCCGCCGATCTGGCGCGTGGCCTGGCCCTCTATCGCCGCGCCTGCGGTCTGCTATGGCTCGCGCTTCTTCTGGGAGGGCTGGCGTGGCCGCGTTGATGATCCAAGGCTGCGGGTCGGACGTCGGCAAGTCGGTGCTGGTCGCGGGCCTGTGCCGGCTGTTCGCCAACCGGGGCCTGATCGTCCGGCCATTCAAGCCGCAGAACATGTCCAACAACGCCGCCGTCACCGCCGACGGGGGCGAGATCGGCCGCGCCCAGGCGCTGCAGGCCATCGCCTGCCGCACCCCGCCGACCGTCGACATGAACCCCGTCCTGCTCAAGCCCCAGAGCGACGTCGGCGCCCAGCTGATCGTGCGCGGCCGGATGGCCGGCAACTGGAAGGCGCGCGGCTATCAGGAGGCCAAGGCGAGCCTGCTCGATACGGTCGTCGAGAGCTTCCGCCGACTGGAGGCCGAGGCCGACCTGGTCATCGTCGAGGGCGCGGGAAGCCCGGCGGAGATCAACCTGCGGGTCGGCGACATCGCCAACATGGGCTTCGCCATCGCCGCCGGCGTGCCGGTGGTGCTGGTCGGCGACATCGACCGGGGGCACGTGATCGCCGCTCTGGTGGGCGCCCGCGCGGTGCTGGACGACGAGGACCGGTCGATGATCCGGGGCTTCCTGATCAACAAGTTCCGCGGCGACCCGTCGCTGTTCGACGACGGCCGGGCGGAGATCGTCCGGCGCACGGGTTGGGCCGATCTCGGCATGGCGCCCTGGCTGGCGTCGGCCAGGGCGCTGCCCGCCGAGGACGCGGTGGTGCTTGACCGGCTGGCGGGTGGCCGGAGCCGGCGGGTGCAGATCGTCGCGCCGCTGCTGTCGCGCATCGCCAACTTCGACGACTTCGATCCGCTGAAGGCCGAGCCGGACGTCGACTTCAGCTTCGTGCCGCCGGGCGCGCCGCTGCCGGGCGACGCCGACCTGGTCATCCTGCCCGGGACCAAGGCGACGCTGGCCGACCTGGCCTTCCTGCGGACGCAGGGCTGGGACATCGACCTGGCCGCACACGTCCGGCGGGGCGGCCGGGTGCTGGGGATTTGCGGCGGCTACCAGATGCTGGGCCGCCGCATCGCCGATCCGCGAGGCGTCGAGGGGCCGGCGGGCGATGCCGAGGGCCTGGGCCTGCTCGATGTCGAGACCGTCCTCACAGGCGACAAGACACTGCGCGCCGTCACCGGCCGGTTCGGCGACGGCGCCTTCGAAGGCTACGAGATGCACGTCGGCCGCACCGACGGCCCGGCCGCCGCCCGGCCGATGCTGAGCCTCGACGACGGCGGCGCGGACGGTGCGGTCTCGGCCGACGGCCGGATCGCCGGCTGCTACATCCACGGACTGTTCAATCGGGGCGAGGCGCGCGCCGCCTTCCTCGCCACGCTGGGCTCGACCTCGAGCGGCGCCGACCAGGCCCAGGCGGTCGACGCCGCCCTCGACGCGATCGCGGCCGAACTCGAACGCGCCTTCGACATTCCCGCCCTCGCGGCCATCGCCGGACTGAAAGCCTGACATGACCCTGCCGACCGTCGCGCCGCTCGATGCCGATCTGATCGCGACCCTGGCCGCCCGTCTCGACGGCAAGGCCAAACCGGTGATGTCGCTCGGCCGGATCGAGGAGCTGGCGATCCAGCTCGGACGCATCGCGGGCGGCCAGCCGCCGAAGACCGAGCGCGCGAGACTGCTGGTGTTCGCCGGCGACCATGGCCTGAACGAGAGCGGCGTCTCGGCCTATCCGTCGTCGGTGACGGCGGCGATGGTCGCCACCCTGCTGGCCGGCAAGGCCACCGCCAACGCCTTCGCCCGCGCGGTCGGGGCCGAGGTCCGGGTGGTCGACGCCGGCGTCGCCGCCGACCTGCCGTCTCATCCCGACCTGATCGAGGCCAAGATCCGCAAGGGCACGCGCAACGCCGCGCTGGAGCCCGCCCTGACGGCCGGGGAGGTCGCGCTGGCGCTGGAGCGCGGCGCGGCGATCGCTCGCGGGGCGATCGCGGAGGGCGTCGACGTCGTGCTGCTCGGCGAGATGGGCATCGGCAACAGCGCCTCCGCCGCGCTGATCATGCACCGGTTGGCGCCGGCCGCTCTGGCCGAGTGCGTCGGCATCGGCGCGGGCCATGACGACGCCGGCCTCGCCCGCAAGCTGGCGGTGTTGAAGCAGGCGGCGGCGCGGTCGGACGCCGGCGATCCTGGCGAGGTGCTGGCCCAGTTCGGCGGACTGGAGATCGTGATGATGGCCGGCGCCGTGATCGGCGCGGCCTCGGCCCGCACGCCGGTCATCGTCGACGGCTTCATCAGCAGCGCCGCGGCGCTGGCGGCGATCCGGCTGGTCCCTGCGGTCCGCGACTACTGCGTCTTCGCCCACCGCTCGGCCGAGCGCGGGCATCGCGGTCTCGTCGACGCGATCGGAGGCGACCCGCTGCTGGACCTGCAGATGCGGCTGGGGGAGGGCACCGGCGCGCTGCTGGCCCTGCCGGTGCTGCGGGCGGCGGCCTGCCTGCTGAACGACGTCGCCAGCCTGGACGACGTGCTGGCTGGAAGGCTCTGACATGCCGAGGCGGCAGGTCGAGCTGTTCCTCTGCGCCTTGCAGTTCCTGACCCGGCTGCCGGTCCCGCCGCTGCCGCGCTTCGAGCCTGACTGGACGACCCGTTCGGCGCGCTTCTTTCCGCTGGTCGGGCAGATCGTCGGGGCGATCTGCGCCGCCGTCCTGTTCGGCGCGGCCCAGCTGTGGGCCGGTGGCTGGATCCCGGCCCTGGCGGCGGTCGGTGTCGGCATCCTGGTCACGGGCGCCTTCCACGAGGACGGCCTGGCCGACACCGCCGACGGCCTGGGCGGCGGTCAGACCCCCGAGCGGCGGCTGGAGATCATGAAGGACAGCCGCGTCGGGACCTACGGCGTGCTGGCGCTGGTCGTGCCGTTGCTGCTGAAGGTCGCCGCCCTGGCCGGCCTGGGTGCTCTCAGCGCCGCGCTGGCGCTGCTGGCCGCCCACGGCCTGGGACGGGCCGCCGCGGTGGTGGTGATGGCCACAACCCCCTACGCCGCGGCCGTCGACGCCTCGAAGTGGAAGCCCGTGCCACGGGGCGTGCGATGGGGCGAGGTCGCCTTCGCAGTCCTCACCGCGCTCTGGCCGCTGGCGCTGCTGCCGTGGCGGGCCGGGCTGATCGGCGTCGTCGCCGGCGCGGCGTTGGTCTTGCCCCTGGCGCTGCTCGCGAAGCGGCTGGTCGGCGGCCATACGGGCGATGTGCTGGGCGGCGTCGAGCAGCTGTTCGAACTCGGTTTCCTGCTGGCGCTGGCGGCGGTGTTGGCGTGATCCTCGTCTGCCCGGGGAGGCGCGCACGGGCCCTGGTCGCCGAGCACCGCCCGCCGAGCGTGATCACACTGGCTTCGCCGGATGCTGAGGTCCCGGAGCTTGCCGCTCCGCGGCGCCTGATCCTGCGCTTCCACGACATCGCCGAGGCGCGCGAAGGCTTTCTGCACCCGACCCGCGAGATGGTCGACCGCCTGCTCGACTTCGCCGCCGGCTGGTCGCCCGAGGAAGGTCCGCTGCTGATCCACTGCTTCGCCGGGGTCAGCCGCTCGACCGCCGCCGCCTACGCCGTCGCCTGCGCGCGAGCGCCGGGCGAGGAGACGGCGCTGGCCGCCGCGCTTCGCGCCGCCTCGCCCTCCGCGACGCCCAACGCCCTGCTGGTCACGCTCGCCGACGAATCGCTCGGGCGGGGCGGCCGCATGACCGCCGCCATCGCCGCCATCGGGCGCGGCGCGGAATGCTTCGAGGGCGAGGTCTTCGGGCTCACATCGAGTCCGCGCGGAATTTGAACGAGTCGCGTTTTGCGCGATTGTTTGCCGACCGCTGTTCGCCTATCCCTTAACCAAGGCGCGAGCCACGGGGGCCGGGCGTCTTCCCAGCCCGTGGGGGGCTCTTCAAAATGCCGACTCTCACCGATCTCGGACCCGTCATGTTCGTCGGGGCCACGTCCGCGGGAACGCCGCAGTTCGCCGACACCGACGTCACGGTGGCCGACGTCGAACAGGACTGGAACGGCGGCTCGCTGGTCGTCAGCGGCCTGCTAGCGAACGACACGGTCGGCGTCGACACGAGCGGCGCCTTCACCATCGTTGCCGGTGATCTCCTCTGGAACGGCAGCACGATCGGCACGATCAGCGGCGGAGTCGGCGGCGATCTGGTCATCATCTTCACCACGGGCATCGCGGACGACAACACCATCATCGAGGCTCTGCTCGAGGCGCTGCAATTCTCCAGCTCGGGCACGCCGGTCGTCACGCGGACCCTGACCTACACCCTGACGGACGCGGCCTCGAACGCCACGAGCGACACCGTCACCGTCGACATCCAGGGCGACGTAAACGCCAACGTCATCAAGGGCACGGCCGACGGCGACGACATCCTCGGGAATGACGGCGCCGACACGCTGAAAGGCGAGGGCGGCAATGACGACCTCTCGGGCGACGACGGCGCCGACACCCTGGTCGGCGGGCTGGGCGACGACAACCTCGTGGGTGGCGCGGACAACGACACCCTGAACGGAGGCGCGGGCGTCGACAGCATGCACGGCGGCGCCGGCGACGACCTGTATTACGTCGATCACATCAACGACGTGGTCGACGAAGCCGCCGGCGAGGGGACCGACACGGTTCGCAGCTCGATCAACTACGGGCTCGGCGCCGACGTCGAAAACCTGACGCTCATCGGCGCGGCCACGAGCGGCGCGGGCAACACCGGGAACAATGTCATTACCGGCGGCGCGGCGCAGAACCAGCTGTTCGGCCTGGGCGGCGACGACACGCTCTATGGCCTCGCGGGCGACGACATGCTCCAGGGCGACACCGGCGAGGACGTGCTGAACGGCGGCAACGACAACGACGTCCTGGCGGGCGGCGATGACAACGACACCCTGAACGGCGGCGCCGGCAACGACATCCTGAATGGCGGTCTGGGCGCCGACGCCATGGCCGGCGGCGCGGGCGACGACACCTACTACGTCGACGACGCCGGCGACACGGTGACCGAGAGCGGCAGCGGCCATGACGATGTCATCTCGTACGTGACCTTCACGCTCGGCGCCGGCGTCGAGGACCTGACCCTCTATGGCGCCGTCGACGGGACCGGCAACACCCTGGCGAACCACATCGCCGGCAGCAGCGACGGCAATACGCTGGACGGCGGCGACGGCAACGACCGGCTGGAAGGCGGCGGCGATGACGACATCCTGATCGGCGGCGCGGGCATCGACATCCTGGACGGCGGCGCCGGCTTCGACGCGATGTCGGGCGGGACCGGCGACGACACCTACTACATCGACAGCGCCAACGACGATGTGATCGAAAGCAGCGGCGAGGGCTTCGACCGCGCCTACACGACCAGCGACTTCGTCATCGGCGCGGGCTCGGAGCTGGAAGAACTGCAGGCTGTCGCCGGGGCTGGCGACCTGCTGCTGATCGGCAACGAACTCGCCAACCGCATCATCGGCGCCGACGGCAGCGACACCCTCTATGGCGGCGACGGCAACGACCGCCTCGATGGCGGGACCGGCGCCGACGCGATGTACGGCGGCTCGGGCAACGACCTCTACCTGGTCGACGACATCGACGACCTGGTCTCCGAGAACCCGGGCGAGGGCGAGGACACCGTCCGCGTCACGCTCGGCAACTACCACATCGGGTCCAGCATCGAGAACCTGTACGGCCTGGTGAACACCGGCCAGCGGCTGGGCGGCAATGAGCTGAACAACCTGATCGTCGGGGCAGACGGCGCCGATGTCCTGGCGGGCGAGGACGGCGACGACGACCTGCGCGGCGGCCTCGGCGCCGACATTCTCAACGGCAACGCCGGCGACGACATCATGCGCGGCGGCGCGGGCGACGACACCTATTACGTCGACGCCGACGACATCGTCATCGAGGCGGGCGGCGAGGGGACGGACACCGTCCGCGCCTTCGTCGACTGGACGCTGGAGGCCAACGTCGAGAACCTGCTGCTGATGGGCGCGTTCGATCTGAACGGCGCCGGCAACAGCGGCGACAACGTCATCACCGGCAACAGCGGTTGGAACGAACTGTTCGGCGACGCGGGCGACGACACCCTCAACGGCGGCGCCGGCGACGACGTGCTGCTCGGCGGCGACGACGAGGACACGCTCAACGGCGGCGGCGGCGACGACATGCTCGACGGCGGCTCGGGCGACGACGTCATGAACGGCGGGCTGGGCAACGACATCTACTACGTCGACAGCACCGGCGACCTGGTCAGCGAGGCCGTCGGCGGCAGCGGCATCGACGCGGTCTACGCTTCGGCCACCTTCACGCTGGGCGCCAACATCGAGGTCCTGCTGCTCGACCCGATGGGCGCGGCCATGGACGGTACGGGCAACGCGATCGGCAACATCATCTACGGAAACGACGCGACGAACGTGCTGTGGGGCATGGGCGGGGCGGACTTCCTGGAGGGCGGGGCCGGCACGGACACCCTCCATGGCGGCGACGGGGACGACTTCCTCGACGACGGCTACGACGGCGACGTCGACTTCCTCTACGGGGGCGCCGGCCGCGACATGCTGGTCGGCTCGGAAGGCGACTTCCTGTACGGCGGCATCGGCGACGATCTCTACAATGTCAGCGAAGAGAACATGACGGTCGTCGAGAACGACGGCGAAGGCTACGACACCGTCGAGGCCTCGATCAGCTATACGCTCGGCGCCTTCATCGAGCGGTTGGACCTCAGCTGCGCCGGCGGCGACATCGACGGCACGGGCAACGCCCAGGCCAACAGCCTGCTCGGCAACTGCCACGTCAACATTCTCAGCGGTCTGGCCGGCAACGACGTCATCGAGGGGTGGGACGGTGACGACGTGCTGATCGGCGGGCTCGGCAACGACCGCCTGATCGGCGGCGCCGACGCCGACACCTTCGTGGTGCTGAACAGCGACATGGTCTCTTCCCTGCTCGGCCAGGTCCGCCAGGGCGACGTGATCCTCGACCTCGACTTCAGCGAGGGCGACCGCATCGACCTGAGCGACATCGACGCCGACGTCACCCAGGGCGGCGACCAGGACTTCTACTTCGTCAGCGCCTTCACCAAGCAGGCCGGCCAGGCCCGGCTGACCTACAACGCGGGCAGCGACTACACGCTGCTGCAGCTGGACGTCGATGGCGACGGCAAGTCCGACTACCAGATCAGCATCACCGGCAACCATCTCGGCGGCGACCTGCTGGACGGCTCCGAGCCGGCCGGGGTCGGCGGCTGGCTGGGCGTCCTCGCGGTGGTCTAGGACTCGCGGCGCTCGCTCTCGGGCGAGCGCACATCTCTGAGTAGTGGGGGTTTGCCGAATATCGGGAAGGGCCCTGCGACCAATTGAATCCGCTCACCCAAAATGGGTGCGATTTCACTGTTGTGCCGTTGTGGCACGACTCCGGGTCGCTTACGCCTGTAGCTGGTGATTCGCTCGTCGGGGGTGGATCAGGGTTCGGGGTACTCCACATGGCTGCGCCTGTTGTCGCCGATATCGACGATGTGACTTTCGACGCCGGTACGACCGGCACACCGCAACTGATCGACACCTCCGTGACCGTCACGGACGCGGACGATGACCTCACCGGCGGTACGCTGGTGGTCAGCGGCGTCGCGGCCAACGACGTCATCAGCATCCGCTCCACCGGCGCGGGAGCGGGTGAGATCGAGGTCATTGGTGGCATCGTCTTTTACGAAGGCCTGCCCATCGGCTCAATCAGCGTGTCCGGCACGGGCTCGAACCTGGAGATCAACCTCTTCGGCGCAGCCAACGCGGCGGCCGTCCAGGCGCTGGTCGCGGCGCTGGAGTTCTCCACCGTTGGCACGCCGGTCTCCGACCGCACCCTGACCGTCACGCTCACCGACGGCGTCGCCGAAGTCGGCAGCGACACCGTCCACATCCACATCGACGGCGGAGTCGGCAACGACGTCATCGCCGGCACGGCGGACGCCGACACCATCTTCGGCGGCGACGGCAACGACACGCTGAAGGCCAACGACGGCGGCGACAGCCTCTACGGTGAGAACGACAACGACCTGCTGGTCGGCGGCAACGGCGACGACAACCTGTACGGCGGCGACGGCGCCGACGACCTGCGCGGCGGCGCGGGCGACGACAGGATGGAAGGCGGCGACGGCAACGACATCTACTACGTCGACGCCGGCGGCGATCAGGTCGTCGAAAGCGCCGGCGAAGGCACGGACAAGGTGTTCTCGTCGGTGTCGCTGGTTTTGGCGGCCAACGTCGAGAACCTGGCTCTGACCGGTTCGGCCGACCTCAACGCCACCGCCAACGCCGAGAACAACATCATCCAGGGCAACGCCGGCGCGAACATCATCTTCGCCCAGGCCGGCGATGACACGGTGAGCGGCGGTTCGGGTGACGACCACCTGTACGGCGAGGCCGGCCTGGACAGCCTGAACGGCGGCGTCGGCGACGACATCCTCGAAGGCGGCGACGACAACGACGTCCTGACCGGCAGCTCGGGCAACGATACCCTGATCGGCGGCGCCGGGGCCGACAGCATGAAGGGCGGCGCGGGCGACGACTTCTACTACGTCGATGACGCCGGCGACGTGGCCGACGAGACCGGTGGCAGCGGCACGGACAGCGTGTTCAGCATCCTGGCCAGCTACACGCTGACGGCGGGGATCGAGAACGGCTACCTCAACACTGGCGGCGGCAATCTGACCGGCAACGCCCTGAACAACCAGCTGAACGGCAACAGCGACGCCAACACGCTGAACGGCCTGAGCGGCAACGACTACCTCTCGGGCGCGCTGGGTGACGACACCCTGAACGGCGGGGACGGCAACGACATCCTGGCCGGCGGGGGCGGGGCCGACGCCATGGACGGCGGCGCGGGCAACGACACCTACTCCGTCGACGATCTCGGCGACACGGTCACCGACACCGGCGGCGGCTACGACATCGTCTACACCTCGGTGGGCTTCACCGCGGCGGTCGGCACGGCGATCGAGGAAATCCGCTCCACGGGCTTCGGCCTGAGCTTCAGCGGCAACGACAGCGTCGAGGTGTTCTACGGCGACGCCGGCGCCAACACGATGTCGGGCAACGGCGGCTCCGACACCCTGCACGGCGGTCTGGGCGACGACATCCTGAACGGCGGCGCGGGCGACGATATCCTGATGGGCGACGGCGGCGCCGACACCATGGACGGCGGCCTGGGCAACGACACCTACTACGTCGACGATCTCGGCGACGTGGTCGTCGACTCCGGCGTCGGCGTCGACACCGTCAATGTGACCATCGCCGGTTACATCCTGAGCAGTGGCGTCGAGAACGTCATCGGCGGCGGCGTGAGCTTCCAGCTGCTGACCGGCAACAACCTGGCCAACGTCATGACCGCCGGCGCGGCGGGCGCTCGCCTGACCGGGAACGCCGGCGACGACACCCTGAACGGCGGCGCGGGCGACGACATCCTGATCGGCGGCTCGGGCGTCGACGCCATGAACGGCGGCCTGGGCAACGACACCTACTATGTCGACGCCTATGCCGACGTGCTGACCGACACCGGCGGCGTCGACACCGTCAAGACGACGCTCGAGTGGACGCTCGGCGCCGACTTCGAGAACCTCGAGCTGCTCGACGGCCAGTCGGTGAACGGCACGGGCAACAGCCTGAACAACATCATCACCGGCAACAAGGTCGCCAACACCCTTTACGGCCTGGACGGCGACGACACGCTGAACGGCGCGGCCGGCAACGACGTCCTGCACGGCGGCATCGGCGCCGACACCCTCTACGGCGGCGGCGGCGCCGATACGGTGCACGGCGGTGACGACAACGACGTGCTGTACGGCGACGCCGGCGACGACACCCTGGACGGCGGCACGGGCGTCGACCAAATGCGTGGCGGTCTTGGCAACGACACCTACATCGTCACTGAAAGCGGCGACTTCACGCTCGACGTCGCGGGCGGCGGCTATGACGTCATTCAGACCACGGCGGCCGTCACCACCATGGGCGACTGGATCGAGGATGCCTACGTGGCTGTCTTCGGCACGGTCTACGGCAACGCGATCGCCAACGTGATCTACGGCGCCGGCGGCGACGACTCCCTCTATGGCAACGGCGGAAACGACACGCTGTGGGGTCAGGGCGGCGTCGACGACCTTTACGGCGGCGACGGCGACGACAAGCTCGACGGCGGTGGCGACAACGACGTCCTCTACGGCGGGCTCGGCAACGACGCCCTCTACTCGGGCAGCGGCGTCGACGACCTGCGCGGCGGTGTTGGCAACGACACCTATGTGATCACCGTCACCAGTTCAGGCGCGACCATCACCGAGAACTCCGGTGAAGGCCTCGACACCGTCCAGTCGGCGCTCTCGCACTTCCTGTCGGCCAACGTCGAAAACCTGACGCTGACCGGCTCGGCCGACATCGACGGCATCGGCAACAGCGAGGCCAACATCATCATCGGCAACAGCGGCGCCAACCTGCTGGCCGGCGGTGCGGGCAACGACAAGGTCGACGGTGGCGCGGGCGATGACACCATCACCGGCGACGAGGGCAACGACCGCCTCACGGGCGGCCTGGGCGCCGACTCCTTCGTCTTCACCGACCTCGACGTGCAGCGCTCCTCCGCCTTGCTGACGAAGTTCACCGACACGATCACCGACTTCAGTTTCGCCGACGGCGACCTGATCGACCTGAGTCTGATCGACGCCAACAGCGTCGACGTCGGCGACCAGGCGTTCTCGGTGGTGTCGAGCTTCAGCCGCGTCGCGGGCCAGGCCACCCTGACCTACAACGCGGGCAGCAACATCACCCTGCTGCAGCTCGACGTGGATGGCGACGGCAAGTCCGACCTGACCGTCAGCGTCAACGGAAACGCCACCGACCCGGCCGAGGGCTGGATCTGGTAGCGTCCGCTCCATAGCGACGACCGAAGGGCCCGCCTGGCGACAGGCGGGCCCTTTTCGTTTGCGCCGGGCGGCGAGGCAGGTTCCATTCGGGCGATGTCCGACGTTCGCGCCTGGCGCGCCGCCCTGGTCTGGTTCACCGACGATCCGCGTACCGCCGGACCGGAAGGCTGCACCTACCACCCTGATGGCCTGCTGCTGGTCGAGGACGGCCATGTCGTCGCGGCCGGCGACTGGACCGCGCTGTCGCCGACCCTTCCCGCGGGCGTGACGGTCGAGCGTCTGCCCAGCCACCTGCTGACGCCCGGCTTCGTCGACGCTCATGTGCACTTCCCGCAAACCGACATGATCGGCGCGGCGGGCGGCGACCTGCTCGGCTGGCTGGAGCGCAGCACCTTTCCGACCGAGCGGCGCTTCGCCGATCCGGCCGTGGCGCGCGATACGGCGGTCGCCTTCCTGGACGAACTGCTGCGCAACGGCACGACCACGGCGATGGTGTTCGGCAGCGTCCACCGCGAGGCGACGGCGATCCTGTTCGAGGCGGCCCTGGCCCGGAACCTGCGCCTGATCGCCGGCAAGTCGATGATGGATCTCGGCCCCGAGGGCCTGGCCGAGACGTTCGAGGCCGGGCAGGCGGAAACCGAGGCCCTGATCCGCGACTGGGGCGGCCGCGGGCGGCTCGGCTACGCCGTAACCCCGCGCTTCGCCCTGTCGTCCACGGACCGGCAGCTGGCCGGGGCCGGACAGTTGCTGGCGCGGCATCCGCACGTCTGGATGCAGACCCACCTGGCCGAGAACCCGCGCGAGGTGGCCCAGGTCGCGGACCGGTTCCGGCAGGCCCGCGACTATCTCGACGTCTACGACCGCTTCGGGCTGGTCGGGCCGCGCTCGGTGTTCGCCCACTGCATCCACATGACCGACCGGTCGCTGCGCCGGCTGGGCGAGGCGGGCGCCGCCTGCGCCCATTGTCCGACCTCGAACATCTTTCTCGGCAGCGGTCTCTATGACCTGGCGCGGGCGGACGCCCACGGGGTGCGGACCGCGCTGGGCACGGATGTCGGGGCGGGGACCAGCTTCTCGATCCTGCGGACGGCCGGCGCGGCGGTGCAGGTGGCCGGCCTGCGCGGCGGGTCGCTGGATCCGCGGCGGGCGCTCTATCTGGCGACGCTGGGCGGGGCGAGGGCGCTGCGCCTCGACGACCGCATCGGCAGTTTCGAGCCGGGCCGCGAGGCCGACTTCGTGGCGCTGGACCTCGCCGCCACGCCGCTGCTCGCCCGCCGCCTGCGCGGTAACGACGCACTCGACGACATCCTCATGGCCCTGATGATCCTCGGCGACGACCGGGCCGTGGCGGCGACCTGGGCGGCCGGATCGTTGGTCCACAAGCGTTAGGCATGGTTTACGCGAATTAAGCCTAATACTTCCTGCCGTGACAGCGTTTACGAGCGTTCATTGTATTCGTTGAACATATCTCAAGCGCTGACCCCTTAACCTCGATTTCAGTGTCGGGGAAAACGTCGAAAACCGACGTTTAGATTTCGGGGGTCGCCAGTAATGCGCGTCGCCACCATCGCGAGTCTTGGCGCGTCTGCCCTTTTGGGCGTCGGCGCGCTGTTCGTGGCCAAGGTCTGGCTGCCGAATTCGGCCAGCGGACCAACCAGGGCGGCGGCCATGCCGTCGGTCGCCATGACCTCGATCGTCGCCGCCGGCGCGGCGGTTCCGTATGGACAGAAGCTCGAGGCCAAGAACCTCACGCTGATCAAGGTTCCGGCCGACTCGGTGCCCGAGGGCGCCTACACCTCGATCGACCAGGTGGTGAAGCAGGACAACGGCGCGCCGGTCGCGCTGGCCGCCCTGGCCCCCCGCGAGCCGATCCTGCCGTCCAAGGTCAGCGGCCCGGGCGTGAAGCCCTCCGTCGCGGCCATGCTGAACCCGGGCATGCGGGCCTATACGATCAAGGTGAACGACGTCGCCGGCGGCGGCGGCCACATCCTGCCGGGCGACCATGTCGACGTGCTGCTGGCCCAGCAGATCGCCACGCCGGGCGTCGAGGGCGCGGCGGCGAGCAACCGCCTGTTCGTCTCGACCCTCGTGATTCAGAACGTCCGGGTCATCGGCATGGACCTGATCGCCGACCCGGCCTCGACCGAGAAGTTCAATCCGACCACGGCGACCCTCGAGGTGACCGTGCTCGACGCCGGCAAGCTGGCGGTGGCCGGCGAGGCCGGAACGCTGTCTCTGGCCCTGCGGCGCACCGGCGCGGTCGAGGTCACCGAGCTCAAGCCCTACAGCCTGCGCGACCTGCCCCGCGTCGGCGCCGACCCGACCCG
This sequence comes from Caulobacter sp., assembly GCA_044238855.1. Taxonomy (GTDB): domain Bacteria; phylum Pseudomonadota; class Alphaproteobacteria; order Caulobacterales; family Caulobacteraceae; genus Caulobacter. The sequence goes on from JBIICO010000004.1 coordinate 31,160, forward strand.
GGCCGCCCGCCCGTCCGGCGGCGCGCCAAGATCGTCGGCCCCCCGCTCCGCTCCGTCTCCGGGCCGCGGCGTGATCATCAACAACGGCGGTCAGCGGACCGTCGTCAACGTGCCCTCCGACCGGAGCTAGATCATGCGCCGCATAGCCCTGCTTTGCGCGGCCGCGCTGACCTGCGCCGCGCCCGCCGCTCCGGCCTTCGCCCAGGCCTTCGTCTCCCAGAGCATGATCGGCGAGATGGCGCCCAGCCGCGTCATCACCGTGCCCAAGGACAAGTCGGCGGCCTTCCGGCTGCTGGCCGAGGCCGGCGAGATCGTCATCGCCCAGCCGGAGATCGCCGAGATCGTCGCCAACACCGACCGCAGCGTCTATGTGCGCGGCAAGGGCCTGGGGACCACCAACATCCTCGTCTACGACCGCAGCCATCGCCTGATGGAGGTGATCGACATCCGGGTGGCCCAGGACCTCGAGTCCCTGCAGGCCGACCTGGCCGCCGCCCTGCCGGGCGAGCCGATCCGCGTCTCGGCCATGGCCGGCGGCATCCTGCTGTCGGGCCAGGTCTCGACCACCTCAGTCGCCACCCGCGCCAAGACCATCGCCGAGCGCTACGCGCCGCAGGGCGTCAGCTCGCAGCTGACCGTCGAGGCGGCCCAGCAGGTGATGCTCGAAGTCCGCATCATCGAGGCCAGCCGCAGCGCCCTGAAGGACTTCGGCGTCAACCTGTCGATCGAGAACGCCTCCGGCATCGTGTTCGGCTCGGGCAGCGGCCTGATCGGCCTGAACGCGCCGCAGGGCACGCTGGGCATCAGCACCAACGTCGGCCCGACCACCATCGAGGCCACCCTCCGCGCGCTGGAGGAGAAGGGCGTCATCCGCACCCTGGCCCGTCCGAACCTGGCGGCCATCTCGGGCGAGGAGGCGACCTTCCTGGCCGGCGGCGAGTTCCCGGTGCCGGTTCCGAGCGGCCAGGGCGACATCACCATCACCTACAAGCCGTTCGGCGTGACCCTGAAGTTCACCCCCACGGTGCAGGACAGCGGCCTGATCCGCCTGAAGGTCGCGCCCGAGGTCAGCCAGATCGACACCAGCAGCAACCTGCGCCTGCAGGACGCCGAGGTGCCGGGCCTGCTGGTCCGCCGCGCGGCGACGACGATCGAGCTGAAGGACTCCGAGACCTTCGCCATCGCCGGGCTGTTCCAGCAGGGCTACTCCAACTCGGTGCGCCAGATCCCCTGGGCCGGCGACGTGCCGGTGCTGGGCGCGCTGTTCCGCTCCTCGCGCTGGAAAAAGAACGAGACCGAACTGGTCATCCTCGTGACGCCGCGCCTGACCACGGCCGCCCAGAGCCGCTCGCTCGCGCCCGACCCGCTTCAGGGCACGACCGAGCCCAGCGCCATCGACCTGATCCTGCAGGGCCTGGCCCTGGATCGCCAGATGGCCGACGCCCCCGCCGATTCCTACCCGCCCGCACCCTGAGGACCGCACGATGAGCTTCGCCGGACGCCGTGTACTGATCATCGGGACCGGACTGACCGACCTGGCGGGTCAGGCCTTTCCGGGCGCCGCGCTGGAGACGGCCGGCCTGGAGCGCCTGCAGGGCCCGTTCCTGTCCGGCCAGGCGCCGGACCTGGTGCTGGTCGAGGCCTCGGCCGTCTCGCCCGAGGGGCTGTCGGCCACGGTCGCGGCGCTGGGCGCGTCGGCCGCCGGATCGCCCGCGACGCTGCTGGTCGGCGATCACCTGCCCGCCGGGCTGGTGCGCAACCTGATGCGGCTGCCGCGCGCCGATGTGCTGGAGGCGCCGTTCTCCGTACCGGACCTGGCCGCCGCCGCCGCCGCGCTGATGGCCCCCACGGCCGCCGCCGCCGCGCCGGTGCTGAGCGCGCCCTCGCGCTGCTGGACGGTGATGGGCGCGGTCGGCGGCGCCGGCGCGACCACCGTGGCCATCGAGACCGCCTGCGCCCTGGCGCGCCGGCTGCCCGGGCCGCGCCGGGTCTGCCTGATCGATCTGAACCTCGCGGACGGGGCGACGGCCGCCTATCTCGGCGCGGCGGCGAACGTGCTGCTAAGCCGCGCCTCGCAGGCGCCGGATCGCATCGACCCCTCACTGCTCGACGCCTTCGTCTCCAGCGCCCCCGGCGGCATCGACCTGCTGGCCTCGGCCCGCGACCCGCACGCCTACGACACCACCTCGCCCGAGACGGTGCTGCGCCTGCTGGAGGTCGCCTGCCAGGTCTACGACGCCGTCGTCGTCGACCTGCCGCGCCACCGCCGCGCCTGGACCCTGGACGTCATCTCCGGCTCGGACGAGCTGCTGGTGATCTCCGAACTGACGGTGCCGGCCCTGCTCGCCGCCCGCGCGCTGGCCAGCGAGTTCGAGACCGAACTGCCGGAAGGCCCGGCCCCGCGCATCGTTCTCAACCGCCTCGCCAAGCGCGTGTTCGGCCCGGCCCCGACCATGGGCGAGGCCGAAAAGGCCATGCAGCGCCGCGCGGCCGGCGGAATCACCTCCGACTGGGAGGCGGCCGCCGCCTCCGCCAACCTGGGCGGACCGATCAGCCAGCACCGGCCGAAGTCGCGGATCGTCAAGGACGTCGGCGACCTCGTCGACCGGATGATGGCCACGCCGACCCAGCGTCCGGCCGACAGCACACGGGTGGCCTGATGGGACGCTTCAACTTCCGCCGCGCGGCCGTCCAGCCGCTTGACCCCGTCGCCGCCGCCCCCGAAGCCGCCGCCGTGGCCCCGGCGCCCGTGCTCGAGCCGATCCCGACCCCGGCGCCCACGCCGGCGTCCGTGCACGACGACATGCTCGACATGCGCCTTCGCCTGCACGCGCGCCTGATCGAGGAGATCGACCTCTCCAAGCTGGGCGAGCTGGACGAGACCGAGATGCGCCGCCAGGTCCGCAAGCTGGTCGGCGACTTCGCCCGCGACAGCCGCCTGGCGCTGAACGCCGGCGAGATGGACCAGCTCGGCGCCGAGGTGTTCGACGAGATGGTCGGGCTGGGGCCGATCGAGCCACTGCTGAAGGACGAGTCGATCAACGACATCCTGATCAACGGCCCGTTCCAGGTCTATGTCGAACGGCGTGGCGAACTGGAGCTGACGCCGGTCAAGTTCCGCGACGACCAGCACCTGCTGCGTATCGTCAACCGCATCGTCGCGGCGGTCGGTCGCCGGATCGACGAAAGCCAGCCGATGGTCGACGCCCGTCTCGCCGACGGCAGCCGCGTCAACGCCGCCATCGCCCCGATCGCCATCGACGGCGCGGCGGTTTCGATCCGGAAGTTCTCCAAGAAGCCGCTCAGCTTCGAGCGCCTCGTCGAGGTCGGCGCCATGCCGGCCTGTGTCGCCGAGTTCCTGCGCGGCGCGGTCTACTCGCGGGTGTCGATGGTCATCTCGGGCGGCACCGGCTCGGGCAAGACGACCCTGCTCAACGCCTGTTCGGCCGCCATCAGCCACGGCGAGCGCCTGATCACCATCGAGGACGCGGCGGAACTGCAGCTGCAGCAGCCGCACGTGGTGCGCATGGAAACCCGGCCGCCCAACATCGAGGGCAAGGGTGAGATCCGCCAGCGCGAGCTGGTCAAGAACGCCCTGCGCATGCGTCCCGACCGCGTCATCCTGGGCGAGGTGCGCTCGGAAGAGGCCTTCGACATGCTGCAGGCCATGAACACCGGCCACGAAGGCTCGATGGCCACCATCCACGCCAACAACCCGCGCGAGGCGGTCACCCGCCTGGAGCAGATGGTGGCGATGGGCGGCATGAACCTGTCGAACGACGCGGTGCGCGGACAGATCGCCGCCGCCATCGGCATGGTGGTCCAGGTGATGCGCCTGTCGGACGGCAAGCGGAAGGTGATGAACATCACCGAGATCACCGGGATGGAGGGCAATGTCGTGCAGATGCAGGACATCTTCGTCTTCAACCGCACCCGGACCGATCCGGACGGGACCGTGCACGGCGAGTTCCGCGCCACCGGCCTGCGCCCCCGCTGCCTGGACGAGATGAACCGTCGCGGCATCCAGTACGACACCAACAATTTCGATCCGCAGAGGGCGCTGTAGATGCCCGACGTCGATCCGCGGCTCGTCTTCGTGATCCTGATCGGCGCGGCGGTGTTCGCCGCCGCCCAGGCCATCTGGGGCCTGGTCAGCGTCGCGGGCGCCAAGCGCAAGGTGAACAAGCGCCTGGCCGTGGCCGAGTCCGCCGGGTCGCTCGAAGCCCTGGTGCTGGAGCTGCGCAAGCAGCGCGGCCTGAACGAGAACGGCGAGAGCCGCATCGTGGTGCGCTGGTTCTCCGACCTGATCACCCGCGCCGGCGTGCCCTACCAGCCGCGCCGTTGGGTGGTCTATGTGCTTGGCCTTGCGCTGGGCGGCTACGTCGCCGTCTTCCTGCTGACGAAAAATCCCCTGTTTGGTCTGGGCGGCGCGGTCGCGCTCAGCCTCGGCCTGCCGCTGCTGGTGCTGAACTTCAAGGCCGGCGCCCGCGCCAAGGCGATCGGCAACCAGCTGCCCAACGCGCTGGAGATTATCGTCCGCAGCCTGGAGGCCGGACACCCGGTGCCGACCGCCGTCGCCCTGGTCGGCCGCGAGATGCCTGACCCTCTGGGCAGCGAGTTCGGCATGGCCGGGGACGAGATCGCCTACGGCTCGACGATGGAACAGGCCGTGGGTCGCCTCGCCGACCGCTGCCGTCATCCGGACGTCGATCTGTTCGCGGCCACCATCCGCCTGCAGGAGCGGGCGGGCGGCAACCTGACCGGCCTGCTGAAGATGAACGCCAAGGCCGTCCGTGAGCGGACGAAGATGCGCCTGAAGATCAAGGCAGCGTCCGGCGAGGGCCGCGCCTCGGCCATCATCCTGACCGCCGCGCCGTTCGCGGTGCTGGGCATCCTGACCTTCGCCAGCCCGCACTTCTACGGCGACGTCATTCACGAGAAGTTCGTCCAGTACGGCCTGATGGGCTTCGGCGTCTGGATGTTCATCGGCAACATGGTCATGCGCCGCATGATCGACATGCGGATCTGACGCCATGGATCCGCTTCAGCTCCAGACTCTCCTGACCTACGCCGCGGCCGCGCTCATCGCGCTGGGGGTGGGCGGCGCCGCCCTCCTGTGGTTGCGCGAGGCCCGTGTCGGAGCGCGCCGGCGGGCGCGTCTGGCCGGGACCGCCGTCGTCTCCCCCGGCCGTTTCGGCGGTTCGGGCGGCGGCGGCGGCAGCGCCGCCGTGTCGGGCGTCATCAGCGGCGTTAAGCGGCTCGGCGACCGGATGGCGATCCAGGACCCGGCCCAGTTGTCGACCATCCGCGCCATGCTGGTCCAGGCCGGCTGGTACAGCCGCGAGGCGGTCGCCTTCTACCTGGGCGCCAAGGCCGCCTCGCTTGGCCTGGCCGTGGTGGCCACCATGTTCACCGTTCCCTGGGCGCTGAACGGCGGCGGCGGGATGATGGCGATCTGCGTCGCCGGCATCTTCGCCATGTGCGCCATCATGGGCCCGGAGCAGTTCGTGAAGGCGCGCCGCCGCAAGCTGGAACTCGAATACACCGAGGGCTTCCCCGACCTGCTCGACCTGCTGGTCGCATCGGTCGAGGCGGGGCTGTCGCTGGACGCGGCGGTCAACCGGGTCGGCGACGAGATGGCGCGGCGCTATCCGCATCTGGCCGAACACCTGCGCTTTCTGACCCTGGAACTGCGCGCCGGCCGGACCCGCAAGGACGCCTGGGGCGCGTTCGCCGAGCGGGTCGGCATCGACGACGCCAAGTCGCTGGCCACCATGCTGCGTCAGGCGGAGGAGATGGGCACCAGCCTGGGCGAGACCCTGTCGGTGTTCTCGGACGACATGCGGTCGAAGCGGATGCTGCGGGCCGAGGAAAAGGCCATGGCCCTGCCGGCCAAGCTGATGATCCCGCTGATCCTGTTCATCTTCCCCTGCCTTATGGGGGTGCTGATCCTTCCGGCCGCGTTCCGGATCAGCAAGCAGCTGATGAGCATGTAGGGCTCAGGCCACCACGGGCACGCCCCCGCGCCAGGACCGGCTCAGCAGGTTGCCGCCCAGCCAGTAGCTGAGTTCGGCCGGGCGCTCGATGTCCCAACAGGCCATGTCGGCCAGCTTGCCGGCCTCCAGAACCCCCGTCTCGGCCGCCAGGCCCAGCGCCCTGGCCGCGTTGCGCGTCACCCCCGCCAGCGCCTCCTCCGGCGTCAGCCGGAACTGGGCGCAGGCCAGCTGCATCGCGGCGCGAAGCGACAGCAGGGGCGAGGTGCCCGGGTTGCAGTCGCTGGCGACGGCCATCGGCACGCCCGCCGCGCGCAGCGCTTCGACCGGCGGCTTCTTCGTCTCCGCCAGGGTCACGAAGGCGCCCGGCAGCAGCACGGCCACGGTCCCCGCCGCCGCCATCGCCGCGACCCCGGCCTGCGAGGTGTATTCCAGGTGGTCCGCCGACAGCGCGCCATGTCTGGCCGCCAGCGCGGCGCCGCCGCCGTCCGACAGCTGGTCGGCGTGCAGCCGCACCGGCAGGCCCAGCGTCTTCGCCGTCTCGAACAGGCGGGAGACCTCCTCCGGCGTGAAAGCGATCCCTTCCAGATAGGCGTCGACGATGTCGACCAGCCCCGCCGCCTTCGCGGCGGGCAGGGCCTCGTCGACGATCATGTCGACGAAGGCGGTCCGGTCCTGGTCCTTCGGCACGGCGTGCAGGCCAAGGAAGCTGGTCACCACCCGGACATCGCCGTCGAGGTAGCGGGCGACCCGCAGCATCTTCAGCTCGGTCTCCAGGTCCAGGCCATAGCCGGACTTGATCTCGATGGTGGTCACGCCCTCGGCGACGAAGTTCTCCAGCCTGCGGCGCGCGCGCCGGATCAGTTCGGGTTCGTCCGCCTCGCGGGTCGCCGCGACCGATGAGCGGATGCCGCCGCCGGCCAGCGCGATCTCTTCGTAGGTCGCTCCGCCGAGCCGGGCCTCGAACTCGCCGATGCGGTCGCCGCCGAAGACCAGATGGGTGTGGCAGTCGATCAGGCCGGGCGTCACCCAGCGGCCGCCGAGCCTCGTGATGGCGGCGGGGCGCAGCTCCGGCGCCTCGGCGCGCGGGCCGATCCAGACGATACGGCCCTTGTCGACGGCGATCAGCGCGTCGTCGATCGCGCCATAGGGCGTCTCGCCCGCGACCATGGTCGCCGCGCGGCAATCGAGGAGGACGAGGTCGATCTGCTGCATGCGCCTGTCTTGCCACCGGGGTGGGTTCATGGATAGTCTGCGCCTGTCTAGACAGGATTAGACAAGTGATGAATTTCCTCCACCTCGAACAGGCGCGACTGCCGACCGGCTGGGCCCGCGACGTGCGGCTGACTGTCGAGGAGGGCGTCATCACGGCGGTGGCGGAACGGTCGCTTCCGACCGGCGCGGCGATCCTGCGCGGCGCGACGGTCCCGGCCATCACCAACCTGCACAGCCACGCCTTCCAGCGCGCCATGGCCGGGCTGGCGGAGCGGGCCAAGGCGGGCGTCGAGGACTTCTGGGCATGGCGCGAAGCCATGTACCGCTTCCTCGACCGCCTGACGCCGGAGCAGATCGAGGCCATCGCCGCCATGCTCTACGTCGAGCTGGCCGAGGGCGGCTACGGCGGTATCGTCGAGTTCCATTACCTGCACAACGAACCGGACGGCCGCCCCTACGCCGACCCGGCCGAGACCGCCCACGCCCACCGCCGGGCGGCTGAAACGGCAGGTTTCGGCCTGACCCTGGCCCCGGTCCTCTACAGCCACAGCGGCTTCGGCGGTCTGCCGCCCAAGCCAGGCCAGCGGCGCTTCATCAAGACCACGGACGACTTCCTGCGCCTGCTGGAGGCCAGCAAGGCCGAGGCCTTCGCCTTCCACAGCCTGCGGGCCGTGACGCCGGAACAGATCCGCGACGTGCTGGCGACCGTCGATCCGGCCATGCCGATCCACATCCATGCCGCCGAACAGACCGGCGAGGTCGAGGATTGCCTGGCCTGGTCCGGCGCGCGGCCCGTGGAGTGGCTCCTGGCCAACGCGCCGATGTCGAGCCGCTGGACCCTGGTCCACGCCACCCACATGACCGACGCCGAGGCCTCGGGCCTGGCTAAGGCCGGTTCAACCGTCGCGCTCTGTCCGTCGACGGAGGGCAATCTCGGCGACGGCTTCTTCAACGCCGACGCCTTCCTCGGAGCCGGCGGCGCGTTCGGCATCGGCTCGGACAGCCATGTGACGACCAACGCCGCCGAGGAGCTGCGCTGGTTCGAGTATGGCCGCCGTCTCCAGCAGCGCAAACGTACGCTGAGCGGCGGGACCGGCGAGCATGTCGGCGCCGGCCTCTGGCTGTCGGCGGCGCGGGCGGGCGCCAACCCAACCGGCCGCAAGACCGGCGAGATCGCCGTCGGCGCCCGTTGCGACCTGGTGGTGCTGGACACCGGTCATCCCGTGCTGGCTGGCCGCGAGGGCGACCTGATCCTCGACAGCCTGGTGTTCTCGGGTTCCGGGGCCATCGACCAGGTCTGGTCGGGCGGCAGGCGCATCGTCGAGGCCGGACGGCACATCGCCCGCGACGCGGTCGCCGAGGCCTACCGCAAGGCCGTCGCGGAGCTGAACCAGTGACCGCCGCCCGCGCGACGCGCTACCAGCATGTGAAGCGCCATGTGCTGGGCGCCATCCGCACCGGTCGCTGGCGGGCCGGCGACCGCATCGCCTCCGAGCACGAGCTGGTCCGCGAACTGGGCGTCGCGCGCATGACCGTCCGCAGGGCGCTGGACGAACTGACCCGCGAGGGGCTGATCGTGCGCCGCGCCGGCGTCGGAGCCTTCGTCGCCGGCGAGCCGCTGGCCGAGAGCCATCCGCTGGAGATCCGCGACATCGCCGCCGAGGTCGCCGCCCGCGGCCATGTGTGGCGCGCCGAGGTGGTGGCGCTGGAGGCCGTCCGGGCCGACGCCGACCTCGCGCGCTGGTTCGCCGTAGAACCCGACGCCCCGCTGTTCCGGTCGGAGGTCATCCACTGGGAGGCCGACACCCCGATTCAGCTGGAGCGCCGCTGGGTCTCGCCGGCCATCTTCCCCGACTATCTGACGCAGGACTTCACCCTAGGCACGCCCGCCGCTCACCTGCTCGCCGCCGCGCCGATCGAGGCCGGCGAGCAGATCGTCCGCGCGGAGGCCGCCGACGACCGCACGGCGGGCCTGCTGCGCCTCGAACAGGGCGCGCCGGTGCTGACCGTCGCCCGCCGAACCTGGAGCCGGGGGCAGGTCGCCTCCGCCGCCCGCCTGATCCACCCCGGCCACGCCTTCCAGCTGGTCGGCCGCTTCGGAGACATCGCCTGATGGCCAGCAACAGCCGCATCGTCCGCGCCGACCGGGGCTCGGAAAAGACCGCCAAGTCCTGGCTGACGGAAGCCGCCGTCCGTATGCTGATGAATAACCTCGACCCGGACGTCGCCGAACGTCCCGAGAACCTCGTCGTCTATGGCGGCATCGGCAAGGCGGCCCGCGACTGGGACAGCTTCGACCGCATCGTCGCGACGCTGCGCCGGCTCGAGGACGACGAGACGCTGCTAGTCCAGTCCGGCAAGCCGGTCGGCGTCTTCCGCACCCACGCCGACGCCCCCCGCGTGCTGATCGCCAACTCCAACCTGGTGCCCAAATGGGCGACCTGGGAGCATTTCCACGAGCTCGATAGGAAGGGTCTGGCCATGTACGGCCAGATGACCGCGGGCAGCTGGATCTATATCGGCACCCAGGGGATCGTTCAGGGGACCTACGAGACCTTCGCCGAGGCCGGCCGTCAGCACTACGGCGGCGACCTGACCGGCAAGTGGATCCTGACCGGAGGCCTCGGCGGCATGGGCGGCGCCCAGCCGCTGGCCGCGACCATGGCCGGCGCCAGCATGCTGGCCGTCGAATGCCAGCGCCGTTGCATCGAGCGCCGCCTGGAGACCCGCTACCTCGACGAGGCGACCGAGGACCTCGACGATGCCCTGGCCCGCATCGAGCGGGCGAAGGCCGGGGGTCGCGCGATTTCCGTCGGCCTGCTCGGCAACGCCGCCGACGTCTTCCCGGAGCTGGTTCGGCGCGGCGTGCGCCCGGACATCGTGACCGACCAGACCAGCGCCCACGACACCTTCAACGGCTACCTGCCCAAGGGCTGGACGGTCGAACAGTGGGAAGCCGCCCGCCAGTCCGACCCGGCGTCCGTCGACCGCGCCGCCCGCGCCTCGATCGTCGAACACGTCCAGGCGATGCTCGACTTCCACGCCATGGGCGTGCCCACCGTCGACTACGGCAACAACATCCGCCAGGTCGCGCTGGACGAGGGGCTGGAGAACGCCTTCGCCTTCCCCGGCTTCGTGCCGGCCTACATCCGGCCGCTGTTCTGCCGGGGCGTGGGACCGTTCCGCTGGGCTGCCCTGTCGGGTGATCCGGAGGACATCTACAAGACCGACGCGGCCATGAAGGCGCTGTTCCCGGACAACGTGCACCTGCACCGCTGGCTCGACATGGCCCGCGAGCGCATCGCCTTCCAGGGCCTGCCGGCCCGCATCTGCTGGATCGGCCTGGGCGACCGTCATCGCGCGGGCCTGATGTTCAACGAGATGGTCGCCAGCGGCGAGCTGAAGGCCCCGGTCGTCATCGGCCGCGACCACCTCGACAGCGGCTCGGTCGCCAGTCCCAACCGCGAGACCGAGGCGATGCGGGACGGCAGCGACGCGGTCTCCGACTGGCCGCTGCTCAACGCCCTGCTCAACACGGCCGGCGGCGCGACCTGGGTGTCGCTTCACCACGGCGGCGGCGTCGGCATGGGCTACAGCCAGCATTCGGGCGTGGTCATCGTCGCCGACGGCACGCCGGAGGCCGCGAAGCGTCTTGAGCGCGTCCTGTGGAACGACCCCGGCACCGGCGTCATGCGCCATGCCGACGCCGGCTACGACATCGCGATCGACTGCGCCCGCGAACAGGGTCTCGACCTGCCGAGCCTCGGAGACCGCTGATGCACGCCACGACCATCGGCGGCCCCCGGATCCCGCTCGACGACATCCGCGCGGCGCTCGCCGGCCCCCTTGCCGCCACGCTGAGCAACGAGGCCAGGGCGGCCGTCGCCGCCTCGCGGGCGACCATCGACGACATCCTTAAGACCGGGAAGACCGTCTACGGCGTCAACACCGGCTTCGGCCTGCTGGCCAAGCAATCGATCGGCCCGGACCAGCTGGCCGAGCTGCAGCGCAACCTGATCCTGTCGCATTGCTGCGGCGTCGGCGCGCCCTTGCCGGACGATGTGGTGCGGCTGATCCTGCTGCTGAAGGCCGCCGGCCTGTCGCGCGGCCTGTCCGGCGTGCGGCCCGAGCTGATCGGCATGATGCTGCGCCTGCTGGAGACCGACATCCTGCCGGTGATCCCGGAGAAGGGCTCGGTCGGCGCCTCCGGCGACCTGGCTCCTCTGGCGCACCTGGCCTCGACCCTGCTCGGCGTCGGCGAACTGCGTGTGAACGGCAAGGCCGTGCCGGCGCTCGAAGGCCTGCAGGCCGCGGGCCTCGAACCGATCGAGCTGCGCGCCAAGGAGGGTCTGGCGCTCATCAACGGCACCCAGGTCTCGACCGCCCTGGCGCTGAAGGGTCTGGTGCTGGCCCGCCGGATCTTCGAGGCGGCGCTGGTGGCCGGCGGCCTCAGCACCGACGCCATGCTCGGCAGCGACGTGCCGTTCGACCCGCGCATCCACGCCGCCCGCGGCCAGCCGGGCCAGATCGCGGTGGCGGCCGCCCTGCGCGCGCTGCTGGACGGCAGCGCCATCCGCCACAGCCACGACGACTGCGACCGGGTGCAGGACCCCTACAGCCTGCGCTGCCAGCCCCAGGTGATGGGCGCGGCGCTCGACCTGCTGGAGAACGCCCAGCGCACGCTGCTGATCGAGGCAGGCGCGGTGACCGACAATCCGCTGGTCTTCGCCGACACCGGCGAGGCGCTGTCGGGCGGCAACTTCCACGCCGAGCCGGTGGCCTTCGCGGCCGACACCCTGGCCCTGGCGATCTCGGAAATCGGCGCCCTCAGCGAGCGGCGCACGGCCCTGATGGTCGATCCGGCCATGAGCAGCCTGCCCGCCTTCCTGGTCGCCGAGCCGGGGGTCAACTCCGGCTTCATGATCGCCCAGGTGACCGCCGCCGCCCTGGCGTCCGAGAACAAGGGCCTCAGCCACCCGTCCAGCACCGACAGTCTGCCGACCAGCGCCAACCAGGAGGACCATGTCTCCATGGCCACCTACGCGGCGCGCCGGCTGACCCAGATGGCCGAGAACAGCGCCGCCATCGTCGCCATCGAGCTGCTGGCCGCCGCCCAGGGAATCGAGTTCCGCCGCCCGCTGCGTTCCTCGCCGCCGCTGGAGAAGGCCCACGCCCGGGTCCGCGCCGCCGCCGCCGCCTACGACCGCGACCGCTACTTCGCGCCTGACATCGCGGCGGTGACCAAGCTGGTGCTCGACGGTGCGTTCGATGATCTGGTGACGCTGTGACGAAGTCCGTGGTTCGACACGCGCGTGTGGCGACGCTCACCATGACGTATTCTGAGCACGTCATCCCGAGCAGCATCCGCGGGATGTGTGTCGAAGGACGCAATGCATGACCGACGTCTTCATCACTCGCGGGGACAGCCCGCTGATCGTCAGCTTTCCGCACGTCGGGACCGACGTCCCCGACGACATCGCCGCGCGGATGACGCCGGCGGCGCTGCGGCTGGACGACACCGACTTCGAGCAGCCGGCCCTCTATGACTTCCTGGAGGAAATGGGCGCCTCGACCGTCACGGCCCGCTGGTCGCGCCTGGTCGTCGACGTCAACCGTCCGCCGGACAACAAGCCGCTCTATCCGGGCCAGTGGGGCGCGGGCCTGGTGCCGACCGAGACCTTTCTCGGCGAGCCGGTCTACACGGGCGCGGCGCCGGACGACGCCGAGGTCGGCAAGCGTCGCGACCGCTACTGGCGGCCCTATCACGAGGCCCTGAAGGGGGCGATCGAGGCGGCGGTGGAGGACCACGGCTTCGCCCTGCTGTGGGACGCGCATTCGATCAACGCCGTCGTACCCAAGCTGTTCGACGGAACGCTGCCGGACCTGAACATGGGCACCGCCTCGGGCGAGGCCTGCGGCGAGGACGCCCGCTCGGCCGCCTTCGGCGTCCTGCGCGCCAGCGGCTTCGACGCCGTGCTCGACGGCCGCTTCAAGGGCGGCTTCATCACCCGCAATTACGGCCGCCCGGCCGGGGGCGTTCACGCCATCCAGATGGAACTGGCCAAGAGCACGCACCTGGACGAGGCGACCCGCGGAATCGATCCGGTCCGCGCCGCCCGCCTGCGCCCGGTCCTGGAAAGCGCCATGGAAGCGGCGCTCGACGCGCTGGGCGACGGGCTGGAGGACTGAGACTACAGCTCCGCGATGTTGCTCTTGCGGCGGCTGTACAGCAGGTAGACCACCAGCCCGACCGCGTTCCAGATCACGAAGAACAGCATCGTCTTGCTGGGCAGGCCCGCGAACAGATAGGCGCAGCCGAGCACCGCGAACGGTCCGACCAGCCACCACAGCGGCGTCTTGAAGCGGCGCGGCCGGGCCGGCTGCTGCAGGCGCAGGATCATCATGGCGATGGCGGTGGCCACGAAGGCGGCCAGGGTGCCGGCGTTGGCGAGGGAGACGATCTCGCCCAGCGGCAGGGCGCCGCCGAGGACCGCCGCGATCACGCCGGTCATCAGGGTCACGGCCACCGGCGTGCCGGTCTTCGTGCTGACCTTCGACAGCCCCTTGGGCAGCAAGCCATCTCGGGCCATGGCGAAGAAGACCCGGGTCTGGCCGTACATGAAGACCATGATCACCGTCGGCATGGCGATGATGGCGGCCAGGCCGATCAGCCAGGCGGCGCGGTCGTGGCCCAGTTCGCGGATGATGTAGGCCAGCGGCTCCTTGCTCCTGGCGAACTCGGCGGGCGGCATGGCTCCGATCGCGGCGGCGGCCACGGCCATGTAGATCAGGGTGCAGATCAGCATCGAGCCGACGATGCCGATGGTCAGGTCACGGGCGGGGTTCCTGGTCTCTTCCGAAGCGGTCGAGATGGCGTCGAAGCCGTAGAAGGCGAAGAAGATGATCGCCGCGGCGCCCATCACGCCCATCTTCACGCCGTCGACCTCATGCGCCCAGAAGCCTTGCGGCATGAAGGGCGTGAAGTGGGCGCCGTTGAATGCGGGCAGGGCGAGCGCGATGAAGCCGGCCAGGGCGACCAGCTTGACGATGACCAGCACGAAGTTGACCCGGGCGCTCTCGCGCGTGCCGGCGGCCAGCAGGCCGGCGACGGCGAGGGCGATGAACACCGCCGGCAGGTTCACGAGGCCGCCCGCGTGCGGTCCGTTCAGCAGGACCTGCGGGAAATTCGGGAAGTGCTGCAACAGCAGGCCGGACGCGTAGCCGGCCCAGCCCACGGCCACCGCCGCGCAGACCACGGTGTATTCGAGGATCAGGCTCCAGCCGACGACCCACGCGACCGTCTCGCCCATCACCGCGTAGCTGTAAGTATAGGCGCTGCCCGCGCGCGGCATCAGCGTAGCCATCTCGGCGTAGCAGAGCGCGGCGGCGGCGCAGATCAGGCCGGCGATCAGGAAGGACAGCATCATCCCGGGCCCCGCGAGGCCGGCGGCTTCCCCGGGCAGGACGTAGATGCCGGTGCCGACGATGGCCCCGATGCCGAGCGCCACCAGGTGCGGCCAGCCGAGCGTGGCCTTCAGGCCGGAGCCTCCAGCGTGGGCGATGTCGCCGTCGATGGCGATGCGACGGTTCAGGAAACTCATGGCCCTCTCCCCGGGACGTTCGAGGCCGACCATGCCCCGCTCCGGACGGTTTCGCCAAGCCCCCGCTTGCGGCGACCCCTCCGGCGGGGCAGCTTGCACCCCGATCCGTGGGGAGACCGAAAATGATCAGCCGCGTCGCCGTCCTGCTGGCCTCGGCCGCCGTCCTGAGCCTGGCCTCGGCCTCGGCGGCGCGGGAAGCGCCGCCGCCCGCCGCCGCCCTTACGCCGCATCCGTCGGCCAGCGCCGACCAGGCGAAGCTGGCGACACTGGTGGACGATTACGAGCGCTGGCGGCTGAAGGAGGATCCGATCACCGCCGGCCAGAACGGCGACCAGGCGGCGCTTTCGCGGTTGCCCGACGCCACCCTGGCCGCCGACAAGCGCCGCAAGACAGAGCTGGAGGCCTTCGCCGCCCGGGTGAAGGCGATCGACCCGGCCCGTCTCGACGAGGAAGGCAAGGTCAACCACGCCTTCCTCGCCCGCGTGATCCGCGACCAGCTGCAGGCGATCCGCTTCGACACCGGCCGGCTGGCCTTCTCCAGCGACGACAGCCCCGACGCCACGCTGGGCTACATGGCCAGCTCGGCCCCGATGACCAGCAAGGCCGACGCGGAGGCTTGGCTGGCCCGGCTGGAAGCCTTCGTCGGCTACTACGGCGTGGTGACCGACAACGCCCGTCGCGGCGTGAAGACCGGCTTCACCCAGCCCCGTCCGATCGTCGACATCGCATTGGGCCAGGCGAAGCGGGCAGCCGCCGCGCCGGTGGAGACCGACAGCGCGGTCACCGTCCTGGACGGCCTGCCCGGCACGGTCTCCGCCGCCGACCGGGACGCCTTCAAGGCGCGCGCCGTCGCCATCGTCCGCGACCGCATCCGTCCCGCGCAGGCCCGATTCGCGACCTTCATCGAGAAGGAATACCTGCCCGCCGCCCGCGCCGGGCTCGGCGCCTCCAGTCTGCCGGAAGGCGAGGCCTACTACGCCTGGGTGGCGCGCCGCTACACGACGACGGACCTGACCCCCCGGGAGATTCACGAGATCGGCGTCAAGGAAGTCGCCCGCATCCGCGCCGAGATGGACGACATCCGCGCCCAGACCGGCTTCAAGGGCACGCACGCCGAGTTCCTGGCCTTCCTGCGCACCGATCCGCAGTTCTACGCCGCCAGCCGCGAGCAGCTGCTGGAGAAGGCCAGCGAGATTTCCAAGCGGATCGACGACCAGCTGCCACGCTTCTTCGGGACCCTGCCGCGCCTGCCCTACGGCGTGCGGCCGGTGCCGCGCGAGATCGAGGAGGGCTACACCACCGGCCGCTACTTCCCGGGCAGTCCGCGCCTGGGCATCGCCGGCGGCTACATGGTCAACACCAGCCATCTGGACCAGCGCGGCCTCTACGAGCTGCCGGCCCTGACGCTGCACGAGGCGGTCCCGGGGCACCACCTGCAGATCGCGCTGTCGCAGGAGCTGGAGGGCGTGCCGTCCTTCCGCCGCGACGCGGACGTCACCGCCTTCACCGAGGGCTGGGGCCTCTACTCGGAGAAGCTGGGCATCGAGATGGGCATCTACCGGAACCCCTACGAGCGTTTCGGCCGGCTGTCCTACGAGATGTGGCGCGCCTGTCGCCTGGTCGCCGACACCGGCATCCACGCCCTGGGCTGGAGCCGCGAGCAGGCTGAAAAGTGCTTCACCGAGAATAGCGCGCTGTCGCCGCTGAACATCAAGGTCGAGCTGGACCGCTACATCTCCTGGCCGGGCCAGGCGCTGGGCTACAAGATCGGCGAGATGAAGATCATCGCGCTGCGCGGCCGGGCCGAGAAGGCGCTGGGCGACAGGTTCGACGTCCGCCGCTTCCACGACGCGGTGCTGTTGGCCGGCCCGCTGCCGATGGACCTGCTGGAAGCCCGCATCGACCGCTGGATCGCGGCGGAGAAGGCGCTCTAGACGCCGGCGCCTTCCCAGTCCCCGGCGCCGTGCTGCGCCGGGCCGCGGCCGGTGATCTGGTGGTAGAGGGTCTTCACCGTCCGGCTGCCGGTGGTCTCGAACATCCACGGGAAGAAGCCGTGCAGGATCGAGCAGACGCCCGCCACCAGCAGCTTGGAGCCGAAGGTCGTCGCCACGCCGAAGTGCTCGCCATAGGTCTCGCCCACGGCGTTGGGATGGCTGGTGAAGAGTTTCATGACTGGGCTCCGACGCGCACGGGATGGAGCAGAGATGACGCGCGCCGTGGCGCTGGGTCAATCGCGCTGTCACCTGGCCAGGTTCGTCATCCTCGCCCTTGTGGCGAGGACCCCTCGGTCAGCTTCACCGTGAGAGCGCGGGCTTGCTCCGCACCTGCGACCGACAGAGGGGTCCTGGGCGCGAGGCCCAGGATGACGGTGTTTATGCGGACAGCTCCAACTTCACTCCGGCCAGATATCCGTCACGCCGCCCTTGCGATTGAGCATGTGTGTCGCGCGCTTGATCACCGCCAGCAGGCGTTCGACCCGCTGGTCCTTGTCATAGGTGACGTTCGCGCGCGCCATGCCCTCGAGCATGAAGCGGGCGAGGTCGCGGCTGGCCTGGAAGCGGGGGCCGGCGCCGGCGTGCAGCATCTTCAGGAAGTGGTCGCCGATCTGGGCACGGTCGAACTCGGCCTGGGCCGGGGCCAGCAGCTCGGCGATCAGGGCGTCGGTCCGCGCCGCCGTCTCCAGCTCGGCGAAGGCCACGAAAGGCTCGGTGTGCAACAGGTCCCAGTAGCTCTCGATCGCGTGCTCGGTGACGTCGCGGCCGACCGGCAGATTCTCGGTCGCCGACCGGAACAGCGCCGCCCGCTCCGCCTGGATGTGCTCGATGGCCGCTTCCAGCAGGCTCTCGCGCGTGGGGAAGTGATACAGCATCGCGCCACGGGTGATGCCGGCCGCCTCGGCGACGGCCGCGTTGGTCGTCGCGGCGTAGCCGAGCGTGGCGATCACGCGCACGGCCTCGTCGAGGATGCGGGCGCGGGTGCGACGCGACTTGGGCGTATCACGCGGAACTGTGGACAACTCAGCCATTACCTCCTGACTTAGGGGCTGCGATGTTGCGCCGCAACATGCCAACTGCCGGCTTCATGAGACTGACACGCAATCATCATAGCTCCAGCCTGATCGGCGCCTGCCGGGGGAGCGACGATGACAGCCGACGCCCAAGTTTTGAGCTGCCGCACCGTGTTCATCAGCGACGTGCATCTGGGCACGCGCGGATGTCAGGCCGAGATGCTGCTCGATTTCATCAAGCACCTGGAGTGCGAGCAGCTCTATCTGGTCGGTGACATCATCGACGGCTGGAAGCTGAAGAGCGGCTGGCACTGGCCGCAGTCGCACAACGACGTGGTCCAGAAAGTGCTGCGCATGGCGCGCAAGGGCACCCAGGTGATCTACGTGCCGGGCAACCACGACGAGGTCGCCCGCGACTTCTGCGGCGTCCACTTCGGCGGCGTGGTGGTGGTCCGCGACGCGATCCACGAGACGGCCGACGGCCGGCGGTTCCTGGTGGTCCACGGCGACGAGTTCGACGGCGTCGTGCAGCACGCGCGCTGGCTCGCCTTCCTCGGCGATTGGTCCTATAGAACGCTCCTCATGCTGAACACTGTCGTGGCGCGCGTGCGTCGCCGGATGGGGCTCGGCTACTGGAGTTTCTCGGCCTATCTGAAGGTCAAGGTGAAGAACGCCCTGCATTTCATCGAGAACTTCGAACAGGCCGTGACCGACGAAGCCCGTCGGCGCGGTGTCGACGGCGTCATCTGCGGCCATATCCACAAGGCCGAGATGCGCGACATGGACGGTATTCTCTACGTGAACGACGGCGACTGGGTCGAAAGCTGCACCGCGCTGGTGGAACACCACGACGGCAGCCTGGAAATTATCGAGTGGGCTGGCGCGCGGACCTGGGCCAAGATCAGCCCGGCGATTCCCGCCGAGCTTCCGGAGCCTGTCGCCGCCTGATGCGTATCCTCGTCGCAACGGACGCCTGGGAGCCCCAGGTCAACGGCGTCGTCCGTACGCTGACGCGCACCGTCGCGGAGCTGCGGACCATGGGCCATGAGGTCGAGGTCATCAGCCCCGACCAGTTCAACACCGTGCCCCTGCCGACCTATTCCGAGATCAAGCTCGCGGTGGGCGCCTACGAGCCGGTGCAGGAAAAGTTCAAGTCGTTCGAACCCGAGGCGATCCACATCGCCACGGAGGGGCCGGTCGGCCTGGCCGCGCGCCGCGTCTGCCTGGAGTGGAAGCTGCCGTTCACGACCAGCTACCACACGCGTTTCCCGGAGTACGTCTCGGCGCGCCTGCCGGTGCCGCTGGCCGCCGGCTACGCCTACATGCGCTGGTTCCACAAGCCGTCCGGCCGGATGATGGTGGCGACCGACACCATGCGCGAGGAGCTGGAGGGCCACGGCTTCCGCAACATCTCCTCCTGGTCGCGCGGCGTCGACACCGACCAGTTCCATCCGCGCCGCCCGGACGAGACCGACGTCTTCGCCCACCTGAAGAAGCCGATCTTCCTCAACGTCGGCCGGGTGGCCGTCGAGAAGAACATCGAGGCCTTCGCCAGCCTGGACCTGCCCGGCACCAAGGTGGTCGTCGGCGACGGACCCCAGAAGGCGGAGCTGGAAGCCAGGTACCCGGAAGTGGTCTTCACCGGCGCCAAGTTCGGCGACGAGCTGGCCGCGCACTTCAACAGCGCCGACGTCTTCGTCTTCCCGTCGCTGACCGACACCTTCGGTCTGGTGATCCTGGAGGCCATGGCGACCGGCTCGCCGGTGGCCGGCTTCAACGCGCCCGGGCCCGCCGACATCATCCCCGGTTCCGGCGCCGGCGTGCTGGCGCCCGGCCGCACCGACGGCCTGCGCGAGGCCTGCCTCGCCTGTCTGGACATCGACCGCAAGCAGGTCCGCAAGTTCGCCGAGACCTTCAGCTGGCGCGCCTGCGCCGAGCAGTTCGTGAAGAACCTCGAGCCCTATCCCGAGCCCGAGAAGACGCGGTTCTGGCGTCGTCTGCGCCGTCTCGCTCGCCTGCGACGCAAGCCGAAGGCGGCCTGAACGAAAAACGGCGGGTCCAGGGACCCGCCGTTTCTGTTTCCAGCACTCTGACAGCGATTACAGCAGGCGCTTGCGGATCGCCTGCGACAGCAGGTCGATCAGGCTGACGGTGATCACCACGATGATCGCGATGGCCGAGACCGTGCGGTAGTCGAAGCTGTTGAACGACTCGATCAGCGTCTGGCCGATGCCGCCGGCGCCGATCAGGCCCAGCACGGTGGCCGCCCGCGCGTTCGATTCGAAGCGATAGAGCGCGAAAGAAGTCCACAGCGGAGCCACCTGCGGGATGACGCCCCAGACGATCTCCTGCAGCCGGGCCGCGCCCGTGGCGCGCACGCCCTCGACGGGGCCCTTGTCGATCGACTCGACCGCCTCGGAGAACAGCTTGGCCAGAACGCCGCCGGTGTTGAAGGCCAGCGCGAGCACGCCGGCCAGCGGGCTGAGGCCGACGACGATCACGAAGATCAGGCCGATGACCAGGTCGGGCACCGCGCGGATCAGGTCCAGCACGCGCCGGATCGGCTGCTGGATCCAGACCGGGGTGATGTTCCGCGCCGCCAGCAGGCCGAGCGGCACCGCGACGAACACCGCGATGAACGTGCCCCACAGCGCGATCTCGACCGTCTCGATCATCTTCTGAACGAGGAACTTCCACTGTGTGAAGTCCGGGTTCAGCAGCGCCTGGCCCAGCTCGCGGAAGCTGTCCGAGCCGCCGAGCAGCTTGGGCACCTTGTCGATCTCGGCCGGGCCGAAGGCGACGATCAGCGCGATAGCCAGGCCGCCCCACAACAGCAGGTCGAACAGGCGGTCGGTCAGGGAGCGCCTGGGCGGTCCCGGCACGACGGACGGATCGGTGACGACGCTCATTGCGGCAAGCCCGCCTTGGCCTTCGCCGATTCGACGCGGGCATGGATCGCGTCATAGCTCGCCTGGGCCTTGTCGATGGCCGCCTTGTCGCCGCCCTTGCGGGCCGCGCGAAGCGTCTCGGAGGCTTCCATCTCGCGAACCGGGTCGAGGTAGCTGTCGTCGGCCGGCAGGAAGCCGCCGTACTCGAGGCCCTTCAGCACCGCGCGCTGGCGATCTGCCTCGGGGCCTTCGCCCTTGCCGTAGGTCAGGAAGAAGCTGCGCAGCTTCTCGATGGTCGCCGGGTCGAGGTCCTTGCGCACCACGATCGAGCTTTCGGGAATCATCGGGGAGCGCCAGATGACGTCGATCTTGTTGGCCTGCTCGGGAAACTGCTTGGCCAGGAAGACCAGGCCGACGGAGTTGTTGGTCGCGACGTCGACGACGCCGTTGGCGACGCCCAGGGCGTTGGCCTGGTGATTGGCGTTGCGGACCTGGCTGAAGCACTCGCCCGGCTCGATGTTGGCGGGGCCGAACAGGAAGGCCATCGGCGCCAGCGTGCCCGAGGTGGACTTGGCGTCGCCCAGGCCGAAGCTGTACTTCTTGCCGCAGGCCATCACCTGGTCGAGCGTGATGCCGGAACCCTTCTTCACGATCAGCACCGACTCGTAGCCGGTGCGGCCCTGCATGTCGGTGATGCGGCCGATGACCTTGCCGTTGGCGCGACGCGTCGCCTCAAGCGCCGGCAGGGCCGAGAACCAGCCCACGTCCGTCTGCTTGGCGGCCATCGCCTGGACCAGCAGCGCGTAGTTCGAGACGAAGCGCAGCTTGATGTTCAGACCGGTTTCCTTGCGCAGGTCCTCGATCAGCGGCCGCCACAGCGGCTCCGACGAGGCCTGACTCTCGGCCGGCAGGATGGAGAACACCAGTTCCTTGTCGGCGGTCGCCGTTTCGTCGCCGCCACCGCAGGCGGCGAGTCCGAACAGGGCGAGCGCGGCCATGGCCCCGCCGATAAGCGATCTGCGGATCATGCCGGGGCTCCTTCCCAGAAGACGTCTTCGAATTCCGGGCCATAGATGTCGATAAGCTTGTCGCGCTTCAGCGCCGAGGCCGGGCCGTCGTAGACCTTTTTGCCAGCCTTCAGGGCGACGACGCGGTCGCAGTATTTCAGGGCGTAGTCGACCTGGTGCAGCGTGACGATCACGGTCAGGCCGTCGTTGGTGTTCAGGTCGCGCAGGATCTCCATGACCTTGCGCGCCGAGACGGGGTCGAGCGAGGCGACCGGCTCGTCGGCGAGGATGATCTTGGCCTTCTGGACCAGCGCCCGCGCGATCGCGCCGCGCTGTTGCTGGCCGCCGGACAGGGTGTTGGCGCGCTGCCCGGCATACTCGCTGACGCCGACGCGGTGCAGGGCGAGCATGGCGGCCTGCTTGGTCTCGGCGGGCCAGCGGCCGAACAGGCCGGCCGCGAACGGGATGCGGCCCAGCGAGCCGAGAATGACGTTGGTGAACAGCGACAGCCGGCCGACCAGGTTGAACTGCTGGGCGATGAAGCCGATCCGGGTCCGCACCTTGCGGACCTTCTCGCCGAGCTTGCCCCTCAGCTGCACCTTGTCGCCGAAGGCTTCGATCACCCCTTCGCCGGGATCGATGGTCTGCAGACCGTCGATCGAGCGCAGCAGGGTGGATTTGCCCGAACCCGATGGTCCAATGAGCGCGACCATCTCGCCGCGTGCGACATCGAGCGACACAGCGTCCAGCGCGCGTCGCTTACCAAAGGTCTTCGAGACCGAACGTATGGAGAGAACGGCTTCCGAGGTCATGTCTTTTCGGAGAGAGTCCTTAGCACACAAGCCCCGCACTCTTGGAAGGGGCATGCGAAAGTTTCGTGACGAAGGGCATATCCGCCCCCCGGAAGGTCCTTCAGCGCATACACGAAACTTCCGTGTGCGGCGAGTATCTCGCGCCCCCCGCGCGGCCCTTGGCCCCACAAGGGGAATTTTGCGCTTTACATCGGGGTCCCGCGTCCCTAAATCGCGCCTTCCGGCGGACCCCGTAGGTCTGTTTGCTGCGCCGCTAACGCCGGTCTGGGTTTAACAATCAACAGGGGGTTACGTGAATTGCGCACGTACCAATTGCCCCTGGACCTGGTCCGTGAGCGGTCTCCGGAACGTCCCGTCGCACTCGTGCGACGCGATGCCGTAGCCGTCGCAGCGCGCTGGTTCCAGAAGAACTTCAAGGGTGACGTCCTTTATGCCGTGAAGGCAAACCCTTCGCCGTGGGTCATCGAGACTCTCGCGGCGAACGGCGTCACCGGGTTTGACGTGGCCTCGCTGAACGAGGTCGAGCTCGTGTCCCGGCACGCGCCCGGCTCGCGCATGGCCTTCATGCATCCCGTGAAGAGCCGCGCCGCCATCTCGGGCGCCTACTTCGAGCACGGCGTGAAGACCTTCTCCTTCGACACGCACGAGGAGCTTGAGAAGATTCTCGACGCCACCGGCGGCGCGAAGGACCTGAACCTGATCGTCCGCATGGGCGTGTCGGCGGAAGGCGCGGCCTACTCGCTGTCGGGCAAGTTCGGCGTCGAATCGCACCGGGCCCCCGATCTGCTGCTGGCCGCCCGCCGGGCGACCCAGGACCTGATGGGCGTGTCGTTCCATGTCGGCAGCCAGTGCATGCGCCCGACCGCCTTCCAGGCGGCGATGGCGCAGACCGGCCGCGCGCTGGTCCGCGCCGGCGTGTTCGCGGACGTCGTCGACGTGGGCGGCGGCTTCCCGTCGGTCTACCCGGGCATGATCCCGCCGGACATGAGCGACTACATCGCCGCCATCGACCGGGGCTTCAACGAGATGCCGGTGTCCGAGACGACCGAGCTGTGGTGCGAGCCCGGCCGGGCCCTCGTCGCCGAGTCGACCTCGCTGATGACCCGCGTCGAGCTGCGCAAGAGTGACTCGCTGTACCTGAACGACGGCGCCTACGGCTCGCTGTTCGACGCCGCGCACGCCAAGTGGCCGTTCCCGGTCAAGGGCTACCGCGGCGGCGCCGAAGGCCGCGAGCTGGAGGGCAATCTGCGTCCGTTCCAGTTCTACGGCCCGACCTGCGACTCGATCGACGTCATGCCGGGACCGTTCCTGCTGCCGGAAGACATCCGTGAAGGCGACTTCGTGGAGATCGGCATGCTGGGCGCCTATGGCGTCGCCATGCGCACCGACTTCAACGGCTTCGGCGCCGTGGAGACGGTCGATGTCGGCGATGCCCCGATGGCCTCGATGTTCGGCCTCGCCCGTCGCTCGATCCCCGCGCCCCGCACGGCGATCGAGAATGTCGTGAAACTGCCGCGCCCGAAGAGCAAGAAGCGTCGCCGGAGATAATCCGCGGCTAACGCGTTACAATCAGCGCCAGCCCGTCGCTCCGTCCGGGCTGGCGTTTCTGTTGCCATTGGACGGGCGCTCACTGTCAGGGAAACCGAAGCGATGAACGCTCCGACCAACACCAAGGCCCAGCTGCTCGCCAACACCGTCGAGCACATCGACATCACCAGCTTCGACGCCCGTCCGATCATCGACGGCATGCGCAAGATGTCGTTCAGCTCGCGCGACACCGCCCGCGCCGCCGACATCTTCAACATGGCGCTGGAAGACAAGGACTGCTCGCCGTGGCTGATCCTCGCCGGCTCGACCTCGGCCGGCGGCTGCATGCACGTCTACCGTGACATGGTGAAGCTCGGCATGATCGACGCCGTGGTCGCCACCGGCGCCTCGATCGTCGACATGGATTTCTTCGAAGCCCTGGGCTTCAAGCACTACCAGGCCGCCGGCCCGGTCGACGACAACGTGCTGCGCGAGAACTACATCGACCGCATCTACGACACCTACATCGACGAGGAAGAGCTCCAGGCCTGCGACCACACCATCCTGGAGATCGCCAACCGCCTGGAGCCGCGCGGCTACAGCTCGCGCGAGTTCATCTGGGAGATGGGCAAGTGGCTCAGCGAAGGTAACGCCAAGAAGGAAGGCAGCCTGATCCAGACCGCCTACGAGGAAGGCGTGCCGATCTTCTGCCCGGCCTTCGTCGACAGCTCGGCGGGCTTCGGCCTGGTGAAGCACCAGAAGGAGCGCGCCGCCGCCGGCAAGCCCTACATGATGCTCGACGCGATCGCCGACTTCCGCGAACTGACCGACATCAAGATCGCCGCCGGCGTCACCGGCCTGTTCATGGTCGGCGGCGGCGTGCCGAAGAACTTCGCCCAGGACACCGTCGTCTGCGCCGAAATCCTCGGCGTCGAGGCGGAGATGCACAAGTACGCGGTCCAGATCACCGTGGCCGACGTCCGCGACGGCGCCTGCTCGTCCTCGACGCTCAAGGAGGCCGCCTCCTGGGGCAAGGTGCAGACCACGCACGAACAGATGGTCTTCGCCGAAGCCACCACGGTCGTGCCGCTGATCGGTTCGGACGCCTACCATCGCGGCGCCTGGAAGAACCGCGAGAAGCGCCGCTGGCAGAAGCTGTTCGCCTAAGCCGGAACAGTTGCGATTTCGGAGAAGCCGCGCGAGGGTCCGTCCTCGCGCGGTTTTTCTTTGGAGTCTCCGACATGCGTATCGTGATCTTCGCCGCCCTCGCCGCCGCCGCGGTGTCCATGGCAGGTTGTGGCAAGAAGGAAGAGAAGGGCCTGCAGGTCACTTCCGGCGGCCAGACGGTCACGGTCGGTGAAGATGGCGTGAAAGTCGCCGCCAAGGGCGAGCAGGCCGGCGCGCCTGACTTCGCGCCGATATACCCGGGCGCCAAGGTCGAGAGCATCGTCACCGGCATCGGCCAGGCAGGCGGCGCGACCAGCGGGGGCATGGCGAGCCTGTCCGTCAGCGCCACGCCGCAGCAGGTGATCGACTTCTACAGAACCAGCGCCGCCAACGCCGGTTTGAAGGCCGGCATGGACATGGGCTCGGGCGGCGGCGCCAGCTTCTCCGCCAGCGACGAGGCCACCAAGCGGATGGTTCAGGTGATCGTGTCGCCCGCGGGGGACAAGTCGAACGTCCAGCTGATCTGGGCCGTGCCCAACGCCTGACTTGAAACCTTCGCCGTGCATCGCGATGCTCGCTCCATAACAAGGGGAGAGGCGTCATGACGGTGCGTGGACGGATCATCTGCGTGGCATTGGCCGCGGCCGGCGCGATGGCGGCGGGACCGGCCTTCGCCCAGTTCCCGTTCAAGGGCTATCTCGGCGAAGCCACGCCGGACACCTCGATCGTCGTCGCACCGGCGCCCCAGCCGGGCTCGCCCCAGGCGGAGGCCGACCGCGCCGTCTTCCTGGCTACCCGCGCCCTCGAGGGTACGCCGCGCTGGGACATGGCGGTCGCCGACAACAACTCCCGCGCCGTCGGCACGGCCTTCGCCTGCTCGCTCGGCGCGGAGGTCACCCTGCTAGGCGCGCCCAAGACGGCCAAGCTCTTCCTCAAGGTCGCGCCGGACCTGACCGCCGCCGTCGATCGTCCGAAGGCGGTCTATGCGCGCAAGCGGCCCTACTTCGTCGACGAGGGCAAGGTCTGCGTCGCGCGTGACAAGGAGCTCGACGACAGCTTCGACTACCCCTCGGGCCACTCGAGCTGGGGCTGGGCGGTCGGGCTGATCCTGGCCGAGCTGGCGCCGGATCGGAGCGCCCAGATCCTGCAGCGCGCCCGAGCCTTCGGCGAGAGCCGCGTGGTCTGCGGCGTGCACAACGCCAGCTCGGTCGAGGCCGGTCGCCTGAACGGCACGGCGGTGGTGGCCGCCCTGCACGGCTCGGCCGACTTCCGCGCCGACATGGAGGAGGCCCGGGTGGAGATCGCCGCCCTGCGCGCCAAGGGCAAACCGCTGGAGGGCTGCGAGGCGGAGGCCGCGATCCTCGCCACGCCCTCCTGGTAGCGGCGGCCGCCAGAGCTTGCCCTTGGGCGTCGCCGTCTCTACCTCTGGGCCATGGCTCATTCCCACGCCTGCGACCATGATCACGACCAGCCGGGCCTGACCGGCGGGGCGCTGTCGGCCGGGCTGGCGGCGGCGGAGGCGCGCTGCGACACGGCGGGCCAGCGGCTTACGGCGCCGCGCCGCCGGGTGCTGGAAATGCTGCTGCAAGCCGGCCAGCCGGTGAAGGCCTACGACCTTATCGCCGGCTACGGCGCGGCGGGCGAGCCGGCCAAGCCGCCGACCGTCTACCGGGCGCTGGAGTTCCTGTCGAAGCAGGGCTTCGCGCATCGCATCGAGAGCCTCAACGCCTATATCGCCTGCGGTGGCGGCGCCGAGGGCCATGCCGCGGCCTTCCTGATCTGCGACTGCTGCGGCCGCACGCGGGAGATCGAGCCCGTGGGCGCGAACGAGATCGCGCGCCTGGCCGCCGCGAAGGGCTTCACCCTGACCGGCCTGACCGTCGAGGCCCACGGCCGCTGCGAAGACTGCGCCGGATGAACGAGCCGGGGGTCGAGATCTGGCGCGGGGGCGTCAACACCTGGGAATGCGACGAGATGGGGCACATGAACGTGCGCTTCTACGTCGCCCGGGCCACCGAAGGCCTCGTCGGCCTGGCCGCCGCGCTGGGCCTGCCGCACGCCTTCACCGCCCACGCCGAGTCGACCCTGCTAGTCCGCGAGCAGCACATCCGCTTCCTGCGTGAGGCTCACGCGGGCGCGGCGCTGCACATGACCGGCGGCGTCGTCGAGATCGGCGACGACGAAGCCCGGCTGCTGCAACTGCTCTGGCATACCGAGACAGGCCAGCTGGCCGCGACCTTCCAGACCGTGGTCGCCCACGTCACGCCCCGCGACGGCCGGCCGTTCCCCTGGAGCGCCCGCACGCGTGAGCTGGCTCGGACGCTGACCGTCGAGATCTCCGATCAGGCCGCCGCCCGCAGCGTCTCGCTGGGCCCGGTCGAGTCGATCGCCGGCCTTGCGAAGGCCGACGAGATCGGCCTGGTCCGCATCGCCAGCGGCGCGGTGCAGCCGGGCGACTGTGACATCTTCGGCCGCATGCGGCCCGAACAGTTCATCGGTCGCGTGTCGGACGGCATTCCGCGGCTGGTGCGCGGCTTCCGCGACACGGTCAGCGGCGCGTCGTCCGAACAGCCCAAGCGGGTCGGCGGCGCCGTGCTGGAATACCGGCTGGTGCACCTGGACTGGCCGCGCGCCGGCCAGCGGCTGGAAATCCGCTCGGGCCTGAAGACCGCCGACGCGCGGACCAAGACCATGGTCCACTGGATGGTCGATCCGGAGACCGGCAAGGCCTGGGGCACGTCCGAGGCCGTGGCCGTCACCTTCGACCTCGACGCCCGCAAGATCGTGGCGATCACCGACGAGGCGCGCGAGGCGCTGATGAAGCAGGCGACGCCCGGCCTTCAGCTGTAGGCCGCGTTCAGCAGCTCCTCCCGCACCAGCTCCGGCCGTTCCATCGGCAGGAAGTGGCTGGCGCCCGGCACGATCTCGATCCGCGCGCCGCTTTCCAGCACCGCCGCCTCGTGGACTTCGAACTGCGCGGTGGAGCCGTGCTCGGCCTTGAGGATGCGGATCGAGGCCTGGATGCCGGGAATGCCGCCCACCGCGTCGGGCGAGGGCGTGGCGAAGTTGGCGCTTTCCCATTCCGGCGCGCAGGAGAGGCGCAGGCCGCCTTCGCCGTCCTCGGTCAGGCCGTCGAGCAGGTAGTCGCTCAACATCTCGTCCGACCAGGTCCTGAACGCGCCCCGGCCACGGTAGCCCTCGAAGGCGGCGTCCCGGCTCGGGAAGCTTGCGCGGCGGCGGAGGGCCCCTTGCGCCAGCGGCGAGCTCTTCATGCCTTCCTCGCCCAGCAGGGCGGCGCGCTCGGGGGTGATGATGACCGGGTCGAAGAGGACGAGGCGCTTCGCCGCGTCCGGCCGCTCGGCGGCCGCGAGCAGGCAGGCCGTGCCGCCCATCGAGTGGCCGGCGAGGACGGTCGGCGTTTCGCCCAGGGCGTCCAGAACGGCCAGCAGGTCGTCGCTGTAGCCCCGCCAGACATTGGCGGCGAACGGGACCGCCGGCAGCGTCGTGCGGCCGTGGCCGCGCTGGTCCACCGCCAGTATGCGCAGGCGGTCGGCGAGGGGGGATAGAATGCCGCGATAGGTCGAGGCGCAGAAGCCGTTGGCGTGCAGGAACAGCACGTCCAGCGGGCGGCCCTCGGGGCCGAACTCCAGCGCCGCCATCTCACCGCCCGGAACGGCGATGGAGCGGCGGCGGGCGGGGGAGACGTCAGGCAGGGTGCTCATCGTCACCCTGCCTAATGCCTTCCCTCAACGTTAGTCGAGGCCCGCTAGATCTTGGTCAGATCCCAGCTGCCGCTCGGCTTGCGGCAGGCGCGGAAGCGTTCGGACTCGCTGCCGTACTTCTTGGTGTAGATGGTCTGGGTGATGCGGCGGCAGTCGCCGCTGTCGCCGCCGCGCGGACGAACGACCGAGGCCGAGACATAGCCCGTGGCGTAGCCGTTCTGGCCGACCAGCAGCCAGTTGGCGCCCGCGACCTTGGCCAGCACCTGGAAGTCCTGGCCGCCGGCCAGCTTGCCGACGATCGCGCTCTTGGTGGACGGCGCGCCGCGCAGGTTCACGGTGTTGGGGGCGAACCACCAGGTCCCGCCGCCTTCCCAGTTGCGCTGGGGCTGGACGCCGCGCGCGAAGCTAACGCTCTGCAGGCGGATCGGCTGGCCGTAGCCGTCGCCGTAGGCGCTCCAGGGCTCGACCTGGACGTCGCCGCGCGACCCCGTCGACGGGTTGCGCCAGTTCTGGGCGTAGCCGGTGCTCAGCGCCTGCTCGAGGGCGGCCTCGGCCTTGCGCTTGTCGTCTTCCTGAATCTTGCAGCCGATGGCCGAGCCGGCGGCGGCCCCGAGGCCCGCACCCACTGCCGTGCCGAGGCCGCGCTCGTTCTTGGCCACCTGGTTGCCAATGATCCCGCCGACGATGGCGCCGATGACGGCCCCGCCTTCCTGCTTGCCGCCGGCCGCGTCGCAGCCGAACACGCCGCGCGCCTGGGCGGCGCCGGGCAGGCCCGCGGCGGCCGCCGCCAGAAGGATAGAAGCGGTAATCGCGATGCGCATGTGTTGCTCCCTCAAAGGTCCCGTATCGGACCCTGTGGCGGAGACTATACCCTTACGGAAGCTGTAGGCGACCCGGCTGACTCCCGAGTTTGACCTCAAAAGATTGTGCGAGGACGCGCGCGTCAGCCGATCTGTTCTGGAAGCAACCGGGGCCGGGCGTCCTTGCCGTAGAGCGGCGCATCGACGTTGTCCGAGCCGAAGACCGCCGCGAGCGCCTCGGCGATGGCCAGTCCCTCGTCCCGATGGGCGACCGCCTGGGCGGCGGTGAAGGCCGGTCCTTCGTCCGGCGAGTAGGGGTCGACCGCCTCGTGGAAGGCGTTCTCCCAGTCGACCAGCCGCTGGAACAGCTCGGGCGAAACATGGTCCGCCGCGTTGACGGCGAAGCCCGTGTCGGCGTCCCAGAGCGGCAGGTAGCCGTAGCGCAATTCCAGCCGGACACGGTCGGGCATGGGCAGGAGGGGGTCGTCGTCCCCGGGCTCCTCCGGCCGAGGCGGCGAGGCGGGGTTCCAGGTCAGGTGTGGCAGGACCCAGGCGATGCCGGCCACGAGCGCCGCCGTCATCAGCGCCGGCGTCCAGGGCTCCAGCAGCGCCGACAGCCGGTGTCGCCAGCCGAGCCACAGGACCAGCGCCGTCACCAGCGTCCAGAGCACCGCCGCGTTCACCCGTCGCCGCCGGCCGAGCGCCTCTTCCGGGTCAGAGGCGTCGCGCTTGATGGTGTAGACGAGCCACGCCGCCTGCAGCGCCAGGTTGGTCAGGAACAGCGGCGTGGCCCAGCCGCTGAGCATCATCAGGGCGATGCCCGACATGCCGGTCAGGACGGCGGCGAAGGTCATCACCCAGCGCCGGATCACGTCCTCGCGGTCCGGCGGCGTCATGCTGATCGCCGACAGGGCCTTGTCCAGCACCGCATCGCCGGCCACCGCCCGTAGGGTGAAGGCCCCGCCGAGCGCGTAGAAGGCCCCCATCAGCCGGGCGAGGATCTCGAAAAGGTCCATGCCGCCAGACAACCGCTTGGGCCGCGCCGACGCATCCTCCATTAGGGGGCCTTGGCTTTCCCCGCGTCAGCGGGCGAAGGTGCGGAAAAACGGGAGGACCACCATGACCGCTCAAGCGACCGTCACCGCCACCGATGTGAAGTGGGAATGCTTCGAGGTCACCATCGAGGACGGCGTCGCCCACATCCGCATGACGCGGCCCGAGGCGATGAACACCATGAACAAGGCGTTCTGGAACGAGCTGCCGGTCATCGTCCGGGACATCGACGACAACGCCCGCGCCCGGGCCATCGTCATCTCCTCGACCGGCAAGCACTTCTGCGCCGGGATGGACCTGCAGGTGTTCTCCGGCGTCGGCGACCGTGACGCCGGCCCCGTCGACCGCCACGTCGCCGGCGAGAGCTTCCGTCGCCACGTGCATCACCTGCAGGACACCTTCAGCTGCCTGGACGAGGCGCGCATGCCGGTCATCGCCGCCATCCACGGCGGCTGCATCGGCGGGGCGGTGGATTTCACCAGCGCCTGCGACATCCGCTACTGCACCGAGGACGCCTTCTTCACGATCATGGAGATCAACATCGGCATGACCGCCGATGTCGGCACCTTCCCGCGCCTGTGCAAACTGATCCCCGAGGGCTGGGTGCGCGAGCTGGCCTACACCGGCCGCCGCCTGCCGGCCCTGAAGGCCAGGGAGATCGGCCTGGTCAACGAGGTGCTGCCCGACCACGACGCCGTCGTCGCCCACGCCCTGGCCACCGCGAAGGAGATCGCCGCCAAGTCGCCGCTCGCCGTGGCCGGCAGCAAGGTGATGATCAACTACGCCCGCGACCACACCATCAAGGACGCCCTCGACTACATCGCCCTGTGGCAGGTCGGCATGTTCTCCGGCCCGCACATGGCCGAGACCTTCCAGGCCAAGGCCGAGAAGCGCGACCCGGTGTTCCCGGACCTGCTGCCCCTGCGCAAGGGGATGTAGTCAGCCTTCCAGCTCGGCGTCCCGCAGGTCCGCGCCGTCCAGTTTGGCGCCTTCGAGGTCGGCTTCGAGGAAGCGGGCCTTGCGGGCGCTGGCGCCGGCCAGGTCGGCGCCGCGCAGCACGGCGCCGGTGAGGTCGGTCCGCATGTAGCGGCCCTTGGCGATCAGCAGCGGGCCGAGGCGCGCGCCGCGCAGGTCCGCCTTGTTCAATTGCGCCCCGACCAGCTTGGTCCCGCGCAGGTCCGCGTCCTTCAGCACCGTGCCGCGCAGGTCGGCGCCTGACAGGTCGCAGCCCTGAAGCTCCGCGCCCTCCAGGTTCAGGCCGAAGAAGATGCAGCCCGGCGCCGACATCCCGGTCAGCCGTCGTCGTCGCAGCTGTCGCAGCGGCCGGAAGTCGACACGGTGCAGCTTGACCACCGCGCCCTCGACGCCACCGCTGGTGCAATAGCGTTCGTGGCCGTCGAGCAGGTCCTGCAGCGGTACGTCGTCGACATAGACGATGGCCGGCGGCGCGGTGAGCACGTCCGTCAGATCGGCCTTGTCGAGGTTGGCGTCGTCCAGGTTCACGCCGGTCAGCACGGCCTGGCGCAGCGAGGCGCCGGCGAGGTCGGTGTTGAACAGGCTGGCCCCGGTCAGGTTGGCGCCGTCGAGCACAGCGTTGATCAGCTTGGCGCCCGCGAGGCAGGCGCCCGAGAGGTCGGCCTCGGTGAAGTCGGCGGACAGGGCGTGGGCGCCGCTCATCTGCGCGCCCGAAAGGTTGGCGCCCTGGAGCACCGCGTAGTCCAGCTCGCCCGGGCGACGCTCGTGCTTGAGGATCTTCCAGCCGGCGCCGCCCTGCAGCGCGATGCGGCCCTCACGAAGGTCCGCGCCGGCCAGGTCGGCGCCCGCCAGGTTCGCGCCTCGCAGGCAGGCGCCGCGCATGTCGGCCATCGACAGGTCCGCCCGGCGCAGGTCCGCGTCGCGCAGGTCGCAGCCGAACAGGATGCCGCGATGCAGCTTGGCGCCGTTCAGGCTGGCGCCACAGAATCGCGCGCCGGTCATGTCGGCGTCGCTGAGGTCTATGCCGTCCAGCGCCATGTTCGACAGGTCGACGTAGGAGAGATTGGCCCGCTTGCCGCCCTGCCGGCCCGACAGATAGCGCTGATGCGCGTCCAGAACCGCTTTGACGGCGCTGAAGTCCAGGGTTCGAATGAGGTTCGGCGCAGCGGTCATGAGGGAGGAATTCCGACGTCCCGCACCCTCCGCAATCGCGCTTAAGGAAGCGTTCGGAGGGCGGAAGAAATCCTCACAAAAACGGGGATTTCAGAGCCAGCCCTTGCGCCGGAACCACCAGAGCGGCACGGCCATCGCCACAAGCATGGCGAAAAGCGCCATGGGATAGCCGAAGATCCAGTGAAGTTCCGGCATGTGGTCGAAGTTCATGCCGTAGACCGAGCCGATCAGTGTCGGCGGCATCAGCACCACGGCCCAGACCGAGAAGACCTTCATGATCTCGTTCTGGTCGGTGTTGATCAGGCCGGTGGCCGAATCCAGCAGGAAGGTGACGTTTTCCGTCAGGTAGGCGGAATGGTCGGTCAGGGACTGGATGTCCCGCTGCAGCGAGCGCAGGCGGTCGCGGTGGTCCTTGCCGTCGGCGATATCCGGCGACAGCGTCGCGAAGGAGACGAGGCGGCCGAGGCTGACCAGGCTGCTGCGCGCCTTTGCCGCCACGCCCTGGGCCCGGCCGAGCCGGCGCAGGATCGGCTTGAAGCCGCCTTTGCGCGACGGATGGAAGATGGCGGCCGAGACCGCGTCGATGTCCGAGGACGTCTTCTCCAGGATGTCGGCGAGCCGATCGACGAGCGCGTCCAGGATGCCGAGGAAGGCCCCGACCCCGCCACGGCAGAAGTCGGGGTCGCGCACCGCCTGGGCGGCATAGGCGACGAGCGCCTTGGGCTCCACGTAGCGGACCGTGGCCAGCTTGCCCTGCGACAGCACGAAGGTGATCGGCTCCAGCGCCGGCGTGTCGCCGTCCGCCCCGACCAGCACGAAGGCGGTCATGAAGGTGCCGCCGTCCTCCTGGTAGA
Source organism: Caulobacter sp. (assembly GCA_044238855.1). Taxonomy (GTDB): domain Bacteria; phylum Pseudomonadota; class Alphaproteobacteria; order Caulobacterales; family Caulobacteraceae; genus Caulobacter. The sequence goes on from JBIICO010000004.1 coordinate 64,954, forward strand.
GGCGCGAGGAGACCTCGATCTCGGCCATTTCCTCGCGGGTCGGCAGCAGCACGCCCAGCGCGCGCTCGGCGGCCAGTTCCTCGTCGCGCGTCGGCTGGTGAAGGTCGATCCAGGCGGCGTCTTCCGGCAACGCCCATTGGGGATCGGAAGCGTCTATATCCTGAAGTCCGCCGCCGTCGCGGCGAAGCACCTTGAGCATGGCAGGACGACTCCGCGGATCAGGCCATCGGAATGGCCCGCCGCGGAATGCGCGTCAATGGATGCGGGTGGCTACTGCTCGGTCTCGGTCGGCTGGGCCGGGGCCTGGCCGGTGGCGGCCGCGATCAGGGCGGCGATCCGGTCGGTCGCGTCGGCGGCCTGGTTCACGACGCCCAGCGGCGAGGGCAGCTGACCGACGCCGCCGGCCGACTGGTTGGCCGCCGTGCGCGCCATGGTCACGCCCTGGGCCGACCAGTAGCGGGAGTCGGTCTGGGCCAGCTTAACGGCCTGGGCGTTCTGGTAGATGAAGCCGTGCGTCGGATAGGTCGAGGTGCCGATGTCGCGGATCGGGTCGTACCAGACCTTGACCTGCGACCAGTCGCCGAGCGGCGACACGTCGATGACGGTCACGTCCTTCTCGATCTGGCCACGGGCGCCGCCTATGCGGGACCAGTTGGCGTGGGTGATCTGGATGACGCGGTCGGTGACGAGGCGGCTGACGACGGCGACGTGACCCAGCTGCATGCGGCCCGTCGGCTTGAACGCCAGGACGGAACCCATGCGGGGCATGCGGCCGGTCTCGTACTTGCCCGTGGCCTGGCCCCACCAGGTCCTGGCGTCGCCATAGATCTGGATGCCGGACAGCAGCCGGGCGAAGGGCACGCATTGCCAGTAGATGTCGGCCATCGCGTTGGCCGTAGGCGCAAGGCTGATCACCGCTGCGGCGGCCAGGGAACCGATAATGGTCCTCGTCCGTTGACGCATCAGGAGCGCTCCCCCGTTACAGAGTGTTACGGGATACTCATCTCACGCGAGAATGAAAAGAGTGTTTTTACGCTGTTGCCGCGGCGTCACGTCGCGCGCGCCACGAGTCGGCCCACAGTTTCATCCGCTCGCGAGCCGGTTTCTCGATCAGATGATACGAGGCGGCCGACAGTGGAACCACCGAAACCAGGAAGATTATCCACAGGCCGAGCGGCAGTTTCTCGGTCGGTAAGTTCAAGGCTTTCGTGACTGCATTCACGAAGATGATCTTCCAGGGCACGCAGATCATATAGGTCGAATAGCTGATCTCCCCCAGATACACGAACGGTGTCTGGGAAGCGAAGCGCGAGCCGTGCTGGGCAAGGCCCGCGAGGCACAGGATCAGCACCCCGAAGCCGATCACGGAA
>JBIICO010000219.1:0-5765 GCA_044238855.1 Caulobacter sp.
ACCTGCTGGCGCGCCACGCCGACGGCGGCATGGCCGAGATGACCTGGCCCGACTACGTGGCCATGGTCGAGGACACCGCGGTCCGCACGCATCTGATCGAGTACCGCACGCCGTCGGCAGACGGCGGCCCGGGCGACCTGATCGCCTGCGTGCTCGTCGACCTGATGGGCGACGGCCTGTCGATGGTCTACAGCTTCTACGACCCGCGCCTCGAGCGCCGGAGCCTGGGCACCTTCATCATTCTGGATCACATCGTCCAGGCGACCATCAACGGCCTGCCCTACGTCTACCTGGGCTATTGGGTCGCGGGCAGCGAGAAGATGGCCTACAAGGCGCGCTTCTCGCCGCTGGAAATCCTCAAGCCCCAGGGCTGGATGCTGATGTCCGCCCGCGAGCGCGTCGCGGCCCAGGAAGCCCTCGAACGCGAGCGTCGGCTGCGCGGCCCGGTCATCGCCAAGCTCGGCAAGAAGTAGCGGCCCGGACCCGAGGTCCAGGCCGCTCTCCGTTTCTACAGGTACCAGCCGCCGTCGACGTCGGCCGGACCGGTGTAGAGGTTGGTCTCGCTGCCGCGGTGGTCGCCGCTGATGAGCAGCGTGGCGTCGAACTGCTTGTCGCCGTCCAGGTCGATGCGGACGTAGGTCGTGTCCGACCCCGCAACATAGCTCAGCACCGCCTGCCCGGCCTGGCCGGTGAAGCGGCCGACGAAGGCGATCGTGCCGGCAAACACGCCGCTGAGATCGATCGTATCGCCCTCGGCGAAGTCGAGGTCGAGGATTCGGTCCGCGGCCATCTCGCTACCCGACGCGAACCGGAACACGTCCGCGCCATCACCGCCGGTCAACTTGTCCGCCCCCACGCCGCCGTCGAGCACGTCGTCGCCCGCGCCGCCGTCGAGGGTATCGGCGCCGTCGCCGCCGAAGAGGCTGTCGTTGTCGCCTTCGCCATAGAGGAGGTCGTTGCCGGCGTCGCCGAACAGCTGGTCGTTGCCGCCCCGGCCGTAGAGCGTGTCAATCTCGCCGCCGCCGCGGATGACGTTGACTCCGTCGCTCCCCAGGATGGTGTTGCGCAGGCCATTGCCGGTCCCGTCGATGTCGCCCACGAACAGGCTCAGCCGCTCGACGTTGTCGCCCAGGGTGTAGCTGATGTCGGTCACGACCGTGTCGATCCCCTGGCCCGCCAGCTCCACGACGGTGTCGTCGGCATCGACGTAGTAGATGTCGTCGCCCAACCCGCCGTGCAGCACGTCGGCGCCTACGCTGCCGTCCAGCTCGTCGTCGCCGGCGCCGCCGGTCAGCTGGTCATCGCCGACCCCGCCGCTGAGGATGTCGTTCTGGCCGCCGCCGTCGAGCTGGTCCGCGCCGTCGCCGCCGTACAGCGTGTCGCTGCCGCCGAGGCCGAGCAGGATGTCGTCGCCGTCCAGGCCCCAGAGCATGTTCTCGGCGTAGTTGCCGGTGATGAGGTTATCGACCGCGTTTCCGAAGCCGTCGATGTCCCCGCCGCCCGCACCGAGGGTCAGGTTTTCCAGGCCGGTCGACAGGGACCAGGTGATGCTGCTCCAGACCGTGTCCACGCCGTCGCCACCGGTCTCGTTGGTGATGTCGGTGTTGTTGTCCACGACATAGGTGTCGTTCCCCGTCCCGCCGTACATCGTGTCGGAGCCGAGGCCGCCCTTGAGATAGTCGTTCCCAGCGTCGCCGTAGAGCGTATCGTCGCCGGCCAGGCCGTCGATGTAGTCGTCGATGGGGGTGGGGGTGTTGACGACGTCGTCGCCGGCGGTCGGCCCGCCCTCCTGGACAAGGATGTTGCTGGTATCGACGTTGCTGACCTCGACGCCGTCGGTGACCTGCCAGTTCAGAGCTCGGGTATTGTCCGAGCCGCCGAAGTTCGCATCGGCGGCGTGCCTGAACTCGACCGAGCGCAGCGCCGCTTCATAGTCGGCGACCGTGGCGCTCCCCGTCAGGGTCAGGGTCCCGGTGGTCTGGTCGTAGACGCCGGTGATGCCGTTCTGGTTCACGAAGGCGAGATAGTCGCCGCGGCGGGCGTCCGCGATCGTGACCGTGGCCCCGGTCAGGAGGGCGCTGTCCGCGTCGGACACCGTAAGGCCGGGGGCGGCGACCACGCCGGTGCTGCCCTCCGTAAACGTTTCAGCCGTAGCGGCATTGACGACAGGCGCGGCCATTTTTCACTCCTTGAGACACTCTTAAGCGCCAAGGTTACTCATAAGTAACTCCTGTGTAAATCGCCGTTCTATGGAGGCTAGCCCCAAGGCCCGGTCGGAGCCCCGGCCGGCGCCGGCGTTGCGATCGGATCGACCGCCGGCACGTCCCTGCCCCCGGCGTACTTCACCAGCGCGGCGATGCGCTTGCTGATCGGCGGGTGGGTGGCGAAAAGGTCCATCGCCCCGGAGGGCTCGTTCTCGAGGAACATCGCCTGCACCGCCTCGGGCGCTTCCAGCGTCAGGGTCGAGGCCTCGATCTTGCGCAGGGCGCCGATCATGGCGTCCGGGTTCTTCGTCAGCTCGACCGCGCCGGCGTCGGCGACGAACTCTCGCGAGCGGCTCAGGGCCATGCGGATGACGATGGCCAGGACGTAGCCGACCGCCGCCACGGCCAGGGCGACCAGCACGAAGATCCCCGCCCCGCCCTTGCCGTTGCCGCGCGACCGCCCCGCCCCGCCGAACCGCACCCCGCGGAAGACGATCTGGGCGATCAGGGTGATCACCCCGGCGAACACCGAGGCGATGACCATGGTCCGCACGTCGCGATTCTGGATGTGGGTCAGCTCGTGGCCGAGCACCGCTTCCAGCTCGTCGCGATCCATGACGCTCATCAGGCCGCGGGTGACGGTGATGCTGTACTGCTTGCGGGTCACGCCGCTGGCGAAGGCGTTCAGGGCCTCGCTCTCGATGATCCGCAGCGACGGCGTCGGAATGCCACGCGAGATGCACAGGTTTTCGAGCAGGTTGTAGAGCTCCGGCTCCTGCGCCCGCGTCACCGGCCGGGCGCCCGTGGCCAGGTCGATGATGGCGGTGTTGCCGAACCAGGCGACCAGGAACCAGACGCCGGACACCAGCAGGGCCAGCGGCGCGCCGGCCAGCATGTAGCCGCCGGCCCGGGCCAGGTCGCCGTCCAGCGTCCCGGTCGACGGCAGGTAGCCGGCGCCGATCAGGCCCAGCGTCAGGGCGTAGACGATGCCGAGCAGCAGCCCCGGAAATCCGGCCAGCAGGATCGCCGACCGGACATTGTTGGCCTGGATGTGGGTGTAGAGGCCGAAAGCCCCCATGACGAACCGCCTAGAACTTCACCGACGGCGCGACTTCCAGGGTGTCGCGCTGCTCGCCCAGGTCGAAGCTGCTGCGCGGGCCGAAGCCGAGCAGCCCGGCGAACAGCACGGCCGGGAACGACTGGCGGCCGGTGTTGTACTCGGCGATGGCGTTGTTGAAGAACCGGCGGGCGGCGGCCAGCTTGTTCTCCACGTCCGACAGCTCGCTCTGGAGACTGAGGAAGTTGGTGTTGGCCTTAAGGTCCGGATAGGCCTCGGCGATGGCGAACAGGCGGCCGAGGCCCGCGGTGACCGCGGCTTCCGCCTGGACCTTGCCCTCGACCGTGGTGGCGTGTTCGGCCTGGTTGCGGGCCTGGATCACCGCCTCGAGCGTCGAGGTCTCGTGGGCGGCGTAGCCCTTCACCGTCTCGACCAGGTTGGGGATCAGGTCGTGGCGCTGCTTCAGCTGGACGTCGATGTCGGCGAATGCCTGGTCGGCGCGGGCGCGCAGGGCGACCAGCCGATTGTAGATCCCGACCAGGATCAGGGCGAGGACCGCCAGGACGACGATGACGATGATCAGTTCCATGCAATCCTCTTTCCCTTGGGCGAGCGACGCTATCCCTACTTATCGGGATCGACCAGAGCCTGGTACAGGAGCTGGGCCGAGCGCTCGTCGAGGCGGTAGCCGCTGCCGCCGAGCACCGAGATGAAGCCAAGGAAGGCGACGTCGTTCTCCGGGTCGACCCAGAACCATGTGCCGGCCGCGCCGCCCCAGCTGTAGCTGCCCCTGCCCGCCGTCGTCCCCGCCCTGGCCGGGTCCATGATCACCGCCACGTCGAGGCCGAAGCCCGCGCCCGGGCCGATCGGCTCGAGCGCCAGCTGCGCGTCGGTCAGGTGGTTGGTCGCCATCAGCCGTATGGTCGAGGGGGCGAGGATGCGCGCGCCGTCCAACTCGCCCTCGTTGGCCAGCATGGCGGCGAAGCGGCTGTAGTCGGCCATGGTCGAGACCAGCCCGCCGCCGCCGTTGGGCGCCGTCGGGACCTTGTCGATCGGCAGGACCATGAAGCCCTCCGCCGGCACGACCTTCCCGGCCTTGGGATCGATGGCGTAGAGGGCGGCGAGGCGCGAGCGCTTCTCCTCCGGAACCCAGAAGGCGGTGTCCTTCATCTTCAGCGGGCCGAAGATGCGGCTCTGCATGAAGTCCGGCAGGGTCTGGCCGGACAGTTTCTCGATGATGTAGCCTTGGATATCGACGGCGATCGAATAGCGCCACTGCTCGCCCGGCTGGTTGGCGAGCGGCAGTTCGCTGGCGCCCTTCATGACGGCGGCGAGGTTCGGCGCGCCCAGCAGGCCGGACTCCTGGTAGGCCTTGTCGACATAGTTGCTGGTGCTCAGGCCGTAGGCGAAGCCGGCCGTGTGGGTCATGATCTCGCGCATGGTCGGCGGGCGCTTGGCGGGCTCCAGGATCGGCTTGCCGGCCGCGTCCAGCCCCTTGAAGACCTGCAGGTCGGCGAACTCCGGCACATACTTCGTGACCGGCTCGTCCAGCTTCCACCGGCCCTCCTCGTAGAGGATCATCATCGCCACGCCGGTGACCGGCTTGGTCTGGCTGTACATGCGCCAGATGGCGTCGGCGGCGACCGGCCTGCCGGTCGCGACGTCGGCCAGGCCATGGGTGTGGGTGGCGACGATCTTGCCGTTGCGGATGACCACGGTGGCGATGCCGGGCGCCAGGCCCCGGTCGACGATGCTGTCGGACCAGGCGTCCAGGCGCTTCAGCCGTTCGGAGGAGAAGCCCTGCGATTCCGGCGTCGCGGTCGGCAGGCCCGCGGCCGGCGGCAAGCCCTTCGTCTGGGCCAGCGCGCCATGGGGCGTGGACGACAGCAGGAACGCGGCGGTCGTCGCCGCCAGCAGACTTCTACGCAGGATCACGGTGGCCCTCCCCGGCCGTTTTGCTTTGCGCCAGAGTAACCGCCGTTCAGCCAGGGGCAATGGGCGAGCGCCCCCTCCCCATGCGGGGAAGGGCGCGGACACGACTTCGCCGCCTCACGGGTTTTGGCCCGCGAGTGGGGAGGTGTTGCGGAGCGTCCCGGCTGTCGCCGGGGGGTGAGCAGGTCGAGCAGGTGCGAGCGGTGGCGGCAGTGAAGCGCTCCGCGAAGTCCGTTTTCCGGAAGCAGCCGGTAGGCAGCCGTGTTAGGGCTTAGCCGCCATTCCTCCGACGGGCGGGCAAGGCAGCGAGCCTTGTCGGGCCGCGTGAGTCCCCCCCCTCACGCCTGTTTCCTGTTCGAACCCCATCCCGTCGCCGCAAGGTCGCTGGCCATGCGCCCTCCCCGTGCTTCGAGACCCGTTGAGGATGGCGTGGACTGGAAGGGCGGGGATAACTTTCTGACGCCCGGCCGGGGATCGGTTCGAATGCCGAGCTGAATCAGCTGCTTGCCCCAGCGCATTCCCATTGTTCCCCGACCATCCTCGCGGGACCGAGGACCCTGGTTTCGGAATCG
>JBIICO010000042.1:0-19155 GCA_044238855.1 Caulobacter sp.
GCGGCGGCGGATGGAAGACCGCCTCCTTCCGGCGCGAACATGGTGACTTCGTCGATAATGGAGCTCAGGTACTTCTGAGCAGACGTCGGCGAGATGCGCAGGACAATCTCGAGGTTGGCGGCGAACTCACCCCTGTGCTGGCGCAAGAACGCCATGGCCCTCTCGTATTCCGGGGGCAGTATGGAGCGGGAGTCTGACATCAACCTGCGTTAACCGCGCGTTATCCCTATCGGTCTACTGACTGGGATTGAGCGCAGCGCGTCAGGCGTCGATCAACCGATCGGCAGGCCAACAAAGCGCATGCAACTGAACCGCCCCGTCCAAAAACGTATCGAACGGTATCATACGGAATTCGCATTGGCGAATCGTTGATATCGCGGCGCTTTTTGTCGACTTCGAAGAATATCAAATTGCAAGGCGGTTGAGTGAAGTCGGAGCGACTGCGCCTCAACGCTTTGTATGCGATCGAATCTCTAGAATTATCCCTTATTAATCAACGATTTAATGTGATTTGTAGGCTGTCGGCGATCGAAGAGGAGACCCGCCGATGACCTATTCGCACAAGTCTCAGACGTTCCAATCCAGCGCGTACGCCGGGCCCGGCGGCGGCAAGCTCATCCGGGCCAACAGCAACTGTATGGGCTCGGGCGCCCTCGAGGTCCTGCCGGAACTTCGCGAAGTCCTGGCCGTCGACGCCGCCCTCTGCCTCGACTACGACGACGGTCAGCTGCCGACCGGCAAGGCGGCCCGGCTGCGCGCGCTGCTCGGCGACCGCGAGGGTGTCGATCCCGGCCGGGTCATCCTCGGCGGTTCGGGCCTCGACTGGATCCCGAGCATCGCCGGTGCGCTGGGCGTGGCGACCATCGTCCGGGTCGAGGGGGATTTCCACGGCTACGACCGCTATGCCCTGCTGCACGGGGTCAAGGTGGTCACGGTCCCGGTCCATCCGATCACGCGCGAACTCGATCCGGCCGTGCTGGCCGACCACGTGCGCGGCCGCAAGAACGCCATGCTGTGCCTCACGCTGCCGGCGACCAACCCCGTCCAGTCGCCCATCGGCCGCGCGCACGTCGTCGCCGCCCTGGCGGCCAATCCCGATCTGATCGTGCTGGCCGACGGCGCCTACCGCCAGTTCGCCGGCTACTGGTGGCTGGCCGATCTGGCCGAGGAGTTCGAGCAGGTGATCTACCTCCAGGTCGCGTCCAAGGACCTGTTCCTGCCGGGCGGCAGGCTGTCGTGGATCGTGCCCTCGAAGCGGTTCGCCGCGCGGCTGACCGAGACCCGGGCTCCGTACCCGCTCAACACCGTGGCGGTGGCCCAGGCCGAGAAGCTGCTCGGGCGCCCGGACCTGCTGGCGGCGATGAAGGCCGAGCAGGGCGCCGCCCGCGATATCCTGATCCGCGGCCTCGCCCCGCTGGGGCTGGAGACCATCTTCGGCCAATGCCCCTGGGTGAGCTTCCAGTGGCGGGCCGACGCGCGCGAACTGGTCGAACGGCTGCAGCACCAATGGGGCATCCTGGTGCAGCAGCAGCGCCTCGCGCCGCTGGACGGGACCTGGGTGCGGGTGTCGGCCACGGTGAAGGCCGAGGCGCGCTACATCGTGCAGGCGATCGAGACGGAAACCCACCGCGCCTAGACGCCGCGGCGGTCGTCCTCGCGGGCGGCCGCCGTCCTTATGCGATCCTTATGCTCCGGCTCCGTCTCCCGCCTCGAACCCTGACGGCGGGCGGATGCATGTTCCGGCTCCAACCCGAGCCGGAGACCTTTCCTTGGCCGACATCATCTTCCTGCTGCTGGGGCTGGGAGCGTTCGCGCTCTTCGGCCTCTATGCCGCGTTGCTGCGCAAGGTCTGAGACCATGCTGCTCAATATCCTGTACGGCGCCGCCGCGATTGGCCTCGCCGTCTACATGGTCTCGGCGCTGATCCGCCCCGACCGCTTCTGATCATTCGAAAAGGAGACCTCGCATGGAATGGCGGGGCTGGGCCGAGATCGTCTTCACGATCGGCCTCACACTGGCCTTGAGCATCCCGCTCGGGGCCTATCTGGCGCGTGTATGGACCGGCGGCCGAACCTGGCTGGATCCGGTCCTCAAGCCCGTTGAGCGGGTGGCCTACGCGGCGTTCGGCATCAATCGCACCCCCGAGGGCGCCTACAAGGGCCAGGGCTGGGTGGGCTATGCCGGCTCGGTGATGGCCTTCAGCGCCGTAGGCTTCGCGCTGCTGTACGGCATCCTGCGCCTGCAGAACCTGCTGCCCTTCAACCCGCAGGGTTTCGAGGGGCTCTCCCCGCACCTGGCGTTCAACACCGCCGTCAGCTTCGTGACCAACACCAACTGGCAGTCCTATGTGCCGGAAGCGACGGTCTCGACCTTCTCGCAGATGGCAGGGCTGAGCGTGCAGAACTTCGTCTCCGCCGCCGCCGGCCTCGCCATCGCGGCGGCCGTGGCGCGCGCCTTCGCCGCCGATCGGGGCGAGACGCTGGGGAACTTCTGGGTCGATGTGACCCGGGTCGTGCTCTACGTCCTGCTGCCGGTCAGCCTGGTCTTCGCGCTGGCGCTGGTCGCGCTGGGCGTTCCGCAGTCGCTGGCCTCGGGAACCGAGGTCACCACGGTGGAAGGCGGCCGGCAGTCGCTGGCACTGTTCCCGGTCGCCAGCCAGGAGATCATCAAGCAGTTCGGCACCAACGGCGGCGGCATCTTCAACGCCAACTCCGCCCATCCGTTCGAGAATCCCAACGCCTGGACCAACCTGATCCAGATCGTGGCCATGAACGTGCTGAGCCTGGCCGCCGTGTTCGCCTTCGGCCGGATCGTCCTGGCCCGCAAGGAAGCCCGCGCCCTGGCCGCCGTGATGGTCATCCTGGTGACCGCCGCGGCGGGCGGCATCTACGCCAGCGAGACGATGACGCCCCAGCCGGCGCTGGTCGCGGCCGGCGTCGATCACGGTCCCAGCATGGAGGGCAAGGAGGTCCGCTTCGGCGCCGCCTCGACCGCCATGTTCGCCGCCGCCACCACCGGCGCCTCCGACGGCGCGGTCAACGGCATGCACGGCAGCTTCACCCCGCTGGGCGGCGGGATCGCGATGTTCATGATCCAGCTGGGCGAGATCCTGCCCGGCGGCGTGGGCTCGGGCCTCTACGGCATGCTGGTCATGGCCCTGCTGGCGGTGTTCGTCGCCGGGCTGATGGTCGGCCGCACCCCTGAGTACCTCGGCAAGAAGGTCGAGGCGCGAGAGATCAAGTTCGCCATGCTGGCGGTGCTGATCCTGCCGATCGTCATCCTCGGCTTCTCGGCCGTGGCGGCCGTGCTGCCGGTCGCTCTGGCCGGGTTGCTCAACAAGGGCCCCCACGGCCTGTCGGAGATCCTCTACGCCTACACCTCGGCGGCGGGGAACAACGGTTCGGCCTTCGCCGGCCTGACCGCCAACGCACCGTGGTGGAACACGACCCTGGGCATCGCGATGCTGCTGGGCCGGTTCGCCTACATCGTGCCCGTGGTGGCCATCGCCGGATCGATCGCGGCCAAGCCGAAGCTCGCCCCGACCACCGGCACCCTGCCGAGCGACGGCCCGCTGTTCACCGGCCTGCTGATCGGGATCATCCTGATCCTGGGCGGCCTGCAATTCTTCCCCGCGCTCGCGCTGGGTCCGATCGTCGAGCACTTCCAGGTGCTGGCGGCGGCGCGCTGAGCCCTCTCGTTTAAGGACGACTGACATGTCCATCATGGACGCATCCGCCGCCGGCCCGCGCACGAAGAGCGCCCTCGGTTCGGCCACCCTGTCGCGGGAGGCGCTGCTGCGCGCCTTCCGCGACGCCTTCCTCAAGCTCGACCCGCGCAAGCTGACCGGCAACCCGGTCATCCTCGCCACCGAGGTCGTGGCCGCCCTGGCCACGGTCTCGGCCGTGGCCGCCGTCGTCGGTGGCCAGCCGGCCGGGTTCCCGATCCAGATCGCCCTGTGGCTCTGGGCCACCGTGCTGTTCGCCAACCTGGCGGAGAGCGTGGCCGAGGGCCGGGGCAAGGCCGCCGCCGACAGCCTGCGGGCCGCGCGGGTGACGACCAAGGCCAAGCTGATCGTCGACCCCAACACCGGGACCTGGATTCCAACGCCCGCCCACAAGCTGGGCGCCGGGGAGATCGTTCTGGTCGAGGCGGGCGACGTGATCCCGGCTGACGGCGAGATCATCGAGGGTGTCGCCTCGGTCAACGAGGCCGCCATCACCGGGGAAAGCGCCCCGGTGATCCGCGAGAGCGGCGGCGACCGCTCCGCCGTCACCGGCGGCACCACGGTGGTTTCCGACTGGCTCAAGATGCGCGTCACCAGCCAGCCGGGCTCGACCTTCCTCGACCGCATGATCGCGATGGTCGAGGGCGCCGACCGTCGCAAGACGCCCAATGAACTGGCCCTGGCCGTGCTGCTGGCCGGGCTGACCCTGGTGTTCCTGATCGCCGTCGTGACCCTGCTGGGCCTGGGGGCCTACTCAGGCGTGAAACTGGATCCGATGGTTCTGGGCGCGCTGTTCGTGACGCTGATCCCGACGACCATCGGCGGCCTTCTCAGCGCCGTCGGCATCGCCGGCATGGATCGGCTGCTGAAGGTCAACGTGCTGGCCACCTCGGGCCGCGCCGTCGAGGCGGCGGGCGACGTCGATACTCTGCTGCTCGACAAGACCGGCACCATCACCTTCGGCAACCGCATGGCGACCGAGGTGATCCGCGCGCCGGGCGTGCGCCACGAGCAGGCGCTGACGGCCGCCCTGATGGCCTCGCTGGCCGACGAGACGCCGGAGGGCCGCTCCATCGTCGACCTGGCTCGCGGGCTGAACGTCACAGCCCAGACGCCGGCGGACGCGACCTTCATCCCGTTCAGCGCCGTCACCCGTCAGTCCGGCCTGGACGCCGGCGGCCGGTCCTGGCGCAAGGGCGCGGTCGACGCGGTGCTGAAGTCGCTGGACCTGACCGAAGACCAGGTCCCCGCCGAGGTCCGCCAGGCCGTGGACCGCATCGCCCGCTCCGGCGGCACCCCGCTGGCGGTCAGCGAGGACGGCGTGCTGGTCGGCGTCATCCACCTGAAGGACGTGGTGAAGCCGGGCGTGAAGGAGCGCTTCGCCGACCTGCGCCGGATGGGCGTGCGGACGGTGATGATCACCGGCGACAACCCGGTGACCGCCGCCGCGATCGCGTCGGAGGCGGGGGTCGACGACTTCCTCGCCGAGGCCACGCCCGAGGACAAGCTGCGCATGATCCGCGCCGAGCAGGCCAAGGGCCGGCTGGTCGCCATGTGCGGCGATGGGGCCAACGACGCTCCGGCGCTCGCCCAGGCCGACGTCGGGGTGGCCATGCAGACCGGCGCCCAGGCCGCCCGCGAGGCCGGCAACATGGTCGACCTCGACAGCGACCCGACCAAGGTTCTGGAGATCGTCGAGGTCGGCAAGCAGCTGCTGATCACCCGCGGCACCCTGACCACCTTCTCGATCGCCAACGACGTGGCGAAATATTTCGCCATCATCCCGGCCCTGTTCGTGGCGGCGCTACCGGCGCTGGGCGGCATGAACATCATGCAGCTCCACAGCCCGCAGAGCGCGATCCTGTCGGCGGTGATCTTCAACGCCCTGGTGATCGTCGCCCTGATCCCGCTGGCCCTGCGCGGCGTGAAGTACCGGGCGATCGGCGCCGGCAAGCTGCTCAGCCGCAACCTGGCGATCTACGGCGTGGGCGGCATCGTCGCCCCGTTCATCGGCATCAAGCTGATCGACCTGATCGTTTCCTCCATCGGCCTCGCCTGAGGATCATGACCATGCTTTCCCACCTTCGCCCCGCCGTCGTCTCGATGGCCTTCTTCACCGCCCTGCTGGGCCTCGGCTATCCGCTGGCGGTCACCGCCGCCGGGCAGGCCCTGTTCCCGGCCCAGGCCAACGGCTCGATCCTTTCGGACCGGTCAGGCAAGCCGGTCGGCTCGGCCCTGATCGGCCAGGGCTTCACCGGCGCCGGCTACCTGCACGGCCGTCCCTCCGCCGCCGGTAGCGACGGCTACGACGCCTCCGCCTCGTCGGGCTCCAACTACGGCCCGTTGAACGAGGACTACATCGCCCGGGTCAAGGACAGCGCCGCTGCCCTGCGCGGCGAGAGCGACGCGCCCATCCCGGTCGACGCCGTGACCACCTCCGGCTCGGGCCTCGATCCCGACGTCTCGCCGGCCTTCGCCGAACGTCAGGTCCAGCGGATCGCGCAGGCGCGGGGCGTGTCCCCGGCCCGCGTGCGTGAGTTGATCGCGGGCGCCACGCAACGGCCGACGCTCGGCTTCCTCGGCCAGCCCCGGGTGAATGTGCTGAAGGTCAATCTGGCGCTCGACGCCCGCCTTCCGGCGGCGCAACCTCCGGCGCGATGAGTCCCGACGAGCCGCCACGCCCCGATCCCGACGCCCTGCTGGCGACAGCGGGGCGTCCCGGCCGAGGCCGGCTGAAGGTCTTCCTCGGCATGGCCCCCGGAGTGGGCAAGACGTTCGAGATGCTCGACGCCGCCGGACGCCTCGCCAGGTCTGGCGGCGATGTGCTGGTCGGGGTCGTCGAGACCCACGGCCGCCGCGAGACCGAGGCCCTGCTCGACGGGCTGGAGGTGCTGCCGCGCAAGCCGCTGGAGCACCGCGAACGGACGCTGCTGGAGTTCGATCTGGATGCCGCCCTGGCCCGCAAGCCGGGGCTTCTGCTCGTCGACGAGTACGCCCACTCCAACGCCCCCGGCAGTCGCCATCCCAAGCGCTGGCAGGATGTCGAGGAGCTGCTCGCGGCCGGCATCGACGTCTGGACCACGCTGAACGTCCAGCACCTCGAAAGCCTGGTCGACGTGGTCTGGAAGATCACCGGCGTGCGCCAGCGCGAGACCGTCCCCGACAGCGTGCTGTCGAAGGCCGACGAGATCGAGCTGATCGACATCACCCCGACCGAGTTGCGCGAGCGGATGGCGGCGGGGAAGGTCTATGTGCCGGAGACGGCGCGTCTGGCGGCCGACCGCTTCTTCAAGCCCGAGAACCTGACCGCCCTGCGCGAGCTGGCCCTGCGCCGCGCGGCCCAGACGGTCGACGATCAGCTGAACCAGGCCATGCGCGCGGCGGGGGTCGAGGGCCCCTGGGCGGCCGGAGAGCGGATCCTGGTGCTGGTCGGGCCCGACGCCATGGCCGGCTCGCTGGTCCGGGCCGGGCGGCGGCTGTCGGACATGATGATGGACGCCCCCTGGACCGTCGCCCACATCGAGCGACCCAACCGCGCGGCGGGCGATCCGCTGGGCGGGGTGCGCCTGAACGAGGCCCTGAAGCTGGCCGAACAACTGGGCGGCTCGACCGTGGTCCTGACCGGCGACAACCTGGTGACCGCCGTCCTCGACTATGCCCGCCGCAACAACGTCACCCAGATCGTGGTCGGCAAGTCGCGGCGGCCGAAGTGGCGCGGCCTGTTCGACCGCGCCCTCGCGCCGGCCCTGCTGGACCAGGCCGCCGGAGCCGCGCTCCACGTCATCACCGAGCAGGGCGCCGACGACGGCGCCGTACATGCGCCCAGGCCCAGGGCGCCGCTCGCCTGGCGGGGACAGATGGGCGCGCTGGCGCTGGTGGGGCTGGCCCTGCTGGTGGCGACGCTGATCGACCGGCGGGTGGAGAACGCCAATCTGGCGATGATCTTCCTGCTCAGCGTCCTGGGCTCGGGCCTGGCCTTCGGCTTCTGGCCGGCGGTGACGGCGGCGGCCACGGCGGCGCTGGCCTACAACTTCCTGTTCCTGGAGCCGGAGTACAGCTTCGTGATCGGCCACCCGGCCGATGTGCTGACCTTCGCCGTCTTCTTCGCCGTCGCCCTGACCACCGGCTGGCTGACCGGCCGGGTGCGCGACCAGGCGCGGGCCACCAGCCGCCGCGCCTCGGCCATCACCGCCCTGCTGGCCGCCAGCCGCCGCCTGTCCGGCGCCGCCCGCAAGGAAACCGCGGCGGAGGCGCTGGCCGAGCAGCTGGCCGCGACCACCGGGGGGCGGGCGGTTATCCTGCTGCCCGCCGGCGGCGACATCGTGCTGACCGCCGCCTCGCCGGCTGTCGAGGCGCTGTCCACCGCCGACCTCGCGGCCGCCCGCTGGGCCTGGGAGAAGGGCGAGCCGGCCGGCGCGGGGACCGGCACCCTGCCCAACGCCGCCTGGACGTTCCGGCCCCTGCAGGGCGTCAAGGCGCGCTCCGGCGTGGCGGGCCTCGAACCGCACGCCCTGGCGGCCGAGGAGGACGAACGCTTCGCCCTGTCCCTGCTCGACCAGGGGGCCATCGCGCTGGAGCGGGCCGAATTCGCGGCAGAGGCGGCCGACGCCGACGCCCTGCGCCGTTCCGACCGCCTGCGTTCGGCGCTGCTGAACTCCGTGAGCCACGACCTGCGCACGCCGCTGTCGACGGTGCTGGGTGCGGTCACGACCCTGATCGATTTCGGCAAGGGCATGGAGAAGGCGGTCCAGCGCGACCTGTTGCTGTCGATCCGCGAGGAGGCCGAACGGCTGAACCGCTACGTCGGCGACCTGCTCGACATGACCCGAATCGAGGGCGGGGCGCTGAAGACCCGCAAGGACTGGACCGACGTCCGCGACGTGCTGGCCGCCGCCATCGCCCGTGTCGAGCGACGGCTGGAGAGCCGGACGCTGGTGCGCGACTTCCCGCCCGACCTGTCGATGGTCATGGTCGACCCGTCGCTGCTCGAGCAGGCGCTGGTGAACATCCTGGAGAACGCCATCGCATACAGCCCCGACGGCTCGACCATCGAGACCGCCGCCTACGAGGATCGCGGCAACGTGGTGATCTCCATCGAGGACGAGGGGCGGGGCATTCCGACCGCCGAGCTGGAGCGCGTCTTCGAGCGCTTCCGGCGCATGGAGGAGGCCACCGATCGCGGCAAGGGCGCCGGCCTGGGCCTTGCTATCTCGCGAGGCTTCGTCGAAGCCATGGGCGGGCGGATCGCCGCCGCCAGTCCGATCCACGACGGCCAGGGCACGCGCATCCTGATCAGCCTGCGCAAGGAAACCGTCACCCCGGGGCACATGCTGTGACCGCCTATCGCCCGCGCATCCTCGTCATCGACGACGAACCCCAGATCCACCGCTTCCTGGGCCCGGCCCTGGACGCCTCGGGCTACGAGCACGTTCGCGCCGACGACGCGACGTCCGGCCTGCGCGAGATCGCCCGCAAGCCGCCGGACGCGGTGGTGCTGGACCTCGGCCTGCCCGACATGGACGGCAAGGAGGCGCTGGCGAAGGCGCGCGCCTTCTATGACGGCCCGATCCTGATCCTGTCGGCCCGCGACCGCGAGACGGAGAAGATCGACGCGCTGGACGCCGGCGCCGACGACTACGTCGAAAAGCCCTTCGGGGTCGGCGAACTGCTGGCCCGCCTGCGGGTGGCCATGCGCCACCGGCTGCACCGCGACGGCGCCGAGCAGACGATGAAATCCGGCGATGTCGAGATCGACCTCGTCAACCGCCGCGTCACCCGCGCCGGCCGGCCGGTGAAGCTGTCGCCCAAGGAGTACGACCTGCTCGCCTGTCTGGCCGGCGGCGCGGGCAGGGTCCTCACCCACCGCCAGATCCTCACCGCCGTCTGGGGCCCCGCCCACGAGCACGACGTCCAGTACCTGCGGGTGTTCGTGGGGCAACTGCGCCAGAAGCTCGAAGCCGACCCGGCGGCCCCGACGGTGATCCTCACCGAGGCGGGCGTGGGGTATCGATTCGGGTGACGGGCTGATCCGGCCGGCGGCCGTCTCATCGAAGTTGGAAGAAGAAAATGGCGCGCCCGGAACGATTCGAACGTCCGACCCTCAGATTCGTAGTCTGATGCTCTATCCAGCTGAGCTACGGGCGCGCATCTCGGTGGGAACCCTGGGGGCCCGCGAGGAGCGCGGAAACTAGTCGCGCTCTTTCAGAAAGGCAAGCGGTCCGGAGCGGTTTTTTGCCGCCCCGGATTTTCGCCGTTCAGAGGCCCGGAATCGGCACGCCGAGGCCGCGCAGGATGTCGCTGCCCTTGGGCTTCTTCGGCTTCTTGGTCGACTTGCCGCCGTCGGACGACGAGCCGCTGGAGCTGTCGCCTTCGCCGCCGCCGTAGGGGTTCTCCATGCCGAGGATGCCGCCGGTGGCCGAGCGGTAGCGGACCTTCACCGTCCACTCGATGTTCCAGGCCTGCTTCGGGTCGGCCGGTCGCGGCGGGTAGCTGAAGTTGCTTTCGCCGCCGTAGGCCACGAACTGGTACATCGACGAAGGGGCCGCATCGACGACCTCCTTGGGCACCGTGCAACTGGTCTGGGTCGGCTGCATCAGGGCCTTGTTGGCCAGCAGGCGCTGGACGTCGCCGGGCGTCAGATAGTCGGGCAGGGCGAACAGCAGGCTCTGCACCTCGCTGGAGCTCCAGACAACGAAGGTCTCGCCGTCGCCGCCCATGGTCGAGGCGATGTAGCCCGTCGCGCCCGTCACCGGCTGCCAGCCGAGCTGGAACGAGCCGGTCGGGTTCTTGCGGTTGGTGCTCATGTTCACGGCCGGCAGGAAGTCCTGCCCCTGGGCCATGGTGAACTGGATCTGGGGCGAGTAGTTGCCGCGGATCGTGTGCTGGCCCAGCAGCGAGCCGTCGCCCGGCACGCTGGTGCGGGTCTTCTCGTTCGGCCACTCGCCGTAGGTGGCGTTGCGGCCGGCGGCAGGGCCGCGCGCGGCGGTGACCTGCAGGCTGGTCATCAGGTTCTGGTAGCCGGCCGGGATCTGGCCCTTCGCCATCTTGGCGAAGTCGAACACCAGGGGCTGTCCGGCGCGGGCGCGTTCGCCGCAGCCCCAGTAGATCAGCATCTTGCCCTTGGGCTGCTCGTAGTTCTCATACACGTTGGTTTCGCGCTCGACCGGCTCGCGGACGGTCGGCTTGGGGCTGAGCAGCGGCAGGCTGGCGCCAGCCTTCAGCACCGACGGCGGCAGGTGTTCGGCGGAAGGCTCGCCCGTCGCCTTGCGGCTGGAGCCGAGCTCGAGGTGGAGGCTCTTGCTGACGTTGTCGCCGCCGCCCATCCCGCCCATCATCATCGAGCCGAGCGAGGGGCGCTGCGCGCCCGCGCCGCCCATCGTGAAGCCGCTGTTGGTCTGGGCGCTCATCCAGTAGGTGGCGACCGGACCCGTCACGACCTGCTTGGTCGCCGGGGGCGCCGCCGCGGCCGCGCCGGCGATGGCGACGCCGACCAGTGCGATCTGGCCGATATTCTTCTTCGAGACCTTCATGCGAGCCCTCCTGATGCGAACGCGAGCCGTCGGCGGCGGGGGCCGTCCGGCGGTGGACCGCGCTCAGACAAACACAGATCCGGACGTGATCCGTCCGGCGGGCGCGGGCCGTAGCACGCTTCAGATACCACGGGTCATTAAAGGTTGGACAGGTCGCGCCACGCGGGAACGTCCGATCCCTCCCAGGCGACCGCCTCGTAGACGCCGCGCGCCACGGCGCGGGCCAGGCAGTCGGCGGCCAGGGCGCCGATCCGCGCGACCATGCGGTCGGGCGCTTCGCCGATGGGCCGGCGGCCGGTCGACAGGGCGAAGACGACATCGCCGTCGAAGGGGGTGTGCACGGGGCGGATGGACTGGGCCATGCCCGCCTGGGCCATGATCGCCACGCGCTGGGCCTGGGTCTTGGTCAGGGCCACGTCGGTGGCGACGCAGGCGATCGTGGTGTTCTCGCGGGCGCCGGGATTGAGCTTGGCCAGACCCCAGTCGTCGGCCGGAATGGTCAGGCCGGCCGGCGAGCGGCCGCCGAACTCGCCGTCGATCTCGAACGGCGAGGCCCAGAACGTCCGGCCGTCCCCGCCGACCACCGAGCCGAAGCTGTTCACGCAAGCGAGGGCGCCGACCGTGTGGCCGTCCCAGGTGACGATCGAGGCAGAGCCCGTCCCGCCCTTCAGCCGCCCGGCCTTGGCGCCGTAGCCCGCGCCGGCGACGCCCAGCGCGAAGTCCAGGTCCGCCGCACCGGCCGCCTCGATGCCGAGCCGACGATAGGGCGGATCCTCGCCCCAGGCCTTGTCGCCGCCGTTTCCGAGGTCGAAGAGGATGGCCGCCGGGACGATCGGCGCGCGCGGAAGACCGGGCAGGCTCGACACCGGGTAACCGCGCCCCCGCGCGCCCAGCCAGGCGGCCACGCCGTCGCCGGCGCCGAGGCCGTACATCGACCCGCCGGACAGCACGACCGCATCGATGGCGTCGACCAGATTGCGGGGATCGAGCGCGTCGGTCTCGCGCGTGCCGGGCCCGCCGCCGCGCACATCGACGGCGGCGACCGCGCGCTCGTCCGGCAGGATCACGGTGACGCCGGTGCGAACCCGCTCGTCCTGCGCCTGGCCGACCTTCAGGCCGGGGACGTCGGTGATCAGGTTGCGGGGACCGGGACGCGCGCTGCTCATGGACAGACCTGCTCGCACGGGCTTCCGAACTTGTCCATGGCGAGGGCTTTTCCTCGCCGGGCCGATGCCTATTGTGACTCCTCCTGTTCCGGAGTGCGCATGCGTCATCTGCCCGGTCTTCTCCTCGCCCTGCTGCTCGGCGGCTGTTCGCTGCTGCCGGAGACGGCCGCGCCGCCGCCCGCGCCGGCCGCCGTCGCGACGCCGCGCCCCCAGGGCTTCGTCGCCGCCGCCAATCCGCTGGCGGTCGAGGCCGGGCTGAAGATCCTGCGCGAGGGCGGCACGGCGGTGGACGCGGCGGTGGCTGTGCAGGCCGTGCTGGGGCTGGTCGAGCCGCAGAGCAGCGGCCTCGGCGGCGGCGCCTTCATGACCTACTACGACGCGGCCAGCGGCAAGGTCACCGCCTACGACGGCCGCGAGACCGCGCCGAAGGGCGCCACGCCGGACATGTTCATAGGGCCGGACGGCAAGCCGCTGGGCTACGCTGAGTCCGTGCTGAGCGGCCGGTCGGTCGGCGCGCCGGGCGCGGTGGCGATGCTCGACCTGGCCCAGAAGGCGCACGGCGAGCTGCCGTGGGGCGTGCTGTTCGCCGACGCCGAGCGGCTGGCCACCGAGGGCTTCATCGTCAGTCCGCGCCTGGCGGGGATGATCGCCTCGCCGCGTATCCCCGAGAATTCGGCCCCCGACGTGATCGCCTATTTCACCAAGCCGGACGGGACCAAGTACGTGGCCGGCGACCGGCTGAAGAATCCGGCCTACGCCGAGACGGTGCGCCGGCTGGCGGGGCAGGGCGCGAGCGCGCTCTACGCCGGGCCGCTGGCCGAGGCGATCGCGGCCCGGGCGCAGCAGGAGCCGCTGGCCGGGACGCTCACCGCCGCCGACATCCGCGCCTATCGACCGCGCGTCACTGAGGCGCTGTGCCGGCCGTTCCGCGTCTACATCGTCTGCGTGCCGCCTCCGCCGTCGAGCGGGGTCAGCTTGCTGCAGGCGCTGCTGATCCTGGAACGGACCGACATCGCCGACCGCTCCCCGACCGATCCGGTCGCCTGGGTCCAGCTCGCCGAGGCCGAGCGGCTGATGTACGCCGACCGTGATCGCCACGTCGGCGACTGGCCCTCGGTCAAGACGCCGATCGACGGCCTGCTGGCCCCCGACTACATCGCCGCGCGGGCCAGGCTGGTCGGCGACCGTGTCGGACCGCCGCCGGCGGCGGGCAATCCGAAGGGCGCGGGTTTGCGCGGCGTGGACCGTACGCTGGAGCCGGCCGGCACCTCGCACATGGTCATCATCGACCGCTGGGGGAACGTGGTGTCGATGACCACGACGGTGGAGAGCATCTTCGGCTCCGGCCGGATGGTCGGCGGCTTCTTCCTGAACAACCAGCTGACCGACTTCAGCTTCTCGGCCAGCGACCCCGACGGCGTTCCGGCCGCCAACGCGGTCGAGCCCGGCAAGCGGCCGCGCTCGTCGATGGCGCCGGTGATCGTGCTGGACCGCCGGGGCCGCTTCGTCGCCGCGCTGGGCTCGCCGGGTGGCAGCTCGATCCTGTCCTACAATCTGAAGGCCATGATCGGGGTGTTCGACTGGGAGCTGCCGATGCAGCAGGCCTTCGACCTGCCCAACCTGGTGGCGCGCGGGAAGATGTTCTCCAGCGAGCCGGAGCGGTACCCGGCCGGCGTGGTCGAGGGGCTGCGAGCGCGGGGCCTGATCTTCAACAACACCGCCGGCGAGAACAGCGGCCTGCACGGTGTCATCGTGCGTCCGGGCGGGCTGTACGAAGGTGGCGCGGACGACCGGCGCGAGGGCGTGGCGAAGACGCTGGAGTAGCGGTGGTCGGCCGGGGGACATCATCGCTGTCCTCGCGAAACCGTCGGACGCTGTTGAGGGGACAGGCAATCATGTCCCCTGCGGGACACGAAACCCTCCCCCCATGGGAAGGCCTACGCCTCCGTCTTCTTCTTCCGCGCGCGCCTGGGCTTCTCCGGCGCCGGGGCGCCCGGGAGCAGCAGCTCGAACACGGTCCCCTCGGGCCCGGTCTTCACCAGCGTCAGGTCGCCGCCGTGGGCCTGGGCCAACTCTCGCGAGATCGCCAGTCCGAGGCCCGTGCCGCCGCGCCGCGCCGAGCCCGTGAACGGCTGGAACAGGTGGGCCAGGGCGCGGTCGGGCAGGCCGGGGCCGTCGTCGCTGAGGCGAAGCACGCTGGCGCCGTCCTCGACGCGCAGGGCGGCCTGGACCTGGCCGGTGCGGTCCTCCATCGCCTCGCGGGCGTTGCGCAGCAGGTTGACCAGGATGCGGTGCAGATGGTCGGGGTCGGCGCTGACCCGCGTGTCGTCCTCGATCCGCGTCACCAGCCGCACGCTGCTTTCGCTGAGGCCCGCGTCCTCGGCGGCGGCTTCCAGCGCCGGCACGAGCGGCAGGGGCTGGACCTGTGGCGCGGCCTCGACGGTCTTGCCGTAGGCCATGACATCGGTGGCCAGGGTGACGGCGCGGTCCAGCGCGCGTTCCAGGCGCGGCATGGCCTGGGCCACCTTCGGATCGCCGATCGCCGCCAGCCGGTCGGAGGCCATCTGGGCGCTGGTCAGCATGTTGCGCAGGTCGTGGTTGATCTTCGCCACCGCCTCGCCGAGCTGCGCCAGCCGGGCGCGGGAGTTGAGGGCGGCGATCAGGTCGGCCTGCATGCGGTCGAGTTCAGCCTCGGCCCGTCCGATCTCGTCGCGGCGGCCGGATAGGGCGACGCGAGCGGCCGGGTTGTCCGGCTCGGCGCGGAACCGCTCCATGGCCTGGGTGATGCGCTGCATCGGCCGCACCAGGAAGGCGTTGAGCGTCAGATAGACGGCCAGGCCGGCGCCCAGCGACACGAACAGGGTGATCATCACCAGCCGGCCGAGATAGCCGAGCAGGGCTTCCTTCAGCGGCTGTTCCGGAATCACGATGTCGATGAACTCGCCCGAGCGGAAGCGCGGCTCGGCGATGACGCGGACCATGCGATCGTCGCCGCCGAACAGGGTCTGGAACGGCGCGGCCATCCAGCTGAGCGGCTTCTGGGTGCGCAGGTCGACAAGGTAGGGATCGCGCAGGTCGCGCGGGGCGGCCAGGATCAGGCGGCGCATGCCCTCGGTCTGGATGGCCACCGAGACGACGCCGGCGTTTTCCAGCAGCTGCTGGCGCACCGGGGCGGTGACCTTCCGGCCAGGGTCGGCCTCGGCGATGGTCGAGGCCAGTTCGGCGGCGCGGATGCGGTCGAGCAGCCACTGCTCCTCGAACGCCGCCAGCGTCGGGGGCAGCACGATCACGCCCCCCAGCACCACGAACAGGATGGTCAGCAGCAGCAGGCGCGCCGACAGGCCGCCCGGCCAGATCCAGCGCCGCGAGGGCCGGTCCGCCGGGGCGGTCGTCTCCGTCGAAGGCGGCGGGACGTCGGCCATCACCATCCGTTATTCACGCCTTCCCGGTCCGAAACGCGACCAGAGTTCGCCCAGCGGGCGAAAAGCGCAAGAGGCGCGTCATCCGGCCCCCACCGCTTCGGCCACGGAATTGAAGCCGTCCGCGCGCAGACGGGCGGCGAGGTCGCGTTTCACCCGCCCGACCATGCCCGGGCCCTCGAACACCATGGCCGAGTAGAACTGCACCGCGTCGGCGCCGGCGCGGATCTTGGCGTAGGCGTCCGCGCCCGTGGCGATGCCCCCGGCTCCGATCAGGGCCAGCTTGCGGTCGTTGGCGGCATGGAACCGGGCCAGGATCCGCGTCGACAGGCTCATCAGCGGCGGACCGCTGAGGCCGCCGGTCTCCGCCTTCCTCGCCGAGCGCAGCGTGTCCGGGCGCGAAACCGTCGTGTTCGACACGATGATCCCCTGCAATCCGAAGTCCGCCACCGCGGCCACGATCGTCTCCACCTCGCCATCCTCCAGGTCGGGAGCGACCTTCAGGAAGATGGGCGTGGCCTGCGGCGACTTGAGGGCGGCCCGCGCCTCGGCCAGGCGGCCGAGCAGTTCCTCCAGCGCTGCCTTGGTCTGCAGCGCGCGCAGGCCGGGCGTGTTGGGTGAGGAAATGTTGACCGTGAAGTAGTCGGCCAGGCCCCAGAGGCGTTCCAGCCCGGCGACGTAGTCGCCGATGCGGTCGAGGGCGTCCTTGTTGGCCCCGATGTTGGCGCCGACGACGCCCTGGCGCGCCCGGCCGGAGAGGCGGCCCGCGAAGGCTTCCAGGCCGGCGTTGTTGAAGCCCATGCGATTGATCACCGCCCGGTCCTCGACGAGGCGGAACAGGCGAGGACGTGGGTTTCCGGCCTGGGGCAACGGCGTGACCGTGCCGCATTCGACGAAGCCGAAGCCGGTGCGCAGCATGGCGTCCGGCGCTTCAGCGTTCTTGTCGAACCCGGCGGCCAGGCCGACAGGCGAGGGCAGGCTCAGCCCGGCCACGGTGGTGTGGAGGATCGGGTCGTCCGGTCCGTCGCTCATCGGGCCGAGGCCCAGTTTCAGGCCCAGGATCGAAGCCCGGTGCGCGTCTTCCGGATCGATCAGGCGCAGGGCGCGGGCCGCGATATCGTGCAGGGTCACGCCGTCAGGTCTCCGAGGATGGGAACGCCCTCGGCGTCGAGCGGGATATCGCGGATCTCCACCGCCGAGGCGGTCGGGAGCTCGCCGTACAGATGGGGGAACAGGTCGCCGCCGCGCGAGGCTTCCCACTTCAGCGCGTCACCGAAGTCGTCGCCGTCGAAGCCGACCAGCAGCAGGTCGCGCACCCCGGCGAAGTAGAGCCGCGCGGTTTCCGCCGCCTGCCGCGCCGTCGAGAAGTGGATGTAGCCGTCCTTCAGGTCGATCGGCGCCCCCTCGAACACGCCCTTCACCACGGCGTCGTCCCAGGCGTCGCGGGTGGTCAGCTTGTAGACGCGCGTCATTCGCCGCCGCCCCCGCCATGGTCGCTCGCGTAGAACAGGCCATCGTAGGCGGGGCGTCCGGCCTCGTCGAAGGTGAAGGCCGCGACGGTGGCGGTCGGGAACTTGCTCTCCGCCCGCATCACCAGGGCCGAGCCGGCGCCGCCCTGCCGCAGCAGCTGGAGGGTCAGTTCGTGCATCCCGGGATTGTGGCCGACCACGATGATGGTCTCCGCCTGGTCGGCGTTGTCCTCGACCGCGCGAAGGATGCGGTCGGCCGCGGCGTGGTAGAGGCCCCGGATGCTGGCGGCCTTCGCCCGCGGGAAGCTGGTCGATACGCCGCGCCAGGTTTCCTGCGTCCGGCGCGCGGCGGACACCAGCGCCAGGTCCGGCGTGAGACCCTCGTCCGCCAGCAGACGGCCCATCAGCGCCGCGTCGTTGAAGCCGCGCTCGGTCAGGCCGCGCTCGAAGTCGCCGCCGGGATTGGAGCGTTCGGCCTTGCCGTGCCGCATGAGGATCAGACGTTTCATTGGCGCTGTCTTAGCGGCATGGCCGCCCCTCCGGAAGCGCCAGCTCGTCACTGGCGCCACAGGAGCGTTGACAGGGGCCCCAACGAGCGGTCCAAGGCCCCATGACCATGACGCTCGAGCCTGATGCGATCGAGGAAAACGGCGGAACCTGGATCTTCCCGCCGGAGAAGCCGCTCGTGCTGGACTCCGGGGCCCGGATCGAAGGCCTGGAGCTCGCCTGGCGCAGCTACGGCAGGCTCAACGCCGACAAGTCCAACGCCATCCTGATCACCCACGCGCTGACCCTCGATCAGTACGTCGCCTCGACCCATCCCAACACCGGCAAGCCGGGCTGGTGGACGCGGCTGGTCGGCCCCGGCAAGCCGGTCGATCCGACGCGGCATTTCATCGTCTGCGCCAACGTCGTCGGCGGCTGCATGGGCAGCACCGGTCCGGCCTCGATCAACCCGAAGACGGGCAAGGCCTGGGGCCTGTCCTTCCCGGTCATCACCATCGGCGACATGGTCCGCGCCCAGGCGATGCTGCTGGACGCCATGGGGATCGACACCCTGCTGGCCGTGGTCGGCGGCTCGATGGGCGGGATGCAGGTGCTGCAGTGGGCGGCGTCGTACCCGGACCGCATGTTCAGCGCCGTCTGCGTCGCCTCGGCCGCGCGGCACAGCGCCCAGAACATCGCCTTCCACGAGGTCGGCCGCCAGGCGATCATGGCCGACCCCGACTGGCGGGCCGGCGACTACGCCCACCACGGCGCCCGCCCCGAGAAGGGGCTGGCCGTGGCGCGCATGGCCGCGCACATCACCTATCTGTCCGAGGCGGCGCTGCAGCGGAAGTTCGGCCGCGAGCTTCAGCGCGACGGCCTGTCCTGGGGCTTCGACGCCGACTTCCAGGTCGAGAGCTATCTTCGCCACCAGGGAACGAGCTTCGTCGACCGCTTCGACGCCAACAGCTACCTCTACATCACCCGTGCGATGGACTATTTCGACCTGGCCACGCCGCACGGCGGGGTGCTGGCCGAGGCGTTCCGCAAGGCGCGTGATGTGCGCTTCTGCGTGCTGTCCTTCACGTCCGACTGGCTCTATCCGACCAGCGAGAGCCGGCACATCGTCCAGGCGCTGAACGCCGCCGGGGCGCGGGCCAGCTTCGTCGAGATCGAGAGTGACAAGGGCCACGACGCCTTCCTGCTCGACGAGCCGGTGATGGACTCCGTGCTGGCCGGCTTCTTCGATTCCATCGATTCCGCGCGAGGCCTGAAGTGACGTTCGAGGGGCCGGACGGCATACGCGAGGACTTTCGCGAAATCCTGCGCCTGGTCAGGCCCGGCAGCCGGGTGCTGGACGTC
>JBIICO010000220.1:0-5749 GCA_044238855.1 Caulobacter sp.
TGGCTTCGCCGGCCTTCTGGGCGGTGTCGCCGATGTTTTCGGCCGCGCCGCTGACGCTTTCGGCGGCTCCGGCGATGGCGTTGTCCTTCACGGCTTCGCTCTGGCTCATGTTGAGCAGGAAGTAGCCCACCACCACCACGGCCAGCAGGCCGATGATCAGGGCGACAATGCCGCCGATGCCGCTGCCGCCACGCTCGCGGACGGGGGCCGCGGCGGGGGCGTCGGTGGTGGTGACTCTTTCGACGGTGCCGTCGCGGTGCTCGATCGTACGTTCCACGGCCATGGCCGGTCCTCCTTCTGATTGGCCTTGGAAACAGTCGGTACGCCCGGCGGTTCCTGCGGCCCGGCCGCATGGGAGTCCGGATCCCGCGCTACAGCCCGCGCGGCGACTGCTAGACTGGCGTGTCATGAGCCTCGCCTTCACCGTCTTCGACACCGCCATCGGAGCCTGCGCCCTGGTCTGGGCCGACAGCGGCATCGTCGGCGCCTTCCTGCCGGAGCGGGACGCTGCGACCACGCGGGCGCGGGTGATCCGCAGGCATCCGGAGGCGGTGGAAACCGAACCGCCACCGGCCGTCGCCGAGACGGTGGCCGGCGTCGTCGCCTTGATGGCCGGCGAAAGGCGCGACCTGGCCGACGCGCCGCTGGTTCTGTCGGCCTGCCCGCCGTTCCATCGGAAGGTCTACGAGGTCGTGCGCGGCGTGCCGCCGGGCCGGACCATGACCTATGGCGAGGTCGCCCTGGCGCTGGGCCAGCCGCGCGAGGCGGCCCGGGCGGTCGGCGAGGCCATGGGCCGCAATCCGATCCCGATCCTGATGCCCTGCCACCGCGTACTGGGCGCGAACGGCAAGCCTGGCGGCTTCTCCGCGCCCGGAGGGGTGAAGACGAAGCTGAAGATGCTGGAGATAGAGGGCGCCAGGGTCGGCGAGACGCCGACGCTGTTCGACGCCCTGCCGCTGGCGGTGAAGCCGGGCCGCCAGTCCAGCACCGGCCCCAGCCGCCAGTAGCCCAACAGGTTCACCGCGCGGTCGATGGTGATGGAGGCGGCCGGGGCTGACCCGCTAATCCACCGCCACCGTGTAGTTCAGCGCCAGCCGGCCGCCGTCGGGATAGATGGTCTGGCCGGTCATGTAGCTGCTGTCGTCGCCGGCCAGGAACACGGCCACGCGGCCGATCTCCTCGGGCTCGCCGAAGCGCTTCAGCGGAGTGCGGGCCAGCACGCCCTTCCTGGCGGCCTCGTCCTTCATCACGCCCTTGAGGATGTCGGTGGCGATCGTGCCCGGGCCAATGGCGTTCACGCGGATGCCATGGTCGGCGAGGCCGAGCGCCATGGTCTTGGTCAGCTGGTTCACCGCGCCCTTGCTGGTCACGTAGGGCACTTGGCCGGGGATGGCGAGCACGGCGTTGATCGAGCTCATGTTGATGATCGCGCCCGGCTTTCCCGCCGCGACCAGGGCCTTGGCGACAGCCTGGCCGATCACGAACACCGCACGGATATTCACCGCCAGCACGGCGTCGAAGTCTTCCAGAGAGGTGCTGAGAATGTCGCCCGGGCGCAGGATGCCGGCGTTGTTGACCAGGATGTCCACCACGCCCAGCTCGGCCCCCGCCCGCGCGACGGCGGCCAGCGCGGCGGACGCGTCGGACACGTCGCAGGCGATGCCGACCGTGCGGCGACCGGTCTCGGCGGCGATGGCGTCGGCGGCGGCCTTCACGCCGTCGGCGTCGCGGTCGACCAGGGCGACGTCCGCGCCCTCCTTCGCCAGCTCCCGCGCACAGGCCAGGCCGATGCCATGGGCCGCGCCGGTCACTAGGGCGATGCGTCCGGAAAGCTTGGCCATCACCAGACGCCCGTGTTCTGCATCGAGGCCCAGGGCTCGGCCGGCGGCAGGTTCGGGCCCTTCTGCAGCAGTTCGATGGAGATGTTGTCGGGCGAGCGGACGAAGGCCATGTGGCCGTCGCGCGGCGGGCGGTTGATGGTCACGCCGCCGTCCAGCAACTGCTGGCAGGTCGCGTAGATGTCGTCGACCGCATAGGCCAGGTGGCCGAAATTGCGGCCGCCCTGATAATCCTCGGTGTCCCAGTTGTAGGTCAGCTCGACGGTCGGCGCCCGCTTCTCGCGCGCGGCCTCGACGTCGTCCGGCGCGGCCAGGAAGACCAGGGTGAACCGGCCGGCCTCGTTGTCGAAGCGCGACACCTCGGCCAGGCCCAGCTTGTTGACGTAGAAGTCGAGCGACGCGTCGAGGTCCTTCACCCGGACCATGGTGTGCAGATAGCGCATTCGAGGATCTCCTAGGTGACGGCCGCGCGGACTCGGTAGGCCGGGTCGTCATAGGCCCGCGAGGCGATCACTTCCACCACCTGCTCCGCCGCGGCGGCGACCTGGGCGAAGGACAGCGGCAGCGGCGAGAAGCCGAAGCGCATGACGTCGGGCGCCCGGAAATCGCCGACCACGCCCCGCGCGATCAGGCACTGGACGATGGCGTAGGCCTCGGCGTGGCGAAAGGCGACATGCCCTCCCCGGCTCGCGGCGTCGCTCGGACTGATCGGCTCGGCGGCCTTTCCGATCCGTTCGAGGAACAGGTCGCCCAGCGCCCGCGCCTTGGCCGCCAGCGCCTTCGCACCCGCCTCCGCCGACAGCGCCACGCCACACTCCAACGCCGACAGGCTGAGGATCGGCGGCGTGCCACAGGCGAAGCGGGCGATGCCCGGCGCGGGCTCGTAGGCGTCGTCGAAGGCGAACGGCCGCGCGTGTCCGAACCAGCCCGACAGCGGGGAGACCAGCGACGCCTGATGCCGTTCGGCCACGAACAGGAACCCCGGCGCTCCAGGGCCGCCGTTGAGGTACTTGTAGCCGCAGCCGACGGCGAGATCGGCGTTCGCGCCGTTCAGGTCGACGTCCAGCACCCCGGCGCTGTGGCTCAGGTCCCAGACGACAAGGGCGCCGACGGCATGGGCCGCCGCGGTCAGCCGGGCCATGTCGCGCACGGCGGCGGTCTTGTAGTGGGCGTGGCAGAGGACGAGGACGGCGACATCCTCGGTCAGGGCCGCGACGATCCCGGCGTCCGTCTCGCGCAGCTCCAGCCGCCGGTCGCCGCCGAGCGTGCGGATCGCGCCTTCGAGCATGTAGAGGTCGGTCGGGAAATCACCCGGCGCGCTCAGCACCGTCCCACGATCCGGCCGCGCCCGCATCGCCGCGACGGCGAGCTTGTAGAGGTTGGCCGATGTGGAGTCGGCCACCAGCACCTCGCCCGGCCTCGCGCCCACCAGGCCGCCGATGGCGTCGCCGACCCGCGCGGCCGCGCCGATCCAGTCGTGGGCGTTCCAGCCTCGCACAAGGCTCTCGCCCCACTCGAGCGAGACCACCGCCGCCATCCGCTCCCTCGCCGCCAGGGGCAGCGGGCCGAGCGAGTTGCCGGCCAGATAGGCGGCCATGTCCGGCGCCGTGGCGAAGGCCGCCCGGAAGCGGGCCAGCGGGTCGGCGGCGTCGAGCGCCACGGGATCGGTACGGACGGTCATCTGTGTCTTATCGGTCGCGGACCGTGGCGAAACCAGCCCGCAAAACCGGAACATTTCCGGAATTTCATTTGGCGCCTCCCCCCAAAACCATTTACCTAACAGTGTTCAGATTAAGCGGCCCGGGGTGGGTAATACGAGCGAGGGAGACGCTCGAACCTCGGCTCGCGCTCGGGGTCGATGATGAAGCTGAAGAGTTCCCACTGGGTCGCTATCGGGATCGCCGCAGCGGTCGTATTGCTCTTTGTCGTCGGCGGTTTCGTCAACGCCATGGGCTCCAAGAAGGAGACCCAGGCGGAGACCCCGAAGACCCAGGTCCCGCTGGTCCAGGTCGCGCTGATTCCGGAGTCGCGCCAGCCCTACGTGGTGTCCGTGCGCGGCCGCACGGAGGCCAACAAGACCGTCGTCGTGCGCGCCGAGACCGCCGGTCCGGTCGCCGCCACGCCCGCCCGTGAAGGCGGCTTCGTGGCCAAGGGCGCGGTGCTGTGCCGGATCTCTACCGATGCCCGCCAGGCCAGCCTCGACCAGGCTCGCGCCCTGATGAAGAGCCGCCAGCTGGAGAAGGAGGCGAGCGATCGCCTCGCCGCCCAGGGCTATCGATCGCAGACACAGCAACTGCAGGCCCAGGCCAGCCTCGACGGCGCCTCCGCCCAGGTCCGTCAGGCCGAGGTGCTGCTCGACCAAGTCAACATCCGCGCGCCGTTCGCCGGCGTGTTCGACCGTCGCGAGGCCGAGATCGGCGCCTATCTGTCGCCGGGCGCCGCCTGTGGCACCATGATCCAGCTCGATCCCCTGGTGATCATCGCCGATATCGCCGAGCGCGACGTCGGCGGCATCCAGGTCGGCGCCACCGCGGTCGCCACCCTGACCACGGGCGAGATCCTGACGGGCCGCGTCCGCCTGGTCGCGCGCGACGCCGATCCGACGACCCGGACCTATCGTGTCGAGATCGAGGCCCCCAACCCCGGCTCCCGCGTGCGCTCCGGCCTGTCGGCCCAGGTCAAGATCACAACGGGCGCCGGCCCCGCTCACCTGGTCCCCTCGACCACCCTGGTGCTCGACAGCGCCGGCCGCCAGGGCGTGCGTTACGTCGTCGACGGCGACCGCGTCGCCTTCGCGGCCGTCTCGGTGCTGGACGAGACGCCGGAAGGCATCTGGGTCGTCGGCCTGACCGGCCCGGCCCGGGTCATCACCGTCGGTCAGTCCTACGTGTCCGAGGGGCAGAAGGTCCGCCTTCCGACCGCGAAGGCCGCGGCGGCCCCCGCCGCCGCCGTCAGCCGATAGCGACCGGGAGCCCGAGATGATCGCAGCCCTGATCGAAGGCGCCATCAAGCGACGCAAGGTCGTGCTGGGCATCGCGGCGATCGCCACGCTGTTCGGCTTCTTCACCTACCTGAACTTGCCCCGGGAGTCGGAGCCGGACATCACCGTCCCGTTCGTGATGATCCAGGTGCCCTACCCCGGCGTGTCGCCCGAGGACTCCGAACGGCTGCTCGTGCGGCCGATGGAGCGCGAGCTGCAGTCTCTGGAGGGGCTGAAGGAGATGAACGCCGTCGCGATGCAGAACGCGGCGATGGTCTATCTCGAGTTCGAGGTGAACTTCAACAAAGACAAGGTCTTGCAGGACGTGCGAGCCCGGGTCGACATGGCGCGCGGCCGCTTCCCGCCGGATGCGGAAGAGCCGATCATCATGGAGCAGAACATCAGCGACGATCCCTTCATCGGGATCATGCTGAGCGGCGCCGCGCCCGAGCGGACCCTGTTCAAGACGGCGCAGGAACTGCAGGACCGGCTGGAGGCCCTGCCCGGCGTGCTGCGCACCGAACTCTACGGCGGCCGCGAAGAGGTGATGGAAGTCACCATCGACCCGGCGCGCATGGAGGCGACCAACGTCACCGCCCCCGAGCTGGCCCAGGTCATCGCCCGCAACAACCAACTGGTCCCGGCCGGCAACCTTCAGACCCAGCAGGGCAAGTTCGCGGTCAAGGTGCCGGGCGTGGTCGAGGACCCGGCCGACATCCTGGCGCTGCCGATCAAGAAGAGCGGCGACCGGCTGATCACCATCGGCGACATCGGCGAGGTGCACCGCACCTTCAAGGAGCCGACCCGCATCTCGCGCTTCAACGGCCAGCCGGCCTTCGGCGTCGACGTGGTCAAGCGTCCGGGCGCCAACATCCTCGACTCGGTCAAGGACGTCCGCCGCGTCACCGCCGAGGAACAGGCGCGCTGGAAA
>JBIICO010000221.1:0-5747 GCA_044238855.1 Caulobacter sp.
GCTTTGCACGGGGACGTTTCTCGCCCCTTCGCCAGCACCGTACGCAGGCGGGGTTTGCAACGCGTGAACGGCCGTAAGGAACGGGTAAGGAGCGCGCCTCAGGCGAGGCCCAGCTTCTCCGGCCGGATTCGCGAGCGGCGGTCGGGCAGCTCCTCCATAAGCCGGGCGCGCTCTTCCTCCGGCAGGCGGGCCCAGCCGGCGATCTCCATCAGCGTACGGAAGCAGCCCAGGCAGAGGTTGCTCTCGGCGTCGACGATGCAGACCTTCACGCAGGGGCTGGCGATGGCCTTGGGCGGGGCGGGGCGGACGGCGGGATCGCTCACCGCGGGGCTCCATCGGGGATGGCGTAGGCGACCGTGGCCTTGGCGGCGGCGCGGTCGCGGCCCTCGGTCCACAGCAGGACGTCGCAGGTGGCGATCCGCCGGCCCAGCTTCAGCATCGTCGCCTCGGCATGCAGTTCGCCCGGCTTGCAGGCGCGCAGGAAATGGATGTTGAGGCTGGTGGTCACCGCCATCGCCACCTCGCCGATGTGGGCCAGGACCAGGGCGTAGGCGGCGCTGTCGGCCAGGCCCATCAGTGTCGGACCGGAGATCACCCCGCCGGGGCGCAGGTTGCGGGTCGCGGTCGCCTGGACCAGCCGGACCAGCCCCGGGGCGACGACGGTCACGCGCGGCATCGCCGCCGGGTCGTTTTCCGGGAAGGCGCGCAGAAGGAAGGCGTTCAGCCCGTCCGCGTCCATCCGCGGGAGCGATTTGCCGGTCACTGGTTCCTGGATCATCGGTCCAACATCGCCGTCCGCGAGGGTGCTTTCAAGCGACAAGGGCTCGTCATGGTTTCGTCATGATTTCGCCCAACACATTACAGGTCTGTAAGATATGAACTCTATGTAATTATTGGAGTCTGTCAGGTATTTAATTTGTGAATACCGATCTGGTGAAGCAAATTCGCCTTGCCCAATCAGGGAGATGGAGCGAACCCAATGCGTACTTTCACTGCTGTCATGATCGCCGCTTGCGCCCTCTCGGGCGCTTCCGCTACCGCCGCCTTCGCGGCCGAGCGCCTCAGCGACACCCAATTCATCCGCGCCGCCCGCTGCAGCGGCCTGGCCGGCGAAGACTCCGCCAAGTTCGATGCGCTGGTGAAGGCCAACAAGCGCGGCCGCGCCGACTTCGTCATGGACAAGGCGACCAACGCCAAGAACGACGCGGCCAAGCTGGCCCGCACCGCCGGCGAAGGCGGCAAGGCCGAGATCGCGGCCGAGCTTTCCGGCGCCTGCGCCGCCCTCGCGGGCTAGTCCCCCGCACTGTTTTCGAGCACCCAGTAGCCTTGGCGCCCTGTTCCTCGCGAGCAGGGCGTTCTTTTGCCATATCAATATCTTGAAGATGATCGGCGTTTGTCGAACGTCGTTATCGAACATATAGAATAACTGCTCAGTCTTCTGATGTTAAACGGATAAATATAACCTGCATTTAACTTGGAAGCGTTGCGCTGAAAGCGCACGATTTGGGTCGCACCTCACAGGGAGATAGGAGCGACCCCCATGCGTATTCTGACCATCGCCGCCCTCATCGCGGCCGCGGCCGCGTCCGCCACCACCGCCTTCGCCGCGCCGGCTCGCGTCAGCGACTCGGACTTCCTCAAGGCCAACCGCTGCCTGGGCTTGGCCTCGACCGCCAGCCTCGGCGCCGACAACGCCGACAGCTTCAAGAGCTTCATCAAGGCCCAGAGCGTCGGTCGCAACGAAGTGATCGTCTCCATGGGCAAGAAGCACCAGGCCAAGGCCGCTTCCGAAGCCCGCGGCGGCAACGACGAGCGTCGCACCGCCCTCAAGGGCGAACTCGACGGCGCCTGCCAGTCGCTGATCGGCTAAAGCCTCGCCTCCGGGAGCCGCCCGCACGGCTCCGCAAGCATGCCAGCGCCCCGTTCCTGACCGGACGGGGCGTTTTCTTTTGACGGCGACGTCAAGCTTTACGTTGACGCGCACGTCATCTTTCCAAACAACTGTTCGGTCGCTACAGTCCGCCGCGAGTGAAAACGGCCCCTCGAGAGGCCGCGCCGGGAGCCTAAAATGAACCTTGAATTCTCCGCCGAAGACAACGCGTTCCGCGACGAGGTCCGCGCCTTCATCGCCGAGAACTATCCCGCCCAACTGCGCGGCAAGCAGGACGAGGGCGACGACCTGACCAAGGAGGACTATCTCTCCTGGCACAAGGTTCTGGCCAAGAAGGGCTGGGTCGCCCCGTCGTGGCCCAAGGCACTGGGCGGCACCGACTGGACCTCGACCCAGAAGTACATCTGGTCGGAAGAGCTGGCCCGCGCCGATGCGCTGCCCGTGCTGCCGTTCGGCGTCGTCATGGTCGCCCCGGTGATCTACACCTTCGGCACGCCCGAGCAGAAGGAACGCTTCCTGCCGAAGATCTACAACGGCGAGGAATGGTGGTGCCAGGGCTACAGCGAGCCGGGCGCCGGCTCGGACCTGGCCAGCCTCAAGACCAAGGCCGAGCGCTTCACCGGCGACGACGGCAAGGAATACTACCTGGTCAACGGCCAGAAGACCTGGACCACCCTGGCCCAGCACGCCGACTGGGGCTTCTTCCTGGTCCGCACCGATCCGACCGCCAAGATCCAGGAAGGCATCTCCTTCCTGCTGATCGACATGAAGACCCCGGGCATCGAGGTGCGCCGCATCACGACGCTGGAAGGCGGCCACGAGGTCAACGAAGTCTGGCTCGAAAACGTCAAGGTGCCGGTCGAGAACCGCGTCTACGAGGAGAACAAGGGCTGGACCTGCGCCAAGTTCCTGCTCGCCCACGAGCGTAGCGGCATCGCCGGCGTGGCGCGCTCCAAGCGCGGCGTCGAGAAGATCCGCGAGATGGCCTCGGTCGAACTGGGCGACGACGGCAATCCGCTGATCCAGGACGCCGACTTCAAGCGCAAGGTGGCCGAGCTCGAGATCGACCTGACCGCGCTGGAGTTCACCGAACTGCGCACCCTGGCCGGCGAGGCGGCCGGCAAGGGCCCCGGGCCGGAATCCTCGCTGCTCAAGATCAAGGGCACCGAGATCCAGCAGCGCCTGACCGAGCTCGCCCTGGAGGCTTCCGGCCACTACGGCGCGCCGTACCTGCGCGACCTGGGCGACAACGCCAAGATCGGCCCGGAGTACGCCGTCGGCCGCGCCGGCGCCTACTTCAACACCCGCAAGACCTCGATCTACGGCGGATCGAACGAGATCCAGCGCAACATCATCGCCAAGATGGTGCTGGGGCTCTAACGTCACCGCCGCAACAGATACGTCGCCAAAAAGAACGAACGCCAGGAAGCTCCGATGGATTTCAACTTCACCGAAGAACAGTCGATGCTGCGCGACACGGTCGCCAGCTACCTCCAGGACAACTACGACTTCGACAAGCGCCGCAAGATGATCGGCACCGACGCCGGCCGCGATCCGGCGATCTGGTCGGCGTTCGCCAATGAGCTGGGCATCCTGGGGGCGCCGTTCTCCGAAGAGCTGGGCGGCCTGGGCGGCGGCGCGATCGAGAACATGATCGTCATGGAGGAGTTCGGTAAGGCCCTCGTGGTCGAGCCCTACCTCGGCACCGTGGTGATCGGCGGCGGCTTCCTGAAGCACAGCGGCTACGCCGGCGCGGCGGACCTGATCGGCGGCATCATCGGCGGCGAGACGGTCATCGCCTTCGCCTACGCCGAGCCGCAGGCCCGCTACACCTGGCAGGACCTGAAGACCACCGCCAAGAAGGACGGCTCGGGCTACGTGATCAACGGCCATAAGGCCGTGGTCGTCGGCGCTCCCTGGGCCACCCACCTGATCGTGACGGCCCGCACCGGCGGCGGACAGCGCGACGAGAGCGGCGTCTCGGTGTTCATCGTCGACAAGAACGCCAAGGGCGTCGTCACCCGCGACTACCCGACCGTCGACGGCGGCCGGGCCTCGGAAGTCTATTTCGAGAACGTCTCGGTCGGCGCCGACGCGCTGATCGGCGCGGAAGGCGCGGGCCTGCCGCTGGTCAACAAGGTGCTGGACGAGGCCACCGCCGCCGTCTGCGCCGAGGCCGTGGGCGCCATGCGCCAGCTGCACGCCGGCACGCTCGACTACGCCAAGCAGCGCAAGCAGTTCGGCGTGCCGATCGCCACCTTCCAGGTGCTGCAGCACCGGATGGTCGACATGTTCATGAACGTCGAGCAGTCGGTCTCGATGACCTACATGGCCACCATCAAGGTCACCGACGACGCCGAGCGCGCCAAGGCCGTCTCCGCGGCCAAGGTTCAGATCGGCAAGGCCTGCAAGTTCGTCGGCCAGTCCGCCATCCAGATCCACGGCGGCATGGGCATGACCGACGAGCTGGCCATCGGCCACTACTTCAAGCGCGCCACGCTGATCGAGGGCCTGTTCGGCAGCGTGGATCACCACCTGCGCCGGTATGAAGGCCTGAGCTTCGACAAGGCGGCGTAAGCCGGTCTCACTGAAGCCGAAACATCGAAGGGCGGTCGCCGAAAGGCGGCCGCCCTTTTCGTTGTGCGTGGGTCCGATGCGGGCCGTGGTTGTCCCCAATGTCTCGCTTCCAGCTCCGCGAGCGCCCGGCGCGGCGCGCGGCCGCCGCGCGCCGGCGACCAGGACGAGTCTACGCCGGGGCGAAGGAGGGGGGAGAAAAAGGCGAAAACGCCGGTGAGGCTGGGACCGGGCGGCGGAGGGACGGGGGATCAAGCGCGTGGAGGCGGGCTGATTGACGGGTCGCCAAGGCGTGAACCAGCTTGCCCCGGAGGCGGCGGCAAGGGGCCGATTGTCTCGCAATGTCTCGCTTTGTCTCGGGACTATATGTCCTGAGAGTCTCGCTTTTGGCCCGCCGGCGCCAGCGCGCCTATCCTCCGGGGTGCAGACCCGGCGCTTCCTGGCCCGTGCGGGTGACGTATTCGGTGTAGCCGCCGCCGTACTGATGGGCCCCGTCGGGCGTCAGTTCCAGCACGCGGTTCGACAGGGCCGCCAGGAAGTGGCGGTCGTGCGAGACGAAGAGCATGGTGCCCTCGAAGTCCGCCAGGGCGGCGACCAGCATTTCCTTGGTCGCCATGTCGAGGTGGTTGGTCGGCTCGTCGAGCACCAGCAGGTTCGGCGGATCGAACAGCATCCTGGCCATGATCAGGCGCGCCTTCTCACCGCCTGACAGGACGCGGCACGGCTTCTCGACGTCGTCGCCGGAGAAGCCGAAGCAGCCCGCCAGGGTGCGCAGCGCGCCCTGGCCCGCCTGCGGGAACGCGCTTTCCAGGGACTCGAAGATCGTCTCCTCGCCGTCCAGCAGATCCATGGAGTGCTGGGCGAAATACCCCATCCTGACGCTCGCGCCGATGTTCACCGTGCCCTGGTCGGGCGTCGTGGCGCCGGCCACCAGTTTCAGCAGCGTCGACTTGCCGGCCCCGTTCGCGCCCAGCACGCACCAGCGCTCCTTGCGGCGCACCAGGAAATCGAGGCCTTCATAGATCGGCTGGGCGCCGTAGCCCTTGTGGACGTTGCGCAGGTTGATCACGTCTTCACCCGACCGCGGCGGGCTCTGGAACTCGAACTGGACGGTCTGGCGGCGGCGGGGCGCCTCGACGCGCTCGATCTTGTCGAGCTTCTTCACCCGGCTCTGGACCTGGGCGGCGTGCGAGGCGCGCGCCTTGAACTTCTCGATGAACTTGATTTCCTTGGCCAGCATCGCCTGCTGGCGCTCGTACTGCGCCTGCCGCTGCGCCTCGCC
>JBIICO010000043.1:0-19120 GCA_044238855.1 Caulobacter sp.
CGAAGCCGATCTCGTATTCCTTCATGCCGCGATAGCCGATGACGCCGATCTCACCGCCGTCCATCCCCTCGGTCGGGAACGGCCGGGCATCGTCGCCGCGCAGCTTGGGCGCCAGCAGCATGGAGAGGCCGCGGTAGTCGGTGGTGTCGGGATCCGTGCGGACCAGCAGCGTCATCACGTCGGCGCGCGCCGCGTGGGTGATCCAGGTCTTGTTGCCCGTGACCACGTACCTGTCGCCCTCCAGCACCGCGCGGGTGCGCAGGCTGCCGAGATCGGAGCCGGTGTTGGGCTCGGTGAAGACGGCCGTCGGCAGGATCTCGGCGGCGGCGATCTTCGGCAGCCAGTAGTCCTTCTGGGCCGGCGTTCCATTGGCCATGATCAGCTCGCCGGCGATCTCGGATCGGGTGCCCAGCGAGCCGACGCCGATCCAGGCGCGGCTGAGCTCTTCCGAGACCACGCACATCGCCGTCTTGCCCAGGCCGGCGCCGCCGTACTCTTCCGGCAGGGTCAGGCCGAACACGCCCAGCTGGCCGAGCTCCTCCAGAAGCTCCAGCGGGATCAGCTCGTCCTTCAGGTGCCACTGGTGGGCGTGCGGGATGACCTTTTCCTCGGCGAAGCCGTGGAACTGGTCGCGGATCATCTCGAACACCTCGTCCAGGCCCGTGGCCTCGACGGTGGCCTTGCCGCGCGAGGCGGCGACCAGCTCGGCAACGCGGGTCTTCACCGCCTGGCCGCCGCCATGGGTGATGAACATCACCAGCGAGGCCGAGAACAGGCGCTGCAGCGTCTCCTGCTCGATGCCCAGGTCGGCGGGACGGATGACCTCGCCCTGGTTCATGGCGATGCCGCCGATCAGCTGGGCGGCGTACTCGGCGAACAGCAGCTGGGCCAGCAGGGCCTCGGTCTCGCCGAACTTGCCTTCGGCGGTCAGGCGCTCGGCCCAACCGGCCACCTGGTTCAGCATTTCGGAATAGGACGCGTACCAGCCGTAGCCGTGGACGGCGTGCTGCTCGGCGTCGGCCAGCTTGCGGTCGATCTTGCCCGCGACGCTGATCTTCGCCTTCACGGGCGCCCTGGCGTCCTGGACGAAGGCGGCGACCGTGTCGGCGGCGTCGCGCAGCAGCGGAACCAGCCCCGGCAGGATCAGATCGTCAGCGGACTGGACGGCGGCGCTCATTGGCAGGACTCCCCGGCTTATTGTTGCAGCGCACTATATTCATTCCGCAGATGCACACAACGCGTGGCCGGCGAGGCATGGTTTGCCAGCGGCGCGGCGGCGCCCGATGGTGGCCGCCAACATCATAACACCGCCGGGAGGCCGCCATGCTCGTCGTTCATCACCTCAACGAGTCGCGCTCCCAGCGCATTCTCTGGCTGCTGGAGGAACTGGGCGCGCCCTACGAGATCGCCTTCCACCAGCGCGACGCCGAGACCCGGCTGGCGCCGCCGGAACTGGTCGCCGTCCACCCGCTGGGCAAGTCGCCGGTGATCGTCGACGGCGGCCAGGTGATCCACGAGTCCGGCGCGATCATCGACTACATCGTCCGCAAGCACGGCGGCGGCCGCTTCGCGCCGACGGCCGGCACGGAGGATCACGAGCGCTATCTGCAGTGGATCCACTACGGCGAGGGCAGCGCCATGCTGCCGCTGATGATGTTCATGTACGTCGCCCGGCTCGGCCCGGCCGGGGCGCCGCTGCATCCGCGCATCGAGAGCGAGATCGCCAACCACATGTCCTACATCGAGGGCGCGCTGGCCGGCCGCGACTGGCTTGTCGGCGACGGCCCGACGGGGGCCGACGCGCAGCTGAGCTTCGTGCCCGAGGTGCTGAAGGCGTTCGGCAAGCTGGCGGCCTATCCGAACATGACCGCCTGGATCGAGCGCATCCACGCCCGGCCCGCGTGGCGGGCGGCGCTGGAGAAGAGCGGGCCCTACGCGCTGGGGCGGTGAAGCCCGAAGTGTCATCCCGGCCGTAGCGAAGCGAAGAGCCCGGACCCAGAAGGCAGGCGCGGCATCGGCCGGGCCCCCGGATCGCCTACGGCGTCCGGGATGACACATGTTTGGGCGCTACATCTCGTCCAGATACCCGTCGAGGAAGTCGAACACCGTCGCCTTCAGCAGGCCGTGCGGAATGGCGTTGAAGTGGTCGCAGCCGGCCAGGGTCACCGCTTTGGCGTCGGGTATGGCGTCGGCGAGGCCATGCGGGTCGCCGGCCAGGTCGTCGCGGGAGCCGGCCACGACCAGGGTCGGGGCCTTCACGGCGGCCAGCATGTCACGATCGAACTCGCGGGACGGCGCGCGGGTGAAGGCGGCGAGGGCCAGGCGGTCCTCGCCCTGTTCGTCGGCGAACTGGCGAAAGCTCTTCAGCAGCGGCAGCGCGATGGCGTCAGCGCTCTCGGCCTCCATCGCCTCGGCCATCGGATGGCCGGGCGGCGGCGGATCGAACAGCCGCCCGCCGACGCCGCCCAGGATCAGGTAGCCGAGCCGCTCCGCGTGATCGAGCGAGAGGCCCAGCGCCAGCCGCGCGCCCATCGAGTAGCCCGTGACATTGGCCCACTCGACGTCGAGATGATCGAGCAGGCCGATGATGTCGCTGCTCAGGATGTCGCGGCCGTAGGCGGCGGGATCGTGCGGCTTGCCGCTCTCGCCGTGGCCGCGCAGGTCCAGCGCGATCAGCCGCTGCCCGCGCTGGGCCAGCGAGGCGTACCAGCCGGTGCGCTTCCAGGCCTCGTCGCGGTTCGAGGAGAAGCCGTGGATCAGGAGCATCGGCGCGCCCGGACCGCCGGTGTCGTCATAGGCGATGGAGACGCCGTCTCCCGCGGTCCAACTGGCCATGTGCAGGTCCTTCCCCGATCGCGTTTCTGACGAACGCGCTGACAAGGATAACGCGCCGTCCGGCGTCGGAGGGTCAAGCGCAAACCCGACCGCGCGGACGCGTCACCGCGCCGCGTCGATCAGGTCAGGCGCTTGCTCATGTGCACGACCACCCCGGCGGGGATCGTCTCCTCGCGGTCGATGCTGTAGCCGAGCCCGGCGTAGAGACGGATGTTCTCCTCGAACCGCCGGTTCGTGTAGAGGCGCATCTCCGCGTGGCCGAGGGCTTCGGCGACGTCTTCGGCATGGGCCATCAGGCGACGGCCCAGGCCGCGTTTCTGGAAGTCCGGCGAGACGGCGACGTTCTCGATCAGCAGGTGGTCGTCGTGCGGTATCATCTGGATCAGGGCCGCGAGGGCGCCGTCGATCTCCAGCAGGTCGACGAGGTGCTCGGCCACCGCCACGTCGTAGTCCGCCCCCATCGGCCGCGGCTCGCGACCGATGAGCGGAACCCATTTGGCGTAGGCCGCGCGGGTCAGGTCGCGGACCGACGCGGCATCCGCCGCGCCGGCCCGCCTGATCGTTCCGGCCTGGCCGCCCATCAGCCGCGCAGGTCGGGCGGCAGGGCTTCCTCGGCGAGGATGGCCACGGCCTCTTCCAGCGTGACGATCTGCTGGTCCTGGCTGCCCAGGCGACGCAGGGCGACCTTGCCCTCCTCGGCTTCCTTGCGGCCGACCACGGCGATGACCGGCGTCTTGCCGACGCTGTGCTCGCGGATCTTGTAGTTGATCTTCTCGTTCCGCAGGTCCGACTCGACGCGCAGGCCCTTGGCCTTCAGGGCCTCCACGACCTTGCCGGCGTAGTCGTTGGCGTCCGACGTGATCGGGGCGACGACGATCTGGACCGGCGCGAGCCACAGCGGGAACTTGCCACTGTAGTTCTCGATCATGATGCCGATGAAGCGTTCCAGCGAGCCGAGGATGGCGCGGTGGAGCATGACCGGACGCTGCTTGGAGCCGTCCTCCGCCACATACTCGGCGCCGAGGCGCTCGGGCAGGACGTAGTCCAGCTGCAGCGTGCCGCACGTCCACTCACGGCCGATGGCGTCCTGGACGATGAAGTCCAGCTTCGGCGCGTAGAAGGCGCCGTCGCCCTCGGCGATGACCGGCTCGACCCCGGCCTGCTTGGCGGCGTCGGCGAGCATGCCTTCGGCGCGGTCCCAGAACTCGTCTGAGCCGGCGCGGTTCTCGGGCCGCGTGGCCAGGGCGATGTACTTCGTCTCCATGCCGAGGTCGGCGTGGATCATCTTCGTCAGGCGGATGAAGCGCTCCGTCTCCTCGACGATCTGGTCCTCGCGGCAGAAGATGTGGGCGTCGTCCTGCGTGAAGCCGCGCACCCGCATCAGGCCGTGCAGCGAGCCGGACGGCTCGTAGCGGTGACAGGCGCCGAACTCCGCCATGCGCAGCGGCAGCTCCTTGTAGGAGCGCTGGCCAACGTTCCAGATCTGCACGTGGCCAGGGCAGTTCATCGGCTTGAGGGAAAGCTCCTCGCCCTCCACCGTCTCGCAGACGAACATGTTGGGGCGGTACTTCTCCCAGTGGCCGGAGGCCTCCCAGAAGCTGCGGTCCAGCACCTGCGGCGTCTTCACTTCCGTATAGCCGGCGGCGTCCAGGCGGCGGCGCATGTAGGCCTCGAGCGTGCGCCACAGCATCCAGCCCTTGGGATGCCAGAACACCATGCCCCGGCCCTCTTCCTGCATGTGGAAGAGATCCATCTGGCGGCCCAGCTTGCGGTGGTCGCGCTTCTCGGCCTCCTCCAGGCGCGTCAGATAGGCCTGCAGGTCGGCCTCGTTGGCCCAGGACGTGCCGTAGATGCGCTGGAGCTGGGCGTTGTTCTGGTCGCCGCGCCAGTAGGCGCCGGCCAGCTTCATCAGCTTGAACGCCTTGCCGACCGCCTTCGTCGACGGCAGGTGCGGGCCGCGGCAGAGATCGGCCCAATTGCCCTGGCGATAGAGCGTCACGTCCTCGCCGGCCGGGATGCTCTCGATAATCTCGGCCTTGTAGTCCTCGCCGATCGACTTGAAGTGGGCGATCGCGGCGTCACGCTCCCAGACCTCGCGCACGATCTTCTCGTCGCGGTCGACGATCTCGGCCATGCGCTTCTCGATGGCGGCGAAGTCGTCCGTGCTGAACGGCTCGTCGCGGGCGAAGTCGTAGTAGAAGCCGTCCTCGACGTTCGGGCCGATCGTCACCTGCGTGCCGGGGAACAGCTCCTGCACCGCCTCGGCGAGGACGTGAGCCGTGTCGTGGCGGATCGTGTCGAGGGCGTCGGGGTCGTCTCGCCCGACCAGCTCGATCTTGCCGCCGTTCGGCAGGGCGCGATCGTAGTCGAGCAGCTTGCCGTCCAGGCGGACCAGCAGCGTGCGCTTGGCCAACGAGGGCGAGATGGAGTTGGCGACGTCGCGGCCCGAAGAACCCTCGGGAAACTGTCGGACGGAGCCGTCGGGGAATTGAAGATCGATCATGGTGTCGGTTCGCACTTTCGCGGCGGCACCGGGTCATAGCCCGAACCGCCGAAGGGATGGCATTTGCACAGGCGCTTCGTCGTCAGCCAGCCGCCGGCGAAGGGACCGTGCACGATCAGGGCCTCGCGCGCGTAGTCCGAACAGGTCGGCAGGAAGCGGCATTGGCGCCCGATCAACGGGGACAGCGTCAGCTTGTAGGCGCGGTGCGCCAGCGTGATGCTGCGTTCGTAGAGGGTCATGCCGACGCGAGGGTGGGTGAACGAGTCCCGGCGCTTATCGGCGCGCCAGCGCGCGCGATCAAGCCGCGTCGGCGCCGCTAGTTCGCGTCGCGGCGATCCGGGCAGCCTCCACCGCGGCTTCGAACGCCAGCAGCGTCGACGCGTAACGGGCGGGATAGTCCTTCACGGGCGCCAGCACGGCCAGGTCCTCGAAACGTCCGGTGGGCGCGGGCCCGCCGGACTTCAGCATTGCCGCAAGCTGATCGCGCGCGGTTGCGATTTCGTCAAGGCTCGCGCCGATGACATTGTTTCCCAGCACCGAGGCGGCGGCCTGGCCGAGGGCGCAGGCCTTCACGTCCTGGGCGAAGTCGGCGACCCGGCCTTCGGCGTCCAGCGCGATGTCGACGACGATGCGGCTGCCGCACAGCTTGGCGTGCTTCTCCGACGACCCTTGCGGCGCGGCGAGACGCCCGATCCGCGGGATGTTCGCGGTCAGGGCCAGGACCTTGGCGCTGTAGAGGTCGTCGATCATGGGCTCTTATGTAGCGATGCGGGGCGCGGGCGCTACTTCCCGCTGACGCGGCGCTCGTTCCAGATGGCCTCGGCGCGGGCCTTGAGGGCCTCGTTGCCGGCCTCGAAGGCTTCGAGGATCGGGTTGCGCAGCCGCCTGGCCGCCGAACCGCCGAGCCAGCCGTCGAAGATCTCGCCGGTCGAGTAGATGATGCTCTCCTCGCCCATCTTCTCGATCTCGAAGAACCGGATCGAGCGGGCCCAGCCGCGCATCATGTCGTGACGCCAGTGGATGTGGTCGTAGGGCGCCCAGTCCAGGATGACGGGGTTGATGACCGTCACCGGCTGGCCGCGCAGGGTCCGCTCCAGGCTCCAGCGGTCGCCGATGCGGATCTCACCCCGCGCCGTGGCGTACATCGGGTTCCATTCCGGCCACCGCTCGACGTCGGCCAGAATCTCCCAGACCACCTCGTCGGGCGCCTGGATGCCGATGCGTCGCTCTAACTTTACCGCCATCTCTAAATCCGCTCATCCCCGCGAAAGCGGGGACCCAGGTGTTTCGCGATCTGTTCCGCCGCCGCAGCGCTTCCGAAAAAGCCTGGGTCCCCGCTTTCGCGGGACAAGCGGAAGAAGAAAGCTAAGACGCTATTCCTTCAACCGCCAAGTGGCTCCGTCCGCGCTGTCCATGACCACCACGCCCATGGCGTCCAGCTCGCCGCGGATGCGGTCGGCCTCGGGCCAGTTCTTCTCGGCGC
This sequence comes from Caulobacter sp., assembly GCA_044238855.1. Classification (GTDB taxonomy): domain Bacteria; phylum Pseudomonadota; class Alphaproteobacteria; order Caulobacterales; family Caulobacteraceae; genus Caulobacter. The sequence goes on from JBIICO010000043.1 coordinate 6,822, forward strand.
GGGCGACCTTGCGGCCTTCGAGCAGGGCCTCGACCCTGGTGCGCAGGTCGTCGTCGGCGCCGCCGGCGAACCAGACGTCGGGGTCGTCGGCCAGGAAGCCGAGCAGGTTGGCGGCCGCCAGCAGCCGGGCCTTGGCCGTCGCCTTGTCCTCGCCGCGCGCCGTCTCCAGCGTCTTGGCCAGGGCATAGATCTCGGCGAAGGCCTTGGGCGTGTTGAGATCGTCGGCCAGGGCCTCGATCACCGCCTCGGGGGCGTCGACACGGTCGGTCTCCAGCCCCTTCACGCGCTGCAGCACGCCGTAGAGGTAGTCGAGGTTCTTGCGCGACTGCTCGATCAGTTCGGCGGTCCAGTCCAGCGGCTGGCGGTAGTGGCCGCTCAGCAGCGCCCAGCGGATGACCTCGCCCGGCACCTTCTGGAGCAGCTCGTGCGGGATCACGACGTTGCCCAGGCTCTTGGACATCTTGACCCCCTCGATGTCGAGGAAGCCGTTGTGCATCCAGTAGTTGGCGTAGGTGGGCAGGCCATGGGCGCAGCGGCCCTGGGCCACTTCGTTCTCGTGGTGCGGGAAGGTCAGGTCGATGCCGCCGCCGTGGATGTCGATCGGCAGGCCGAGCTGGGCCTCGATCATCGCCGAGCACTCGATATGCCAGCCCGGACGGCCCGCGCCCCAGGGCGAGGCCCATTCCGGCTCGCCTTCCTTGGACGGCTTCCACAGCACGAAGTCGGCCGGGTGGCGCTTGTAGGGGGCGACCTCGACGCGGGCGCCGGCGATCATCTCGTCCAGCGGCCGGCCCGACAGCTGGCCGTATTCCGGGAAGCTCTGGGTGTCGAACAGCACATGGCCGTCGGCGGCATAGGCGCTGCCGCGCTCGATCAGGGCCGCGATCTGGGCGAGCATCGCGTCAATATGGTCCGTCGCGTGCGGCGCCAGGGTGGGCGGCAGCGCCTTCAGCGCGGCGGCGTCCTCGTTGTAGGCGGCCAGGTACCGGTCGGTGATGACCTTGATCGGCACGCCCTCGTCGGCGGCCTTCTTGTTGATCTTGTCGTCGACGTCCGTGACGTTGCGCGCGTAGACCACCGCCGGATCGCCGTAGACATGGCGCAGGACGCGGAACAGCGTGTCGAACACCACCACCGGCCGGAAGTTGCCGATATGGGCGTATCCGTAGACCGTGGGCCCGCAGACATACATCGTCACCCGGTCCGGATCGGCGGGAACGAAGGACCGCTTTTCGCGGCTCATGGTGTCGTAAAGCTTCAGGATCATTGTCACGTTGACGTTGCGAGAGAGGTTGCCGGGTCGGCAGGGCGTCCCATATAGCTTTCTGCGGCAGGGGAAGCCACGGCTCCCTGCGATGTGAATGGGTGGCACGCGTCATTCCGGAACGACGGGCGTTCCGGCGCAACTCAGCCCAGGAAAGACCCCTCCCCTCATGGACTCCTCCGCCAAGGCGCGAACCCTGACCGTCGCCGGTCTTGATCTTGAACCCTTCGAGCGGCCGACCCGCGAGCAGGCCATGGAGGCGGTCCGCACCCTGATCGCCTGGGCCGGCGACGATCCCCGCCGGGAGGGCGTGATCGACACGCCCAAGCGCGTCGTCGACGCCTACGGCGAGTGGTTCGAGGGCTACCGCGCCGATCCCGGCAAGGAGCTCAGCCGCATCTTCGAGGACGTGCAGGGCTACGACGACATCGTGTTCCTCAAGAACATCGAGGTCGAAAGCCACTGCGAGCACCACATGGCGCCGTTCCTGGGCAAGGCCTTCGTGGCCTACATGCCGACCAACCGCGTGGTCGGCATCAGCAAGCTGGCTCGGGTCGTCGAGATCTTCGCCAAGCGTCTGCAGACGCAGGAAACCATGACCCAGCAGATCACCGACGCGATCTGCGACAGCCTGAAGCCGGCCGGCGTGGCCGTGCTGATCGACGCCGAGCACCAGTGCATGACCACCCGCGGCGTGCACCACCGCGACGTCTCGACGATCACCACCCAGTTCCGCGGCGTCTTCAAGACCGACGCCAGCCTGCGCCAGCGTTTCCTGGACTTCGTCGCGAAGGCCTAGACCTGAGCCCTCCCTCCCCGTCTGGGGAGGGACAGGCCCGCCTTGCGGGCCAGGGTGGGGCAACGGTTGCGCGCCAGTCAGCGCCGACCTTCATGCACCTTTGCCCCACCCGACCCCTTCGGGGCCACCCTCCCCATGCGGGGAGGGAGACTGGCGTATCTATCCCCCCAGATAATCCCGCTTGCCGACCGGCACGCCCGCGTTCCTCAGGATCGCGTAGGCCGCGGTGACGTGGAAATAGAAGTTCGGCAGCGCGAACTGGGTCAGGAAATCCGCGCCCGACCAGCTGAGCGTGACGTTCGGGGTCTTCAGCTCGACCGTCCGGGTCTCGGCGCCTTCGAAGGCCGCCGGATCAACGCCGTTCAGGAAGTCGATGGTCTTGCCCAGCCGCGCGTGCAACTCGGCGAAAGTGGTCTCGGTGTCCTCGAACACCGGCGCCGTGACACCGGTCAGCCGCACGACGCCGAGCTTTGCGGCGTCGCTGGAGCGCTGGATCTGGCCGGCCAGAGTGTACATGTCCGGCGCCAGGCGGGCGTCGACCAGATCCTGAAGGCTGGTTCCGGTCTCGGCGGCATGCGCCTCGGCCTTGGTCAGCAGTTTGTCGAGCGCGGTCAGGCCGCGCAGGTAGGCTGGTACGGTGAGCTGGTGGATGGTGAGCGACATGGGGGTTCCCTCCGACGATGCGGGACACACATAGGAAGCCCCGGCCCGGAGTGTCATCCCGGCCGGGTGACATGGCGAGAATGAGGGCGTAGGTCGAACGCCATGACCCAGCCTCTCTTCCCTTCCGCCCCGGACACCGCCGCGCTCGAACGCGGCGCCGTGCTGGCCCCGCGCTTCGACGCCAACGGCCTGGTCGCGGCGGTGGCGCAGCATGCGGACACCGGCGAGGTGCTGATGCTGGCCTGGATGAACGACGAGGCGCTGAAGCTGACCCTGCAGACCGGCTTCGCCCACTACTTCAGCCGGTCGCGGGGCGAACTCTGGAAGAAGGGCGAGACCAGCGGCCAGCTGCAGGATGTCGTCGAACTGCGCGTGGACTGCGACCAGGACGCGGTGCTGATCAAGGTGCGCCCGCGCGGCGACGGCGGGGCCTGCCACGTCGGTTTCCGGTCCTGCTTCTACCGCGCGGCCAGGGCCGACGGTTCGCTGGAGGAACGTCCCTGACCCTGACCGCGGCCCTGCTCTCGTTCACGGTCGCCGGCGCGCTGCTGGCGGTCACGCCCGGCCTCGACACGGCGCTGGTGCTGCGGACCGCCGCCGTCGACGGACCGCGCAAGGCGGTGCTGGCGACCCTGGGCATCCTGCTCGGCTGCCTGATCTGGGGCGCGGCCGTCGCGGTGGGCCTGGGCGCGCTGCTGACCGCGTCGCAGACCGCCTTCACGGTGCTGAAGTGGTGTGGCGCGGTCTATCTGGCCTGGCTGGGCCTCGGCCTCCTGCTGAAGCCCCGCAAGCATTTCGAGGTCGATACCGGAAAACCCGCTCGGCGTGGCGGCGCCTTCGCCCGCGGGCTGATGACCAACCTGCTGAATCCCAAGGTGGGTGTATTCTACGTATCGTTCCTGCCGCAGTTCGTGCCCGAGGGCGCGCCGGCGGGACCGTTCATCTTCGCCTTGGCCGCGGCGCAGGGGCTGATGGGCACGGTGTGGCTGCTGACCCTGGCCGCCGCGACCCGGCCGATCGCCGGCCTGCTGAAGAAGGCCGCCGTGGTCACCTGGCTGGACCGGGTGACCGGCGGCGTCTTCCTGGCCTTCGCCGGCAAGCTCGCGCTGAGCCGGACCTAGGCTTCGGCCAGCGCGCCGACGCCGACGCCCTGGACCGGTTTCACGACGAAGCTCTTGATCGTCGAGGCGGTGTAGTCCTGGGCATAGATGGTCGACACAGCGACCATCTCGGCCTTGGCCTGCTCGCGCGTGAGCGTCAGCAGCACGAAGCCCTTGGCCGCGGAGTTGGCGAACTTCACCTCGGGATTGCGGTCGACCAGCGCCTTGCCCAACGGCACGCCGACCAGGATATCCTCGAAACCGGGGCTGGTGATCCCCGTCGTTCCGAACTCGGCGGCGACGCGGTTCAGCCGTCCGTCGTCCCAAAGTTCGTTGGCCCAGAAGCTGTGGCTGTCGCCGGCCAGCACCACCGGGTTGGCCTGGGTCGACTTGAAGATGTCGTAGAGCCGCTCGCGCGCCACCGGGAAGCCGTCCCAGGCGTCGAGGTTAGACGGCAGGTCCAGCGCCGACAGCACCGCCGACTGCTGCACCGGCGCCTTGGCGTACTCGGGGAGCCCGGCCAGCATTTCGTCGAAGGCGGCCTCGCCCATGGTGGCGCGCAGGTTGGGCGGCGCGACGCGGCCCATGACGATCTGGTTGCCGAGCACCTGCCAGGCTTCGCCGGCCTTCACCGAGCGGTCGAGTTCGCCGGCCAGCCACTGTTCCTGGCGGTCGCCCAGCAGGCGGCGCTCGGGATCCTTCAGCAGCTTGGTGAAGTGAGCGACGTCCGGCTTGCCGTCGACGACCGGCAGGGTCTCGGCGGTGTAGTCGAGGATCGGGCTGCGCGCGCTGAGCCGGGTCTCGACCATCATCAGGCTGGCCAGATCGCCGAAGCGGAAGCTGCGCCAGGACGACTCCAGCAGCCCGCCGGGGGCCGGATCGCGGATCGGCATCCACTCGTAGTAGGCCTTCAGCGCCGCCGCCTTGCGGGTCGCCCAATCACCTTCCGCCGCCGGAGTATGGTTCTCGGCGCCGCCGGTCCAGCTGTCGTTGGCGGTTTCGTGGTCGTCCCAGACGACGATCCACGGCGCGACGGCGTGGGCGGCCTGCAGCTGGGCGTCCGACTTGTAGAGCGCGTGGCGGGTCCGGTAGTCCGCCAGGGTGACGATCTCGTGGGGCGGCTGCGGCGAACGGTGCTTGGCCACCGGTGAGGACATGCCGTAGTCGCCCGGCGCCGCGCCGTACTCGTAGATGTAGTCGCCCAGGTGCAGGACGGCGTCGACCCGCTCCAGCCTGGCGATCGCGCCGTAGGCGTTGAAGTAGCCTTGCGGGTAGAGCGAGCAGGAGGCGACCGCCAGGACCACGTCCCGCGTCGCGCCCTCCGGCAGGGTCCGCGTCCGGCCGACCGGCGAGCGGAAGCCGTCGAACTCGAAGGCGTACCAGTAGTCCGTCCCCGGTTTCAGGCCGTCGACGTCGGCCTTCACCGTCCAGTCGCGGTCCGGGCCGGTGGTGACGGGGACCGAGCGAGCGCCCTTCAGGTCGGCGCTGGTCGCGACGAGGAGCTTGCCCGGAAAGGCCTGCATCGCGCCGGGTCCGGCATGGCTGACGCGGGTCCAGAAGACCACGCGGTCCTGCAGCGGATCACCGCTGGCCACCCCGTGCCGGTAGCTGACGGCCGCCAGCTTGGTGGCCGATGCGCCGGTGGCGCTCGCCGCGCCGCCCAGGCCGAGGAGGGCCAAGGCCCCACGTCTGTTGATCCGCATGCCCTGATCCTCCCCGATCGCCCTTATCGTTGGCCGGGACAGTGACTCCACCGCCCCGGCCACGTCAAAGACCTAGTACTTCCAGCCGACGCTCACGCCCCACATCCTCGGACGGCCCGGGATGAAGGTGGGCAGACCGAGCGAGTCGCCCGTGTTGCCGGCGTCGAGCTTGTACTCTTCGTCCGTCAGGTTCGTGACGAAGGCGCCGACCGTCCATGAACCTTCCGCCGGCTTGTAGCTGGCGCGCAGGTTCAGCAGGCCGAAACCGTCCTGGACCTCGTCCTGCACATTGTCCGGCAGGAAGGCCGCCGGCGGCTGCTGGAACTCCGAGCGGTCGTTGTTGTCGTCGAAGAACACCTTCGACTGCCAGGTGTAGCTGGGACGGATCGAGATCTCGCCGCCCACGGCGTCGAAGGTCCAGTTCGCGCCGAGCGACAGGCTGTGGTCCGGCGACAGGCGGAAGTGGTTGCCCTCGTAGGCGCCCTCGTCGAAGCGGGCGTGGTTGTAGGAATAGGTCGCGTACAGATCGAGGCCCGGCAGGGCCCGCCACTCGAGCTGCCCCTCGAAGCCGTAGGCCGTCGCCTGGCCGGCGTTGGTGACCACGAACAGCGTGCCGACCTGCTCGATCGTCTGGAAGTTCTCGTAGGCGTAGTAGTAGACGGCCGTGTCCAGACGCACCGCGCGATCGAAGAGGGCCGTCTTCAGGCCGACCTCGTAGCTGTCCACCGTCTCCGCCTTCACATCGTAGAACCGCACCGCGCCATAGGGCGTCGCCGGACCGGCGGCGCCCAGCACCGGACCGCGGCGGCCGCGGGCGTAGCTGGCGTAGACGTTGGCGTCCTCGTTCAGCTTGTAGCGACCGACCAGGCGCCAGGTGAAATCGCCGTCGCTGGCGCTGCGCGTCTCCGCGTCGCCGTTGTTGGCGGTCGGCTGGAAGGTGATGCCGAAGTTCGGCAGGGCGCTGGTCGGGATGGCCTGCACGAACGGGCTCTGAAGCGCGCCCAGGATGGCGTTGGCCTGGCCGACCAGCACATTGCCGGTGGCGATGTTGGTCGGCGTGCCGGTGGCGATCAGGGCCTGGCCGTTGTTGTAGAGCGTCGCCGCGCCGATCACGCCGCCCAGCACGCTGCGGCCGCCCTCCGTGCGCGAGGCGAAACTCGAGTCGCGGTTGTCGGTCGTGTAGCGGACGCCGGCCGAGAGCTCGAAGCTGTCGGTGACGTCGACGGTGAGATCGGCGAACAGGTCGTAGGAGTCGATCTCGCTGGTCGCGGTGGTTTCCTCGACATGGTTCGGACGCAGGTTGGCGGCGATCGCCTGGGCCTGCAGCGGGCTGAGGATGATGCCGTTGCTGGTGGTCGAGGCGACCAGGCCGCGCACCAGCGCGCCGGTGAAGGCGGTGTTGTCGAAGTAGGCCGCGGCGGCCGGATTGTTGGCCGGCAGGCCCGAACCGGCGGCGCTGGCGCTCAGCTGGCCGGTGACCAGCGCCAGGGCCATGCGCTCGTCGATCTGGATCGGGATGACGTTCTCGGACCGCTCACGGAAGTAGGTGCCGCCGACGAAGCCGCGGATGCGGCCGCCGTTGTCGTAGTTGAGGCGCAGTTCCTGGCTGAACTGCTCGTTGGTCGCGGCGTTCAGACCGGTCAGGACCGGCAGCGCGATGCCGTCGGCGTCGAACACTTCCTCGCTGTCGAACTCGCGGTAGGCGGTGATCGAGGTCAGGGTGAAGGCGTCGTTCAGGTCGCCGCTCATCAGGCCGGTGACGCCCCAGACGGTGCGGTCGACGCCCAGGTCCATGCCGCCCTGGAAGTCGGCCGGCGCGCCGAGCGCGGCCGGATCGCCCACGCCCACGCCGCCGCGCGCCGCGCCCGTCACCGGGTCGGTCGCCAGGTAGGTCAGCGACTTGAACGCCGTGCCGGTCGGGGTGTCTTCCTGGTAGTTCAGGATCAGGTCGGCGCGGAAGCCGTCGGTCGGCTCGAAGCCGATCGAGACGCGGCCGGCCCAGGTGTCGAGCGACTGGAAGTCGTCGCCGCTGTTGGCGTTGTCGACGTAGCCGTCACGCTGGCGGATGCGGCCGCCGACGCGGACCGACAGGCTGTCGGAGATGGCCGCGTTGAAGACGGCCTCGCCTTGCAGGTAGTTGAAGTCGCCGGCCTCGACGCTCAGCGAGCCCGAGGTCTCGCCGATGACGGCCTTGTTCTGGATGATGTTGATCGCGCCGATCAGCGCGCCACGGCCGTACAGGGTCGACTGCGGCCCCTTGGCGATCTCGACCCGCTCGACGTCGAACAGCTCGACGTAGGAGCCCTGGGCCTTGGAGATCGACACGCCGTCCTGGAACACCGAGACACGCGGCTCGGAGTAGGGATCGGTCGAGTCGGAGGTGATGCCCCGCACCACATAGCCGGGGTTGTTCGGCGACTGGTCCTGGACGATCAGGCCCGGCGTGAACTTGGCGAGGTCCGCCATGTCCTGGACGCCCAACTCATCGAGCCGCTCGCCGTTGTAGGCGGTCAGCGCCATCGGCACGTCGATGGAGGCCTGCTCGCGCTTCTGGGCGGTGACGACGATCTCCTCGACCACGGCTGTGTCGCCGGCGGCGTCCTGGGCGGCGGCGGCCCCGGCATAGGTGAGAACGGCGGAAACGCCCGCTGCGGTCAGCAGCAGGCGGCGGAAGGTCGGCGCCATGTTCGTATCCCCTCGAACCTGAACAGTGTTCAGCTTGGCTACCGGAGCCGCATGACAGAGGGAAGACGAACCGCGTTCGGGAAGGGCGCGGAAACCCGGAATCGGGGACAAAAAACGCCCCGACCGGCGAGGCGAGCCGATCGGGGCGCAGGATGTGGCCGATCTTGGAGGAAACCGGCCACGCGTTCCGGCATGCCTTCGGGGGCGGATGCCGGAGCGATGCGAATCAGCGGGCGGCGTGGGCCGCGGGGCTGAAGCCGCCGCTCTCGGGGGCCGTCAGCGCCATGGCGATGGCGGCGACACAGGCGAAAGCGGCGAACAAGATGGGCGTGAGCTTCATCGGGGCGTTCCTGCCAGGCCGGTCGGGGGGTCCGGCCTGATGCGCACCGGTTTAGGGCGATGACCGGTCTGCAAGCAGAGGCGCCGGCGTTCGTCGAATTGCGTTGGCTTGCGCATTGCCATGCACCAGAATGCATTAATCGATGCATTTCGATGCAAATGGGGACGCATCCATGACCCGTTCGGGCAACTTCGCCGCCAAGCTTGCCGTGGTGATGAAGGCGCTGTCGCTCAGTCGCGGGCGGCTCGCCGCCGACCTGGGCGTGGACAAGTCAGTCGTCGCCCGCTGGGCCACCGGCGCGGTCACGCCCTCCGAGCACAACCTCGCCGCCCTGACCGCGTTGGTCGCCCAGAAGCAGGCCGGCTTCACGATGCTGGACTGGGACCGCTCGGCCGACGGGCTGGTGGCGCTGTTCGGCGGCGAGACGGCGCGGCCGTCCACGCTGCGGGACGACACCCTGGGCTATCCGCCCGGCATGATCGAACAGGCGCGCACGACGACGGAACGGCGCGGCGCCGCCTACGAAGGCTTCTGGCGCACGACGCGGCCATCGATGCTGATGCGGCACAGCTTCTTCCACGACCGGGGGATGATCCGCCGCGAACCGAACGGGCTGCTGAGCATCCAGTTCGGCGGGGCCGGCCTGCTGTTCACGGGATGGATGCTGCCGGCCGAAGGCCAGTTGTTCGTGACCGTCTACGACACGGTCGGCTTCACGCCGATCTTCCTGATCCTGAACGGCGTGCCGCTGCCCAAGGCCTCGATCCTGGACGGACTGGTCATGGGCGCGGCGCTGAACGCCGCGCGCAGCCCCTCGGCCTATCCGATCATCCTGGAACGGACCGGCGATCTCAGCGGCGACCGGGAGGCCGACGACGCCGTCTGCGCCGGCCTGCACATGCAGGACCCCCGCGCGCCGGAGGGTTCGGTGCCCGACCACATCGCGCGCTACCTGATCCGCGACATCGGTCCGGAGGCGGAGAAGAATGGCGGCGATCTGTTCCTGCTGGCGCCCGTCGCGACCAGCCTCTCGCGTGGCGAGACCACCGGCGGAAGGCTGACGGGCTGAGCCCGAAAGACAGGCGACGCCCGGGTGTGCGGCCCGGGCGTCGCGTTGCACCGCCGACTGAGGGAACAGCGACAAACCCTGTCGCCAGTGCCCGGCCTGTATAGGCGACCGCCTTCCCCGAAGTGAGTTGCAGCGGCTTTCGCGGAGATGCATCGGCGCGCGCATCGCTGTGCATCGAAATGCATCGCCTCGACCGCCGCCGTTACGCGGGCGGCGATTTAGGCTAGGGATCGTCGATGATCGCCGAAGAACTCGCCATGGATGCCGACGCCTCCCTCGATGGGGAAGACCCCCTCGAAACCGACCAGCCCGGCGTGCGGGTGGTCGAGATCACCGCCGAAGACGCCGGCGCGCGTCTCGACAAGACTCTGGCCGAGAAACTGGCGGAGCTGTCGCGTGGTCGGATCCAGGCGCTGATGGCAGACGGGCTGATCACCTTCGAAGGTTCGGTGGTCAACGACGCCTCTTCGAAGGCCAAGGCCGGGGTCTACACGATCCTGATCCCGCCGCCGGCGCCGGCCGATCCGCAGCCGGAGGCGATCCCGCTGTCGGTGCTGTTCGAGGACCAGCACCTGATCGTGGTCGACAAGCCGGCCGGAATGGCCGCGCACCCGGGCCCGGGCACCGAGAGCGGCACGCTGGTCAACGCCCTGCTCCACCACTGCGGCGACAGCCTGTCAGGCATCGGCGGCGTGGCGCGGCCGGGGATCGTCCATCGCCTGGACAAGGACACCAGCGGGGTCATGGTGGCCGCCAAGACCGACGCCGCCCACCAGGGCCTGGCCGCCCTGTTCGCGACCCACGACATCGACCGCGTCTACCTGGCCCTGACGCGCGGCGCGCCCTACCCCGCCAAGGGCACGATCGAGAACCGCCTCGGCCGCAGCCAGCATGATCGCAAGAAGATCGCCGTGCTACGCACCGGCGGCCGCGAGGCGATCACCCACTATCGCGTCGAGGCGACCTACGGTCCGGCCGACAAGCCCACCGCCGCCCGTGTCTCCTGCAAGCTGGAGACCGGCCGCACCCACCAGATCCGCGTGCACATGGCCAGCAAGGGCACGCCCTGCCTGGGCGATCCCGCCTATGGCTCCGGCCCGCCGGCCCAGCCGGTGCGAGAGGCGATCGCCGAGTCCGGCCTGGCCCGCCAGGCGCTGCACGCGGCGGTGCTCGGCTTCGTCCACCCGATCACCGGCGAGACCCTGCGCTTCGAGACCCCGCCGCCCGCGGACATGACCGAACTGGAGCGGCTGCTCGCGGCGCTGTGAGCTGCACGAAAGCTCCTTCAGCGGCGCACGCAGCCTGAACGAGGACACGGCAGCCTGTGTTCATGGGCTGGACTGAAGACACTGATACGAGCGAGGGCGGCGGATCAGGATGCGCCTCGGGGCGACCGGGTCTGTCTGCCGTCATCGGGTTCTCGGCGCTGGCCCTTGCAGCCTGCACGGCGCCGGCCGCTGCAGCGCCCGAGAAGCCGAAGCCGGCGCTCGCCAGCGGCCTCGTCGCCCTGCCCTGCGGGTCCAGCGAGACGCTGAAGCCGCACTGGTCATTCTATTGCTCCGCCGGCCGCCACTACGTCACAACAAGTGCTCGGATGCGTCTGATGCGGGTCGCCGACCGCCTATCCCGGCGGTATCCGGAGACCAGCGTCCGCTACCTCGAAGCGTCATGGGCGCTGGGTAAGCGCCCCATGCCGCCTCACCTGTCGCACGGCGATGGGCGACAGATCGACCTCGCGCTCTTCTATCTGGATCACGACGGCAACCCGTTGGATCGACCGCCCACCCGCACCGGCTATGGCGCCTACGAACCACCGCTCCGCAAGGCCGACCGAGCCTGTACAGGTTCTCACACGCGACTTGCCGCCTACGGCGGCGCCGACCCGCCGCCGGATCGCACTTGGAGGCTGGATGAGGTCAGGACCGCCGCACTGGTCCGCGCATTGTCGGACGATCCGAAGGTCCGGCGCATTTTCATCGAGCCGCACCTCAAGCACCGGCTCGGGTTCGCGGACGATCCGAAGGTGCGCTTCGCCGGCTGCCGTGCGGCCCGGCATGACGACCACATCCATGTGGACTTCTTCTAGCGGCTTCGGAACGGCCTGCCGGCACGCCCATTCCCTTTGGTAAGCCTTGCCGGACAGGGGCTGCGTGTCGGTGGTGCATCTTTTCTGACAACGGACCGACACATTCTCGATTTCCGAGCGCCACAGTCGGATATTACAAAACGCTCACTGGCCTTACGGAGGTTGGTCGGGCTTCCTACATAGGAACCTGAAGGGGGCGGGCGACGGTCTTGTGCTGTCGACCCGCTTAGTACGAAAGGGGATCTCAAATGGCTTCCAACGCCCTCGCTGTCATGACGCCGGAAGGCGGCCTGTCACGCTACCTGACCGAGATCCGCAAGTTTCCCATGCTGGCCAAGGACGAGGAATTCATGCTCGCCCAGCGCTGGAAAGAACACCAGGACTCCGAAGCGGCGCACAAGATGGTCACCAGCCACCTTCGCCTCGTCGCCAAGATCGCCATGGGCTACCGCGGCTACGGCCTGCCGATCGGGGAAGTGATCTCCGAAGGCAACGTCGGCCTCATGCAGGCCGTGAAGAAATTCGAACCGGACAAAGGCTTCCGCCTGGCGACCTACGCCATGTGGTGGATCCGCGCCTCGATCCAGGAA
>JBIICO010000222.1:0-5736 GCA_044238855.1 Caulobacter sp.
GCCGTAAGCCTAGGCGGTTTCGCCCGGGCCCCGCTCTATCCCCAATCGGCCGGCAGGCGGGGCAGCGGGATCAGGCCGAACCTGATGACGACCCAGAGCACCGCCCACAGCACCGCCGACACCCAGGTCGTGGTGATGAACTTCTTCTTGAGGTTCGGATTGACCGGCGCGCCCGGGTCGCCGCCGCCCGGCACGTCCAGGCCTTCCTCGGCGTAGGTCTTGTTGCCCAGCGGCAGGACCGCGAACAGCACGGTCCACCAGAGCGTGAAGTAGATGGCGATGCCGGTGGTCAGGCCCATCAGTGGTGACCTTCCTTGGGAGTTTCCATCAGTTCGACCAGCATGCCGCCCATGTCCTTGGGATGCACGAAGATGATCAGCGTGCCGTGGGCGCCGATGCGCGGCTCGCCCAGCACGGTCGCGCCCTTGGCGACCAGGGCGTCGCGGGCCTCGAAGATGTTCTCGACCTCAAAGCAGATGTGGTGCTGGCCGCCCTTGGGGTTCTTGGCCAGGAAGCCGTGGATCGGGCTCTTCTCGCCGTAGGGCTCGATCAGCTCGATCTGGCTGTTGGGCAGGTTCACGAAGCAGACCCACACGCCCTGTTCCGGCATCGCCCACTTGTCGGTCACCGAGGTGGCGCCGAGCAGCTCGCGGTACATCTTCACCGACTCTTCGATGGAGGGGGTGGCGACGCCGACGTGGTTGAGCTTGCCGATCATGAGCGTGGTTCCGGAACTGGTGGCTTTCGATGATGTGTCGCTGCTCTACACCCCGGCGGCGGAGGGCGCCATGCCCTGCCCCGGCGGCAGGATGTCCGATGATCAGCGGTCGGTCTCGGCGCCCGCGCCGACCAGCGCGCGCGGGTTCCAGCCGGTGGTCATGCCGTTGTTCGCCCGCGGCCGCGGGGCACGATGAAGCCGATGGTCAGCAGACCGAACAGGAAACCGCCCAGGTGCGCCTGCCAGGCGATGCCGGCGACCTCGCCCTGCCCCATCCCGGCGCCGAGCCCGAACAGCACGGCCACCAGCACGTTGGCGATGATCGGCGCGGCCATCTGCCGGGCCGTATGGCGCGAGAACAGCGGCCAGACGCCCCGGTCCCGCGGCAGGCGGACCACCGCGCCCCACAGCCCGAAGATCGCGCCCGAAGCGCCGACCACCGCCGTGTTCGGCCCGGTCAGCAGCAGGAACGCCAGATCGGCGGCGAGACCGGCGCCGAGGTAGAAGGCCAGGAAGGTCAGCTGTCCCCGGAGGTTCGCGCCGAGCCTGCGCCCGACGATCAGGCCGAACGGCAGCAGGGCCGACAGGTTCATGAGCAGGTGGAAGCCGCCGCCGTGCATGAACATGGCGCTGAACAGCGTCCACCAGCGACCCTCGGCCAGCGCCTGGCGGCTGAGCACCGCCAGCCACTCCGCGTCCGGGTTGGGCGACAGATGCTGCATGTAGAGCTGCCAGAGGTAGCCGAGGCCGATCAGACCCGCGACCAGCGCCAGCGCCCAGGACTCGGCCCAGGTGACGTTGATCGTGCGCTGGTCGCGCGCGTGGTCGGCTTCGAGCGCTTCCAGCAGCGCCTCGGCGGGCGCCGGGCGGCCGGCGTCGGCGACACGGGAAGGGTCGGCGCGAAAGTCGTCGGTCATGCCATCGAAGTGGCGAGGCGGTCGACGCCGTTCAATAGCGCCTCGCCCATCAGACGCGCATCACCGTCGTCTCGACGACCGGCTTGCGTTCCCAGATGCGGTAGGCGGCCTTCTTCACGGCGCGGTTCAGGGCGGTCTCGACGATCTCGTCGATGCTCCGTTCCTCGGCCGGGATGCGCTTGAGCGCCTGGGCGGCGTCCTCGCCGAGGTCGTGCGTCGCTTCCTCGACCGAGTATTCCTCGTCACCCGGCAGACCGAGGGCTTTCACGGTCGGGCCGGCGAGGATCTTGCCGGCGCCGCTCAGCACCACCGAGACGGTCAGGATGCCGTTGAACGCCGCGTGGCGACGCTCGCGCAGGGCCTCGCCGTTCTCCGGCGTCAGCACGCCGCCGTCGACATACAGGCGGCCGGCGGGAACCTCGTCGATGATCTCGGCGCGGCCCGGGGCCAGGCGGACCATATCCCCGTTGCGGGGGGCGACCGCCTGCTCGATCTGCAGGTCCTTCGCGAAGGCCACATGCTCCAGCAGGTGGCGGCGCTCGCCGTGGGTGGGGACCGCGATCCGCGGCCGGGCCCAGGCGTACATCTGGGCCAGCTCGTCGCGGCACGGGTGGCCGGAGACGTGGATGCCGGGATGATCGCGCTCGGTGTAGAGGCGCACGCCACGGTCGGCGAGCTTGTTCTGCAGGTTGCGGATCGGGATCTCGTTGCCCGGGATCACCCGCGAGCTGAACACGACGTGGTCGCCCTGGCCGAGCCTGATGTGCGGATGGTTGCCCTCGGCGATTCGGGCCAGCGCGGCGCGCGGCTCGCCCTGGCTGCCGGTGCAGAGGTAAAGGACCTGGTCCTCCGGCACGTGCTTGGCCTGATTGTCGTCCAGCAGCGGCTCGATGTCCTGCAGCAGGCCGACGCTGCGGGCGGCGGCGGCCATTCGGTGCATCGAACGACCGGCCAGCACGACCTTGCGGCCAGCGGCTTGGGCGGCGCGGATCACCGTGTCCATGCGGGCGACGTTGGAGGCGAAACAGGCCACCGCCACCCTGCCCTTGAGGCCGGCGATCAGGGCGTTCATCGCTTCGCGCACCTCGGCCTCCGAACCGGCCGAGCCGTCGACGAAGACGTTGGTGCTGTCGCAGACCATGGCCAGCACGCCCTCGTCGCCGAGCTTGCGGATGGCTTCGACGTCGGTGACCGCGCCCAGCATCGGGTCCGGGTCGATCTTCCAGTCGCCGGTGTGCAGGATGGTGCCCAGCGGCGTGCGGATCGCCAGGCCGTTCGGCTCCGGGATCGAGTGGGTCAGGGTGACCAGCTCGAGCTCGAACGGGCCGAGGCTGAACTTGCCGCTCAGCGGCACCTCGGTGATGTCGACCTCGTCCAGCAGGTCCGCGTCGCGCAGCTTCTCGCGCAGCAGATAGGCGGTGAAAGGGGTGGCGTAGACCGGGGCCGGAATCCGCGGCCACAGCCAGGCGACGGCGCCGATGTGGTCCTCGTGGGCATGCGTCAGGACGATTCCGAGGATGTCGTCGGCGTAGTCCTCGATGTAGGTCGGGTCCGGCAGGATCACCTCGACGCCGGGCGTCGTCTGGTCACCGAAAGTGACGCCCAGGTCGACGACGATCCACTTGCGGTCGTCCTCGGGCCCGAAGCCGTACAGATTGAAGTTCATGCCGATCTCGTTCGACCCGCCCAGCGGCAGGAAGACGAGTTCGTCGTCAGGGTTCACGGTCATCAGGATTCCAGCCGCCGGTTGCGGCGATGGATCTCGAGCAGACCCCGGATGGTCAGATCGGGATCGTAGTGGTCGATCATGGTGGTGGCGTCCTCGAACAGCGAGACGACGCCGCCGGTGGCGACAACGGTCAGGTGCTCGCCGCGTTCCGCCTTGATCTTGGCGATCAGCCCTTCGATCAGGCTGATGTAGCCCCAGAACACGCCGGACTGCATGGCGGTCACCGTGTCGGTGCCGACCACGCGGTTGCGTTCGGGGCGCTGGATGGCGATGCGGGGCAGCTTGGCGGCCGCCTCGTGCAGGGCCTGCATGGACAGGTTGATGCCCGGCGCGATCACCCCGCCCTCGAAGCCACCATCGGCCCCGACGATGTCGAAGGTGGTGGCGGTGCCGCTGTCGATCACGATCAGCGGCCCGGGATAGGCGATGTGGGCGCCGATGGCGTTGACCAGGCGGTCCGCCCCCGCCTCGGACGGCTTGTCGATCCGGACGGCGATGCCGAGTTCCGCGTTCTCGCCGATGATCAGCGGCTCGACGTGCAGGTAGCGGCGCGACAGGTTGCGCAGGTTGAAGATGGACTGCGGCACGACGCTGGAGATGATGCAGGCGGTCAGCGAGCCCAGGCCCAGGCCGCCCATCTCGAGCAGTTGCGACAGCCAGACCGCGTACTCGTCGGCCGTGCGGGTGCTCTCGGTGGCCGAGCGCCACTGGGCGATCCAGGTCTCACCGTCATGGACGGCGAAGAGGGTGTTGGTGTTGCCCTGCTCGATCGCCAGCAGCATCAGCTACTCCCCGAAAAACACATCGCCGGCCGTGATGCGCCGCAGCATGCCGTCTGGCAAGCGCAGACGCAGGGCGCCGTCCCCATCCAGCCCCTCGGCCACGCCTTCGACGGTTTCATTGCCGAGCCGGGCGACGCAGGCCTCGCCCAGGCCATGGGCGCGGCGGGTCCAGGCGTCGGCGATCAGCGGAAAGCCGGACGTCTGCCAGATGCGGCGCCAGCGCTCGAACGACGCGGCCAGAACCTCCAGCGCCTCCAGCGGGGTCGGCGGCGGGGCGGTCATGTGCAGGGCGAAGGCGGTCGCGGGGCGCTCGGACACGGCCGGCGGCGTCGCCAGGTTCACGCCGATGCCCAGCGCGATCCACAGGCCGCCGCCCGGGTGCTGGCCGGACTCCACGAGAATGCCGCAGGTCTTCACGCCCCCGATCATGGGGTCGTTCGGCCACTTCAGGCTGACCTTCGAGGCCGGCACATAGGCGTCGGCCAGATCGGCGACGGCCAGGGCGGCGACGAAACTGACCTGCGCGGCCTCGGCCGGCGGCTTGTCGGTGACGAACAGCAGGGTTGCCGCCAGGTTCCCCTGCCCCGTCTCCCAGGCCCGGCCGCGACGGCCGTGGCCGGCGGTCTGGCGGCGGGCCGTGATCCAGACCGGACCGGTCTCGCCGGCCTCGGCCCTGCGGCGGGCTTCGGCGTTGGTGGAGTCGATCTCCTCCAACGCCTCGATGCGCGGCAGCGTCACTGAGCCCCGAACACCGCCGCGGCGGCCTTCGACAGCGGATCGAGCCAGACCAGCGCCACCAGCGAGACCGGGAACGAGAACAGCGCCGCGGCGATCGCGATCGTGCGGCCCGACAGCGCGGGCTTGTCGACCGGACCGGCCGGGGCGTCGAACCACATCACCTTGATCAGGCGCAGGTAGTAGAAGGCCGCCACGACCGAACCGACCAGCGCGGCGATCGCCGCCCAGGCCAGACCCGCGCCCAGCGCCGCCTTGAAGACGTAGAACTTGGCGAAGAAGCCCGAGAAGGGCGGCAGGCCGAGGGCCGACAGCGAGAAGGCCGTCAGCGCCAGCGCCATGCCGGGGCGTTCCTTGAACAGGCCGGCCATGTCCTCGATGGTTTCCAGCGGCTTGCCGTCCCGCTCCAGCACGCTGATGCAGGCGAAGAAGCCGGTCACGTCGACCATGTAGAGGATCATGAACATCAGCATCGCCTGGACGCCGGCCTCGCCGCCGGCCGAGAGGCCGATCAGGGCGTAGCCGATGTTGGCGATGGAGCTGTAGGCCCACAGGCGCTTGAGGTTCTTCTGGGCCAGACCCGCGAAGGCGCCGACCGCGACCGACAGCAGCGCCACGACCAGGATCACCTGCTGCCATTGCGGCACGGCGTCGCCGAAGCCTTCCTGCAGCACCCGGGCCAGCAGCACCATGGCGGCCAGCTTCGGGGCGGCGGCGAAGAAGCCGACGATGGGCGTCGGCGCGCCTTCGTAGACGTCCGGCGTCCACATGTGGAACGGCGCGGCCGAGACCTTGAAGGCCAGGCCGGTGATCAGGAACACCAGGCCGAACAGGATGCCGACGTTGGCGTGATCG
>JBIICO010000045.1:0-18828 GCA_044238855.1 Caulobacter sp.
CAGAGCCAGGCCTCCGGATTGATCGGCTCGCCGACGCTGCCGAGCAGGCGCAGCGACTTGCGCGACGTCTTCTTCACCGGCTCCTCGCCCTCGCGCATCAGAGCGCGCAGCGCGGTCGGGGCGGTGTAGAAAATCTCGACCTGGTGCTTGTCGATCACCTCCCAGAAGCGGGAGACGGTCGGGTAGTTGGGCACGCCCTCGAAGATCAGGCTGGTCGCGGCGTTCGCGAGCGGGCCATAGACGATGTAGCTGTGGCCCGTGACCCAGCCCACGTCGGCCGTGCACCAGTAGATCTCGCCGGGGCGGTAGTCGAACACCAGCTCGTGCGTCCAGGACGCCCAGACCGCGTAGCCGCCGGTGGTGTGCAGCACGCCCTTGGGCTTACCGGTCGAGCCAGAGGTGTAGAGGATGAACAGCGGGTCCTCGGCGTTCATCGGCTCCGGCGGGCAGTCGGTCGAGGCGGCGTCGCGCTCCGGCTCGTAGACCACGTCGCGGCCGGCCTTCAGCGGCACGTCCGCGCCGGTGCGGGTGACGACCAGCACCTTGCCAACGTCCGGACAGGACTCCAGGGCTTCGGCGACGTTCTTCATCAGCGGCACGATCCGGCCGCCGCGCAGGCCTTCGTCGGCGGTGATCACCAGCCGGCTGTCGCAGTCCTGGATCCGGCCGGCGATGCTGTCCGGCGAAAAGCCGCCGAAGATCACCGAGTGCACCGCGCCGATCCGGGCGCAGGCCAGCATGGCGTAGGCGGCCTCCGGGATCATCGGCAGGTAGATGGTCACGCGGTCGCCCTTGGCCACGCCGTGCGATTTCAGCACGTTGGCCATCCGGCACACCTGCTCGTGCGCCTCGGCATAGGTGATCTTCTTCGACTGCGAGGGATCATCGCCCTCCCAGATGAAGGCGATGTCGTTCGCGCGGGCGGGAAGGTGGCGGTCCAGGCAGTTGGCCGAGACGTTGAGGACGCCGTCCTCGAACCAGCAGATGTGGAAGTCTTCCTTCGCGTAGGAGACGTCCTTGATCTTCGTCGGGGCCTTGATCCAGTCGAGCCGGCCGGCGACCTCGCTCCAGAAGCCCTCGGGGTCGGCCTGCACGCGCTTCCAGGCGGCGTCATAGCCGGCGGCGTCCATGTGCGCCCGTTCGGCCCATTCCCGGGGAACCGGAAACACCTGATCTACGCTCACCCGCTCACTCCCTGTCTTTCTTTGGTCGGGAGTTAGGCGAATGACGCCGGGGCTGGCAACGGCGTTGTGGCCCTTTGCTACCGGGAGCGGGCCATCGATCCGGTGTCATCCCGGGTCGCCTGCGGCGCCCGGGATGACACCTTTGATCGATCAGCCCGGCTGCCTGGTCGTGCGCAGGTAGGGCTTGTGGGTGGTCCAGCCGTTCGGAAACAGGCCCTTGGCGTCCTCATCGCTCACCGCCGGGACGATGATCACATCGTCGCCGTGTTTCCAGTCGGCCGGGGTGGCGACCTTGTGGGCGGCGGTCAGCTGCATCGAGTCGATCACGCGCAGGATCTCGTCGAAGTTCCGGCCGGTGGTCATCGGGTAGACCAGGATCAGCTTGATGGTCTTGTCCGGGCCGATGATGAAGACGTTGCGGACCGTGGCGTTGGTCGCGGCGGTGCGGCCTTCCGAGGTCTCGCCGGCGTCGTGCGGCAGCATGCCGTAGAGCTTGGACACCGTCAGCTCGGTGTCGCCGATCATCGGGAAGTTGACCTTCGCGCCCTGCGTTTCCTCGATGTCCGCCGCCCACTTGCCGTGGTTCTCGACCGGGTCGACCGACAGGCCGATGACCTTCACGCCGCGCTTGTCGAACTCGGGCTTCAGCTTGGCGACCGCGCCCAGCTCGGTCGTGCAGACCGGGGTGAAGTCCTTGGGGTGCGAGAACAGGACGGCCCACTTGCCGTCGAGCCAGTCATGGAAGCGGATCGGGCCTTCGGTGGTCTGGGCTTCGAAGTCGGGGGCGATCTGGTTCAGCGAGAGGGTCATGGAACGCTTTCCGTGGGCGGATGAGAATTGGCAGGTCCAGGCGGTCGCGGAGGCCGCCGCGGTCCGACCGGCGGTTGACATCCACCCGGAAGCCCCATGATGGCAACCCAAGTTTTTTGAGTCCGCTTCGCGGGAATACCGAAGGCGTCATCGCGACGTCTTGGGTGGGGGAACGACCAGATGATCTTCGAGCAGATCGCCACCGGCGGATGCCAGTCCTACATCGTCGGCTGTCCGGAGACGCGCCAGGCGGCGGTCATCGACCCCGAGCAGAAGCAGATCGACCGCTACCTCGGCTTCGCCGCGCGCGAGGGCCTGCACATCGCGGTGCTGATCGACACGCACACCCACGCCGACCACTTCTCCGCCAGCCGCGAGATGGCTGAGAAGCTGGGCGTTCCCGTGGCCATGAACCGGCTCAGTCCCAGTCCCTACGCCACCATCCGGCTGGACGACGGCGACATGGTCAAGGTGGGCAATCTGCGGCTCCAGGCGCTGCACACGCCGGGGCACACGCGGGACTCCCTGTGCCTGGTGATGAGCGACCGGGTGTTCACCGGCGACACCCTGCTGATCGGCGGCACGGGGCGCAGCGACCTGCCGACCGGCGATCCGGACCAGCTGTATGACAGCCTGTTCAACCGCCTGCTGCGGCTGGACCCGGCGCTGCTGGTCTATCCGGCCCACGACTACAAGGGCCGCACCCATTCCACGCTGGCGGTGGAGATCGCCGAGAACCCGCGCCTTCAGAAGACCGACCGGGCCGAGTTCGTCGACATGATGAACCATCTGAACCTCGCCGCGCCGACCCACCTGACCGAGGCGCTGCGCACCAACATGAACGGCGGCAAGACCATCGCCCGCCTGCTCGAGGACGCGGCCGCGAAGGTGCCGTTCGTGTCGCTGGAAGAGCTGAAGCAGCGGGTGCAGTCCAACCAGTCCGACCTGGTCATCCTCGACGTGCGCGAGAAGGACGCTTGGGCGGACGGCCGCGTGCCCGGCGCCCGCTGCCTGCCGCGCGGCCAGCTGGAGCTGCGGGTCAACGACGAGTTGCCCGATCCGACCGCGCGGATCGTCACCGTCTGCGAGTTCGGCCGCATCTCGACCCTGGCGGCGGCGACGCTGAAGGAACTGGGCTTCACCCGCGTGGCGGCGCTGGACGGCGGTATGAAGGCGTGGCGCGAGGGCGGCTTTCCGCTAGAAGCGGGGTAGTCCTTCCCCAGCGTCCGGAGCGTCCCATGCTGCTCGCCAAGTCCACCTGGCCCGAGATCGAGGCCTATCTCCAGCGCAGCAAGACCGTGGTCGTGCCGATCGGCTCCAACGAGCAGCACGGGCCGACCGGCCTGCTCGGCACCGACTGGATGTGCCCGGAGATCATCGCCCACGAGGCCCAGAAGAGCAGCGACGAGCTGCTGGTCGCGCCGACCTTCAACGTCGGCATGGCGCAGCATCACCTGGAATTCCCGGGCACCATCTTCCTGCGGCCGACCACCTTCATCGCCGCCATCGGCGACTGGTGCCGGTCGTTGGGCTCGCACGGGTTCGAAAAGATCTACTTCCTGAACGGCCACGGCGGGAACGTCGCCACCATCGAGGCGGCGTTCAGCGAGCTCTACGCCGAGGCCAGCTTCGCCGGCCGCCGCCGCGGCTTCGCCTGCAAGCTGAAGAACTGGTGGGACCTGGCCGGCGTCCAGGCGCTGGCCAACCGCCAGTTCCCGAGCGGCCACGGCAGCCACGCGACGCCGTCCGAGATCGCGGTGACCCAGTGGGCCTATCCGGACGCCATCAAGAACGCCAACTACGCGCCCCGGATCGCGCCGACCGGCCCGATCCGCGAGGCGCTCGACTTCCGCGCCCGCTACCCCGACGGCCGCATGGGCTCCGACCCCGCCCTGGCCACGCCCGAGAAGGGCGGAGAGCTGGTCGCGCTGGCCGCCAAGGGCCTGATCGAGGACGTGCGGGCCTTCTCGGCCGAGGTGTCGCCGGTCTGATCGTGCGTCCTTCGAGACGCTCGCCCGAGGCTCGCTCCCCAGGATGACGAAGGCTGTGGATCAAAACACCTTCGTCATGGTGAGGCGCCGGCGTCGCGAACCGCGCAAGGCTAGGCTCGCGTGAAGGCCAGGATCGGTCGGTTTCGGAACACGCTCCAGCCAGCGGTGATATTCGGCTTGCCGGTCGCCGCCGGGACCGTGTGGCTCCAGAGGATTTCGGTGAAGCTCAGCTTGAACCGCTCGAGCGGGCCCTCGGGCGCGTCGGTCTTCAGTTCGATCTCGCTGATCAGCGCGTCGCGCAGGGCGTAGACGATCAGCGGCGCGGCCACGCCGCCCTCGCCGCGCAGCACGATGACGTAGGTGGGCTTGTCCGGCCCTTCGCCCAGCGCCCGGGCCCGCAGGCACATGTCGTAGAGGCGCGCCGAGGTCTGGTCGACCTGCTTGGCGCAGGCGAGCTCGCCCAGCGACGGCCGGCCGACGGTGCGGGCGTTGGTGCTGATGTCCGTCGCCAGCGCCAGCTTCATGCCGTGCTGGACGGAGGTCAGGGCGACGCAACGCGCCGGGTCGACGACGCTGTCGCCCCAGCCGCCGCCCGCGAGGCGGTCGGCGAGCGCGGGGTCGACATAACCGGCGAGCGCCTGCGGGTCGCCCGGTTGCAACAGGATCAGGTCCATGGAGAGGCTTGGTTCAGCAGTTCGTTTGGCGGACCGTCAGCATCGCAGGGCGGGGTTGAGGGGGCGTTACGCCTTCTCGTTCGTCATCCTCGGGCTTGTCCCGAGGACCCCTGTATCGCTTCGCAGGCGCGGATGTGATCACGCTCTCACGCGGAAGCGGAACGAGGGATCCTCGCCACGAGGGCGAGGATGACGATTGGGGTTAGGCCGTAGTCACCGCCTCGCCCACGATCTCCACCGGCCACGCCGTCAGCCGGTCGCCCGCGCAGGGGCCGCTGGTCGCCAGGCCGTCCTCGATGCGGAACAGCGCTCCGTGGCCGGCGCAGAGGATCAGGTCGCCCTCGCGGGTCAGGTGGCGGCCGGTCGGCCCGGCCAGCGGCCAGCCGGCGTGCGGGCAGCTGTCGACGTAGCCGTGGACCCGCCCCGCCTTGCGCACCACGAAGCCGGCGAACAGGCGATCGCCCTCGCGGAAGCGGAAGTCCTTGCTGCCGGGTTCGGGGATGTCGGCCAGGGGACAGAGGACCGTCCCGGCCGGCGGTCGGGCGGGGTTGCTCAGGCCAGCGCTCCGACGGTCACCCGCCACGGCTCGACCGACGAATGCTCGAACAGGCCGGCGCGGGTGTAGGGATCCTGGGCGTGGAAGGCCTCGGCGGCGGCCAGGGTCTCGGCCTCGATGATCAGCAACGAACCGGCCATGCTGTCCTCCGCGCCCAGGAACGGCCCGCCCAGCTTGACCACGCCCGGCTGGGTGGCGATCCAGTCGAGGTGCGCCTGCCGCGTGGCGGCGCGGATGCCCGCGCCCTCGACCGGCTTGTCCTTCCACTGGATGACGAAGAGCGGCATGGGGAACTCCTTGTTCTGCGGATCGGACCACGAACGGGCCAAGGGCCCGTTTGCCGCGATCCGCCTAGCGTTCAGTGGTCAGCGGGCGGGACAGCAGGGCGGCGATGGCGTCGTCGACTCCCACTTCACCCGCGAGAATGGCGGCGACGGCCTCGCAGATCGGCGTCTCGACGCCCAGCTTGCGGGCCAGGGCCCGGACGGCGGGGGCTGAGGCGACACCCTCGGCCACGGTCAGCTTGCCCGACAGCGCCTGGTCCAGGGTCTGGCCCCCGCCGAGCGCCAGGCCGACACTCATGTTGCGCGACTGCGGGCTGGAGCAGGTCAGCACCAGGTCGCCCAGGCCGCAGAGGCCGGCGACCGTTTCCGCCTCGCCGCCCAGCGCCTCGGCGACGCGGGTCATCTCCGCGAAGCCGCGGGTGATCAGGGCGGCGTGGGCGCTGCGGCCCAGCTGCTTGCCCTCGACGATGCCGCAGGCGATGGCCAGCACGTTCTTGATCGCGCCGCCGGCCTCGGCCCCGATCATGTCGGCGGCGAGGTAGGGGCGGAAGGTCGGGGTTGCGATGGCTTCGGCGAGGGCCTTGCCGAGGGCCTCGTCCGGACAGGCCAGGGTGACGGCGGTCGGCAGGCCGCGCGCCACCTCGCCGGCGAAGCTGGGGCCCGACAGCACGGCGGCGCCGGCCCCGGGGATGGTCTCGGCCAGCACCTGGGTCATCAGGCTGAGCGTGCCCTGCTCGACGCCCTTGGCGCAGAGCACGATGGGGATGTTGTCCCGCGCGTGGGGAGCGAGCGCCTTCAGCGTCGATCGCAGGTGCTGGGCCGGGGCGACGGCGAGGATGAAGTCGCAGGGCGCCAGGTCGGCCAGGTCGGTGGTGGCGTCGATCACCGGGTCCAGCGCCACGCCGGGCAGGAAGGTCGGGTTCTCGTTGCGGGCGTTGATCGCCTCGACCACGTCGGCCTCGCGCGCCTGCAGCGTCACGGCGAGGCCGGCCCGCGCGCAGACCTGCGCCAGGGCGGTGCCCCAGGCGCCGCCGCCGATCACCCCCGCGTATCCGAGGCCTTCGCTCATGCTTTCGCGCCCTTTCGACCGGGAACATGGGTGGGATCGGCGCTGGCGGCCGCCTGGTCCAGGGGCCAGCGCGGCCGGGCCGGGGCGTCCAGCGGATCGGTCAGGCCCAGCGCCAGCCGCTCCGCGCCCGCGAGCGCGATCATGGCGGCGTTGTCCGTGCAGTATTTGAGCGGCGGGGCATGGAAGCTGAACCCGTACTTGCCGCACAGGGTTTCCAGCCGGTCGCGCACCGCCCTGTTGGCCGCTACCCCGCCGGCGACCACGAAGCGCAGGTCGTGGCCATCGTGGCGGTCGCGGTAGTCCTTCATCGCCATCTCGGTGCGTTCCGCCAGCTGGCGGGCGATGGCGAACTGGACCGAGGCGGCGAGGTCGCGCCGGTCCTCGTCCGAGGTCAGGCCCTCGGCCGCGCGGGCGGCGGCGGTCTTGAGACCCGAAAAGGAGAAGGCGAAGTCCTTGCGGCCCAGCAGGGCGCGGGGCAGGGGGAACCGTTCCGGATCGCCGCCGACCGCCAGCTTCTCCAGCTCCGGTCCGCCGGGGTAGGGCAGGCCCATCGTCTTGGCGATCTTGTCGAAGGCCTCGCCGGCCGCGTCGTCGATGGTCGAGCCGAGCCGGCGGCAGGCGCCGACGCCGGCCACTTCCAGCAGCTGGCAGTGGCCGCCGCTGACCAGCAGCAGCAGGAAGGGATAGTCCACCGACGCGCCCAGCCGGGCCGAGACCGCGTGGCCTTCCAGATGGTTCACCGCCACCAGCGGCAGGTCGCGGGCCAGGGCAACGGCCTTGCCGAAGCTGAGGCCGACCATGACGCCGCCGACCAGGCCCGGCCCCGCCGTCGCGCCGACGCCCGACAGGTCGTCCCAGCCAACGCCGGCGTCCGACATGGCGCGGGCGACGATGCCGTCGATCGATTCCACATGCGCCCGGGCGGCGATCTCCGGCACCACCCCGCCGTAGGGCGAGTGTTCGGCGATCTGGCTGTTGATCACGCTGGACAGCACCTCGACGCGGCCGTCGTCGCTCCGCCGCACCACGGAGGCGGCGGTTTCGTCACAGCTGGTTTCGATGCCGAGGATGGTGAGCGCGGTCATGCCGGTTGCGGGTTGCGGACCCCTCCTATAGCAGCGAGGTCGGATTTCTCACCGAGGTAACGTTCCCGTCGTGCCCCCGCAACAGCCCATCCGGATCGGGACCCGCGGCTCCCGTCTCGCCCTGACCCAGAGCGGCATGATGCGCGACCGCATCGCCGCCGCCCTCGGCGCGCCCGAGGGCGCCCCGGCCGAGGAGATCGCGCTCTACGCGGAGCTCGTCGTCATCGTCACCACCGGCGACCGGATCCAGGACCGCCGGCTGCTCGAGGTCGGGGGCAAGGCGCTGTTCACCAAGGAGATCGAGGAGGCGCTGCTCGACGGCCGCGTCGACGCCGCCGTGCATTCGATGAAGGACGTGCCGGCCGAACAGCCGCCGGGCCTCTGCATCGCCGCCATCCCCGAGCGCGAGGACCCGCGCGACGCCTTCGTCTCGCAGCACGCCTCGCTGGCCGAGCTGCCGAAGGGCGCGCGGCTGGGCACCGCCTCGCTGCGCCGCCAGGCCCAGGCGCTGTTCGTGCGGCCCGACCTGGACGTGGTGATGATGCGCGGCAACGTCGACACCCGGCTGGGCAAGCTGGAGCGCGGCGAGGCCGACGCCATCCTGCTGGCCGCCTCGGGTCTGAACCGCATGGGGCTGGGCGCCGTGCCGCGCGGCTTCCTCGACCCGATCGCCGCGCCGCCGGCCCCGGGGCAGGGCTCGCTGGCCATCCAGACCCGGATCGAGGATCGCGACGCGCCCTGGGCCGTCGCCCTGCGCTGCGAGACCACGACGATCACCGTCGCCGCCGAGCGCGGCGCCCTGACGGCGCTGGAGGGCTCCTGCCGCACGGCCATGGGCGCGTTCGCCCGTCTGGACGGCGACCGCCTGGACCTGATCGTCGAAGCCCTGACGCCGGACGGCAAGCGGCGCTTCCGCCGCGAGGAGTCGGTGGTGCTGGGCGCGGACGGCGAGGCGACGGCGCGCGCGCTCGGCCTGCGGCTGGGCCTGGCGGTGCGAGACGAAGGCGGCGAGGCGCTGGTCCTCGAGGATTGATCCCGGCCGACGCCGGGAGCAGGGTGCGCGCCATGTCTGCGGGGGCATTCAAGGTCTGGATCACGCGCGCCGAGCCGGGGGCTTCGGCGACGGCGGAGCGTATCGTCGCGCTGGGCCACAGACCGGTCGTCGAACCGCTGCTCCGGATCGAGCCGGCGCCCGACATCCAGATCGACCTCGGCGACGTGGCGGCCCTGGCCTTCACCAGCGCCAACGGCGTGCGCGCCTTCGCCGAGCGCCATCCCGACCGGTCGCTGAAGCTGTTCGCGGTCGGCGCGGGGACGGCGGCGGCGGCCAAGGCGGCGGGGTTCAGGGCGGTCTACGCCTCCGACGGCGACGTCGCCGCGCTGGCCCGGCGGATCGCGGCCCGAAAGAGCGAGCTGAAGGGCGTGGTGCTGCATCCCGGCGCGGCTGAACCGGCGGGCGACCTGGTCGGCGACCTGACCGCCGAGGGGCTGTCGGCGCGGGGCCTGCCGCTCTACGATTCGGCGCCGACGACGCCGTCGGCCGGGTTCCTGGACCGGCTGTCCGAGGTCGACGTCGTGCTCGCCCATTCGCCCAAGGCGGCCAAGGCGCTGCACGAGGTCCTGAAGAAGCGCGACGCCGCCCACCTGCGGGTGCTGTGCCTGTCGCCGGCGGTCGCCAGGCCGTTGGCGCGCGCGAAAGTGCGGGAAGTGGTCAGCGCCCCGTTTCCGATCGAGGCGGCGCTGCTTAATCTGATCGGAAGAGGCGTCTCCATGCGAAGTGAGTCGCCGCCCAAGGGAACGCCGAAGAAGAGGCCATGACCGTCGCGCCAGATCCCGCCGAGATCACCCCGCCGACCGACCCGGCCCGCTATGGCCGCCGCCGTACGTTCGGCGTCGCCTTCTGGGCCATCGTCGCCCTGATCGTGGTGGTGTTCGCGGCCGGCGTGGCCGGCGCCCGCCTGTGGCCGCGCCTGTGGGCGACGCCGCCGGCCGTTCCGGTCGCCGCCGCGCCGGCGGCCGCGCCCGTCGATCCCGTCCCCGTCGCCCTGCCCATGGCCCAGACGCCGCCCGTCCCGGCCGGCCCGTCCGCCGAGGTCGCCGATCTGCAACGCCGCGTCGATGCGCTGGAAGCGGCGCAGGGCCGCACCGTCAACGCCGCCGCCGCCGCCCTGGCCGCCGCCTCGCTGGCCGAGGCGACCCAGGGCTCGGCGCCGTTCGAAAGCGAGCTGGCGGCGCTGGAGCGGCTGCTGCCGATGTCCGGCGAGGTTCGCCTCCTGCGCCCCTATGCCGAGACCGGCGCCCCGAGCCGCGCCGCCCTGGCCGCAGAGTTCGACGCCGCAGCCGCCAGGGCCTCCGTCGCCGCCCAGGACCCGGGCGAGCGCGCCGGCTTCTTCGCCCGCGCGCGCTATGCCCTGTCGTCGATCGTCACCATCCGCAAGGTCGGCTCCACGACCGGGCCCGGGGCCGACGCGGTGCTGGCCCGCGCCCAGGCGGCGGCGGCCGAGGGGGACATCGACGGCGCGTTGCGCATCCTGCGCGACCTGCCGCCCAACGCCGCCGAGGCGATGGGCGGCTGGCGGGCCCGCGCCCAGCAACGCGTCGCCGTCGACCGCCAGGTGGCGGCGATCCGCGCCCTGGCGCTGTCCGACCTGATGGCCGTGTCGCGAGAGCGGCCATGATCCGCGTCGCCATCGTCCTGTTCCTGGTCGCGGCCCTGGCCGTCGCGGCGCTCGCGCTCGGCGGGGACGCCGGAACCGCCAGCCTGATCTGGCGCGGCTGGCGCGTGGACATGACGGCGGCGGCGGCGGCCCTGCTGGTGCTGTTCGTCTCGCTGCTGGCGACGGTGTTCTGGAGCCTGCTGAAGTGGATTCTCGAGGCCCCGCGCCGCGCCGCCAAGGCCCGGGCCGAAACCCGGCACAAGCAGGGGCAGGAAGCCCTGGCCCGCGGCTTCCTCGCCGCCGCGGCGGGCGACGGCTCCGAGGCCCGCCGCCTGGCGCAGAAATCGGCCGAGCTGGCGGATGACTCCCCGGCGCTGGTTCGCGTCCTGGCCGCCCAGGCCGCCGAGGCCGCCGGCGACCTGCCCGCCGCCAAGGCCGCCTATTCCGCGATGCTGGGCTTCCCCGACATGCGCCTGGCCGGCCTGAAGGGCCTGATGCAGACGGCCCTGGCCGAGGGCGATCGCGCCGCCGCCATCCGCCACGCCCAGAGCGCCTATGGCCTGGCCAAGACCGCCCGCTGGGCCTGGCGCGCGCTGCTGGAAGAGCGGCTGGAGGCCGGCGACTGGGCCGCCGCGCTCGATCTCGTCGCCGGCGCGCAGGACCGCAAGATCGTCTCGCCGATCGTCGCCGACCGCACCCGCGCCGCCCTGCTGGCCGCCTCGGCCGCCAGCTTCGAGACCAATGCGCAGGACCGCCTGCGCGGCCAGGCGCTCGACTTCGCCCTGCAGTCCGCCAAGCTGAAGCCCGACTTCGCGCCCGGCGTCGTGATGGCCGCTCGCCTGCTGGTCGCCGACGGCAAGGGCGGTCGCGCCGCGAGCCTGATCGAGAACGCCTGGAAGGCCCGACCGCACCCGGCCCTGTGGTTGGCCTGGCGGGACCTGCGCACCGACGAGACGCCGCGCGAACGGGCCAAGCGGCTCGGCGCCCTGGCGGCGCTGAACGCCGACGCGCGCGAGAGCCGCATCCTCCAGGTCGAGCAGGCTCTGGTGGCGGGCGAGGTGGGCGCGGCCCGCGCCGCGGCCAAGGCTCTGGAAGCCGAGCCCCTGACCCAGCGGCTGGCCGGATTGCAGGCCCGCGCGGCCAACGCCGCCCATGCGGTCGACGAGGCCCGCGCCTGGATCGCCCGGGGCGCCGCCGCGCCGCAGGAACCCGACTGGTCCGACCTCGACCCCGAGGGCCGCGCCTTCAACTACCAGCCCGGCGACTGGACGCGGCTGGTCGCCACCTACGGCGAGACCGGCGAGCTGATCCATCCGCGCCTGGAGCGTCGTGAGCGGAGCCTGAGCGACCTGCCCGAACTGCCGGCCGCCTACGTCGAATCGACGCCGTTCGTGCAGGCCGCCGAGGCCGGCGCGCCGATCCTGCCGATCCCCGACGATCCCGGCGTGATCGACTACACCGACACCGCGCCGCGCGGCGACCCGCCGCCGCGCCCGCCCGCCGCGCGACGCAAGCGTGTCGCGGCGCCCCCGACCCGCCCGGCCAAGTAAGGAAATTCGGCCCGCGTCGCGCCGTCGCGCCGGAGCCGCTTGGCAAGTGAGGGAAGCCCCGCTAAATAGGCCTCCCTTCCGGGAAGCCTTCTCAAAGAGGGCCGCTTTAGCTCAGCCGGTAGAGCGGCGCATTCGTAATGCGTAGGTCAGGTGTTCGAGTCACCTAAGCGGCACCACTCTTCTTCCACATCGTGATCGTGAAGGCGGTCCGGGGCTCCGGACCGCGGCGGCCCTCGCGGGGCGGGCTTCGGCACGACGATTTCCACAAATTAATATCAGTTGTTGTTGCAGTTCTGGCGTCAGCCCCCATCTCCGGAGCGTCTCATTGCCCAGGAGTGCAAGCATGCAACGTCGTACCGTCTTCTTCGCCGCCGCCGGCCTGATGGCCGCCCTGGTCGCGGCCCCGCTGGCCGTCAGCGCCCAGACCGCCCAGACCAGCACGGCGCCGATCACCAGCGTTCCGGCGCAGGTCCAGTCGGGCGACTACCGGTTCGAGCCGAGCCACTCCAAGGTCACCTGGTCGGTGAACCACTTCGGCTACTCGACCTACACCGGCCAGTTCCCGCGCGTCGAAGGCACTCTGAAGCTGGATTCGAACGACATCGCCAGGTCGGTGGTGGACGTGACCATCAACACCGCCGCCGTCGGCACGCTCGACACCGCGCTCGACAATCATCTGAAGACCGCCGACTTCCTCGACGTCGAGACATTCCCGACCGCGACCTTCAAGTCGACCTCGGTCAAGCGGACCGGCGACCGCACCGCCGACATCACCGGCGAGCTGACCCTGCACGGCGTGACCAGGCCGGTGACGGTCCAGGCGACCTTCAACCAGGCCGGCCCCAACCCGATGAGCAAGATCTACACCCTGGGCTTCGACGCCAGGGCGACGATCAAGCGCTCGGACTTCGGCATCAAGACCTACGTCCCGGCCATCGGCGACGAGGTGACCCTGGTCATTGAAGCCGAGCTGCAGAAGGTCGGCTAAGGCCGCCTGACGCCACGGCGCCGTTTCCCCCGTTGCCCGCGACGCCTAAGGTCGCGCGCAACGAAAGCAGGGAGACGGCGCCATGAACTTCGAGCTCAGCGAAGAGCACCGGATGATCAAGGAGCTCGTGCGGAACTTCGTCCGCGACGAGCTGATCCCGCTCGAGCCCGTGGTGCTGGCGCGCGAGGCCGAGGGCGGCCCGGCGGCGCTGACCGCCGATGAGCAGGCGAAGATCGATGCCGTGTCGCGCGAACTGGGCCTTTGGGGCCTGGACGCGCCCGAGGATGTCGGCGGCATCGACCTGCCGGCCGTGGCGATGGTCGGGGTCAACGAGGAGCTCGGCTACAGCTGCACGCCCTACACCCTGCCGCCGGACAGCCCGAACCTGCGCATGCTGATGGCGACGGTCGACGACCGCCAGCGCGCCGCCTATCTGGCGCCGTACGTGGCCGGCGAGACCATCTCCGCCATCGGCATCTCCGAGCCCGGCGCCGGCTCCGATCCGGCCGGGATGATCACCAGGGCCGACCGCGACGGCGACGACTGGGTCATCAACGGCCGCAAGATCTGGATCACCCGCGGCGCCGAGGCCGACTTCACCATCGTCATGGCGGTGACCGACCGCGAGAAGGGCGCGCGGGGCGGCATCAGCGCCTTCCTCGTCGACAAGGGTACGCCCGGCTTCAACATCCAGCGGCGCATCCCGATGCTGGGCGGCCAGGTCAGCTACGAAATCGCGCTCGAGGACTGCCGTGTACCGGGCTGGAAGCTGCTCGGCCAGGAGGGCAACGGCTTCGGACCGATGCAGGTGCGGCTCAGCACCCGGCGGATCGAGATGGCCAGCTGGTCGATCGGCATGGCGCAGCGGGCGCTCGACATGCTGATCGAGTACGCGCCGCAACGCACCACCTTCGGCGCGCCGCTGTCCGAGCGGCAGCAGATCCAGTGGTGGGTGTCCGACGCGGCGACCCGTATCCACGCCTGCCGGCTGATGACCTACGACTGCGCCTGGAAGCTCGACCAGGGCCGCGACGTGCGCAACGAGATCTCGATGATCAAGGCCTACGGCACCGAGATGGCCTACGAGGTCGTCGACAACGTCATGCAGGCCTTCGGCGCCATGGGCATGACCCGCGAGCTGCCGCTGCACCTGATGCAGAGCAAGCTGCGGACCATGCGGATCTACGACGGCCCGACCGAGATCCATAAGTGGGTCGTGGCCCGCAACCTGCTGGGACTGAAGCGATGAAGAGCGCCTATGGCGAGGTGAAGGTCGGGGTGGAGGGTCACGTCGCCATCCTCGAGATCGACCGGCCGCCCAACAACCACGTCACGGTCCAGCTGGTCCGCGACCTGGCCGACGCGCTGGACGACGTCGACGCCGATCCGGCGCTGCGGGTCAGCCTGCTGTGCACGGCGGGGCGCGTGTTCTGCGGCGGGGCCGATCTGGTCACGCCCGGCGAGGACGCGGTCGTCGACTCCACGAAAGACCTTTACGCCCAGGCGGCGCGGCTGTTCGGCACGAAGAAGCCGATCGTGGCGGCGATCCAGGGCGCGGCGGTGGGCGCCGGCCTGGGCCTGGCGCTGGTCGCCGACGTGCGGGTGGCCGCGCCCGAGGCGCGGTTCAGCGCCAACTTCGTCAAGCTGGGCTTCCACCCCGGCTTCGGCACGACGGCGGCGCTGCCGAGGCTGATCGGCGAGCAGAAGGCGGCGCTGATGTTCCTGACCGGCCGCCGCATCAAGGCCGACGAGGCCCTGGCCTGGGGCCTGGTCGACGATGTCACCGACCTCAGCGGCCTGCGCGCCGACGCCATGGCCTGGGCCCAGGAGATCGCCGAGAACGCGCCGCTGGCGGTGCAAGCCACCCGCGCCACCCTGCGGGCCGGGCTGGTGGAGCGGATCAGGGCCCGGACCGACCACGAGGCGGCCGAACAGGCTCTGCTGCGTCCCACCAACGACTTCGCCGAGGGCGTGCGGGCGGTGGCCGAGCGCCGGCCGGGGGTGTTCACGGGGACGTAGAAGGCGAGCGTCTCCGGCGCTTGCCCTGGCGGCCGCGAAAGCGCATGCCCTGCGGATGAGCAAGACCCCCCCAACCGTCGCCGTGATCGGCGGAGGCCCCGCCGGGCTGATGGCCGCCGAAGTGCTGGCCCAGGGCGGCGCCGAGGTCACCGTCCACGAGAAGATGCCGACCGTCGGGCGCAAGTTCCTGATGGCCGGGCGCGGCGGGCTGAACCTGACGCACAGCGAGGACCTCGAAGGATTCAAGGCGCGTTACGGCGGGGCCGAGGCCCAGGTCGCGCCGCGGCTCGACGCCTTCACGCCCGAGCAGCTGGTGGCGTGGGCGGACGGTCTGGGCCAGGAAACCTTCATCGGCTCCAGCGGCCGGGTGTTTCCGAAAGCCATGAAGGCCTCGCCGCTGCTCCGCGCCTGGCTGGCGCGGCTGGAGGGGCTGGGCGTGACCCTGAGCACCCGCCACGAGTGGCTCGGCTGGGACGCGGAGGGCGCGCTGCGCTTCCGCACGCCGGAGGGCGAGATCACACAGGCGCCCGACGCCACCGTCCTGGCGCTGGGCGGCGCCAGCTGGGCGCGGCTGGGCTCGGACGGCGGCTGGGCCGGGCTGCTGGCGGAGAAGGGTGTGAGCCTCTCGCCGTTCCAGCCGTCCAACAGCGGCTTCACCGTCGCCTGGAGCGATATTTTCCGTGACCGGTTCGCCGGCCAGCCGCTGAAGGGCGTGGGCCTGACGTTCGGCGACCGCACGGCCAAGGGCGACGCCATGATCGCCGGGTACGGCATCGAGGGCGGCGCGGTCTACGCCCTGTCGGCCGCCCTGCGCGACGCCGTCTCCGCCGACGGCTCGGCCACGCTGCGGGTCGACTTGCGCCCGGCCATGACGCGGCAGCAGCTGACCGCTCGCCTGCATCGCGGCGAGAAGGGCCAGTCGGTCGCCACCCGCCTGCGCAAGCTGGTCAACCTGTCGCCGCTGGAGACCAATCTCCTGCGCGAGGGGCACGGCGTCGATCTGCCGCTCGATCCCGGCGCGCTGGCGACCCGGATCAAGGCCGTGCCGCTGACCCTGACCGGGACGGCGCCGATCGACCGCGCGATCTCCACGGCCGGCGGCGTGCCGTTCGACGCGCTGGACGAGGGGCTGATGCTGAAGGCGCTGCCGGGCGTGTTCGCGGCCGGCGAGATGCTGGACTGGGAAGCGCCGACCGGCGGCTACCTGCTGCAGGCCTGCTTCGCCACCGGCGTCGCGGCGGCGAACGGGGTTCTGAAGCGATTGAACGGGTAGCGTTCGCTGCTACCCGACCCTCCTCGCGCTCGTCGCGAGGATCGCTGAACACAGGCGCCCTTTTCGTCCGGCTCACCACGCATGGGTCCTCGGAACACGTCCGAGGATGGCCGGGGGCTAGTGCGTGCCGGCGAACACCACGCCCACCATCACGGCCGCGTACTGCACCGCCGCCCCGGCGACCACGTGGCCGTGCCAGACCGCGCGGCGGAAGCGGAAGCGCTTCATCAGGTAGAAGATCACGCCGGTCGAATAGACGACCCCGCCGATGCCGAGCAGCAGCAGGGCGACCCAGCTCATGCCGTCGATCATCGGCTTGATCGCGACCAGCACGATCCAGCCCAGCGCCATGTAGAGGGCCACCCAGAAGCCGCGGCCGAGGCCCGGCAGGAACAGCTTGCCGGCCACGCCGAGCAGCGCCAGCGTCCAGACCGCCGTGGTCATGCCGATC
This sequence comes from Caulobacter sp., assembly GCA_044238855.1. Classification (GTDB taxonomy): domain Bacteria; phylum Pseudomonadota; class Alphaproteobacteria; order Caulobacterales; family Caulobacteraceae; genus Caulobacter. The sequence continues at coordinate 16,592 of JBIICO010000045.1, forward strand.
GACCAGGCGCCGGTCAGGTTCTGGGTGGTGAAGGGCGTGTAGCTGCCGGCGATCATCAGGAAGATGCCGGCGTGGTCGAACCGGCGCAGCACCGGCCGCCACTTCCACTTGCCGAAGTTGTAGGCCATCGAGCAGCCCAGCATGGTCATCATGCCGACCGCGTACACCGCCACCGAGGCGACCTGGCTCAGGCTGCCGAACCCGACCGACAGGCCCAGCAGGATGCCGCCGCCGAACAGGGCGAAGGCCAGGCCGATGATGTGCACCACCAGGTCGGCGCACTTGGCGCCGGCCGTCGGGTAGTGGGTTTCAGGCTTTTCGGTCAGGGTCATCGGGAAGGCACCCTATCGGAGGCTCGTCACGGCTTGAAGACGCCGTCGGGCAACAGTGGCGACCAATTGTTACAATCTGAAGGCCGCCAGCCGCTCATAGTGCGGACGGGCCGCGTCAGCGATGCGGCGAAGCTCGTCGCCGAGGGCGGGCGGAGCGCTTTCGTCCGGCGGCGGACCAAAGCCGGTCGAGCGCTCCACCGCGTCGTACCAAGCCGGCGCCCAGACCCCATCGCTGTCGCGCGGTCCGGCCGGCCAGGCCAGCATGGCCGGGTCGAACGCGATGCCTACCGCGGCGCACAGCTGGCTCAGCGCCCAGTGCGGATCGGCCAGCACGTCGCGGCCCTCGATCACCGGCGGGGCGGCGCCCAGGCGGTCGGCCTCGCGCTCGAACAGCTCGCGCTGCCGCTCCACGCCGATATCGGCCAGGGTGACTTCGCCGCGCTTGACGACGTAGGAGGCCAGCACCCGTTCCGGATCGCGGATCAGGAAGGCGTTGCGGCAACCGTCGGCCCAGTCCAGCCCGAACCCGTCCAGCATGTGGTGGGTCATGTGCTTCTGGTACCAGACCGCGCGACCGCCCGGGACCGGCCCGGTCAGCGTCTCGGCGACCTGCCGCCAGTCGGTCGGCTGGCTGGCCAGCACCTCGTCCCGCATCGGGTGGTCCAGGCCGGTCCCGGCCAGGTAGGCGGCGTAGAACGGCTCGTCGATCACCGCCGTGTCCGGACGGTTCTCGAAGCTGCGCATCATCGCCGTGGAGATGTTCCGCGGCCCCGACCACATGCAGATCCGCACCGGCTCCATCAGGCGATCCCCGCGTCCCGGTCCTTCAGCTGTTCGTACAGCGCCCGCAGCTGCGCCGTGCGCGGTCCGGGCAGGGCGTGGGGCAGGGCGCGGCCGTCGATCTCCCGCACCGGCGTCAGCCCGCCGAAGGTGCCGGTGACGAAGGCCTCGTCGGCGCCGCGCGCGTCCTCGACCGGGAAGCGATCCATGCGCAGCGGGATCTTCGCCTCGCCGCACAGGGCGATGACGTTGGCCCGCGTGACGCCGTTGAAGCAGAACTCGCCGGTCGAGGTCCGCACCTCGCCGTCCTTCACCCAGAAGAAGTTGGTGGCGTTGCAGCTCGACACGAAGCCGTCCGGGTCGAGCATCAGCGCCTCGTCGGCGCCGGCGCGGATGGCCTCGTTCAGGGCGATGATCAGGTTCAGGCGGCTGTGGCTGTTCAGGCGCATGTCGAACATGTGCGCCGGGGTGCAGCGGACGCCGACGGTGGCCAGCGTCAGGCCCGTGGTGACGATGGCGGGGCTGGGCAGCTTGTACTCGGCCAGGATGACGACGGTGGGCGCGCCCAGCGCGTTGCGCGGATCCTGGTTGGCGCCGGTCTTCTCGCCGCGCGTCACCATCAGCCGCAGGTGGGCGCCGTCCTCCATGCGGTTGGCGCGCAGCAGCTCGGCCAGGGCGTCGGTCATTTGCTGGCGGCTCATGCCGGTGTCGAGCGCGATGGCGTCGGCGCCCTGGTAGAGCCTGTCGAGGTGGGTCTCCAGGAACAGCAGCCGGCCCTTGTGCAGCCGCAGGCCTTCCCAGACGCCGTCGCCGACCACGAAGCCGGCGTCGAACACAGACACCTTCGCCGCGTCGCGGGTCACGAGCCTGCCGTTCAGCCAGATCAGGGCGTTGGCGTTGCGCGGATCGGCCGCGAAGTCCTGGCTGCCGGCCATGGGTCAGGCTCCCGGAACCGGCCGAAGGCCGCGGTCAGGTCGGCGGGCTCCAGCCCCTCGACCTCGACCTGCTTGAGCCGGCCGGTCTGGCCGGCGGCGATGCGGACGGCCGACTTGCCGACGCCCAGCGACTTCGCCAGCAGCGCGGTCAGGGCGGCGTTGGCCTCGCCCTCGACCGGCGGGGCGGCGA
>JBIICO010000226.1:0-5581 GCA_044238855.1 Caulobacter sp.
ACCGCGTATGCGGCTGCCGAGAAGGCCCTCATCTCCGGCTCGAAGCGATAGCGGCAGGCCTCGCCCTCAACGGCGGAGCAGAATACGACCGGCGAGAAGATCAACTCGCCGCGCGGCAGGTCGATCGCCTTGCCACTGCGGTCGTAGCGGATGTTCAGCCCCGGCTGGGCCTTGATCGCGGCCTGGCCGAAACCCCAGCCGGTCGGTGTTTCCTTGATGACACTACAGCGGCCGACGCTGTTGTTGCTTCCCATCTCGCAGAGCAGCATCGCCCAGCCCGATACGTCGCGCCGGATCGCCGCCTCGGGGGTGTAGGTCCGACCGGGGCTGATCTTCGGTCCGGCCCAGTTCAGGCCGGTCATTTCCTCGTCCACCGTCGTGCAGCCTGCCAGAAGGCCGGCGGCGCATAGCGGCAGCAGGGCAAGCCGAAGGTACAGGCGCATGGTTCGCTCCCCCAAGTGAACGACGCCATTGGTAGGACGGTTCGCCGGCCGGTTGAAGACCTCAGCGGCCGTCGGTCGCCTTTGTCGGCGTCGCGTACTCCAGGCCCGTGAGGCGCTGGAACAGCCGCACGATCGGCCAGGTCTGCCAGCCCGTCGGCTGGTGGGTCGCGGCGAAGGCCTGGATCAGTTCGGAGAGGCCTTCCTCGCGCACGGCCGCCGCGGCTTCCGACGGCGTGAACCAGATGCGGGCGCGCTGGCGGCGCTCGGGCCAGTCGTCGAACTCCTGGTCGACTTCCAGGGCGTAGAGGGTGGCGGTGATGGAGCGGGCCTCGCCGCTCTTGAGGGTCTTGTCGTAGCCGAAGCAGCCGAGCGGCCTGTCGTCGATGCGGCCGTGGACGCCGGCTTCCTCGAAGGCCTCCTGCGCGGCGGCTTCGGCGTCCGTCTTGCCCTTCATCGGCCAGCCTTTGGGCGTGACCCATCGACGGGTCTCGCGCGAGGTGATCAGGAGCACTTCCACGCGAGGACTCGTTCGATAGCAGAGCGCCGCCACCTGGCGGGTGCGCTCGTCCTTGCCGCCCGACTCGATCATCAGGGTCCGGATTAAAGCAGAGGGTTCCCGCCGTAACAGAAAACCTGTCGTGACCGGGGTTTAGCTACAATCGACCGCGCCCGCGGGCGTTCCGGAGCCCTATTTGAAGAGCTGCGAGACGCCGTAGAACAGCGCGCCCATCAGCGCGGCGGCGGGCAGGGTGATGACCCAGGCCCAGACGATCTGCTTGGCGACGCTCCAGCGCACCGCCGAAACGCGGCGAGCCGCGCCGACGCCGACGATGGCGCCGGTGATGGTCTGGGTGGTCGAGACCGGCACGCCGAAGTTGGTCGCCAGGAACAGGGTGATGGCGCCGCCGGTCTCGGCGGCGAAGCCCTGCATCGGGGACAGGCGGGTGATCTTGCTGCCCATGGTGTGGACGATCTTCCAGCCGCCGAACAGCGTGCCCAGGCCCATGGCCGTGTAGCAGGAGAGGACGACCCAGAACGGGATGTGCAGTTCGCCGCCGCTGCCGTTCAGGCCGCGCGAGGCGAGCAGGGCGGCGATCACGCCCATGGTCTTCTGCGCGTCGTTGCCGCCGTGCCCCAGCGAGTAGAGGGCCGACGAGAAAAGCTGGGCGACGCGGAAGAACCGGTCGGCCCAGGCGGGATTGCTCCGTATGAACAGCCAGGACACCAGCAGAACCAGCGCCAGTCCCAGGACGAACCCCAGCGCCGGCGACAGCACGATGGCCACGACGGTCTTGGTCAGACCCTGCCAGAGGATGGCCGTCACGCCCGCCTTGGCGATGCCCGCGCCGACCAGGCCGCCGATCAGGGCGTGCGAGCTGGAGGACGGGATGCCGAACCACCAGGTGATCAGGTTCCAGCAGATCGCGCCCATCAGCGCGCCGAAGATCAGCCCGTCGGTGATCAGCTCCGGCGAGACGATTCCGCTGCCGACGGTCTTGGCGACGTGCGTGCCGAAGAACAGGAAGGCGCTGAAGTTGAAGAAGGCCGCCCAGGCCACGGCGACAGCCGGCGGCAGCACACGGGTGGCGACGATGGTGGCGATCGAGTTGGCGGCGTCGTGCAGGCCGTTCAGGAAGTCGAACAGCAGGGCGACGCCGATGAGGAAGATGAGTACCAGGAGCGCAACGTCCATGGTCGCGATCCCGTCCTAGAGGTGTTCGATCAGGATGCCGGTGATGCCGTTGGCGACATCCTCGAACCGGTCGACCACCTTCTCGAGGTGGTCGTAGATCTCGGCTCCGACGATGTAGCCCATGGCGTTGCCGTCGCGGTGCTTGAGGAACAGCGCCTTCAGGCCGGCGTCGCAGACGTGGTCCGACTCGTCTTCCAGTTTGACGATCTGCTCGGCCAGGGCGTTCAGCTGGCCCGCGTTCTGGCGCATCTGCGGCAGGAGACCGACCATCTCGACGGTGAGGTTGGCGCATTTGACGATGATGTCGGCCATCTCGCGCATCTGCGGCTCGAACTCGTTCACCTCGAACAGCCCGATCGCCTTGGCCGTCTTCTTCATCTGGTCGATCGAGTCGTCCAGCGAGGCGAAGGTGTTCTGGATGTCGATCCGGTCGAAGGGCGTGATGAAGGTCTTGCGGACCAGCAGGATGCCTTCGCGGGCGATCTCGTCGGCCTCGTCCTCGTACTTGAAGATTCGGGCGCAACAGGCGTCGACCGTGTCGCCGCCGTCGAGCAGTTCGCGCAGCGCCGCGGCGCCGCCGACCAGCGTCTTCGCGTGACGCTGATACAGTCCGAAGAAGCGGTCCTCCTTGGGCATGATCGCCTGGAACCAGCTCAGCATGGGGAGTCTCCGCGAGGGGGCGCTTTGGCGGCCCTATAGGGGGACGAACGCTAGAAGGCGAGGGGGAAGTCCTCAGATCGCGGAATGATTGTCGCGAAACTGTCGTGATTGGCCGGGGCGCCAGCCGGGCGACGCGCGTAACCACGGCGAGCCGGCGCGAAAGCGGGCTGTCGGTGAAGCGATGGCGCTGTAGGGGAGGGGACGCTTCTCAAGCCGGTCGCTTGAGAAGTGGCGCGAATGACGGGGCTCGAACCCGCGACCTCCGGCGTGACAGGCCGGCGCTCTAACCAACTGAGCTACATCCGCTTGTGACCCTTGCGGGGCCCGCCTCGCGGCGAGGGGCGTCTGATATGGCCGCCCCCCGGCCGTGTCAACAGCTTCTAGCCGACGACGTAGTGAAAAGGCGCCACCGGCCCCGTCGCCAGGGCGAGGACGCCCCACAGTCCGGTCACCAGCATCCCCACGCAGAAGAAGACGACGGCGTAGGGCAGCAGGATCGACAGCAGGCCGCCGACGCCCAGCTCCGGCTTCCAGCGTCGCGCGAAACCCAGCACCAGTATGAAGTAGGCGCTCATCGGCGAGCCGATCACCAGGCTGGAATCGCCCATGCGGTAGGCGGCGGTGGTCATCTCCGGGCTGACGCCCAGCAGCATCAGCATCGGCACCAGCACCGGTCCCAGCGCCGCCCACTTGGCCGAGGCCGAGGAGATGAACATGTCCAGCGTCGCGCCGAGAATCGTCACCCCGACCAGAATCAGCGGCAGCGGCAGACCGGACGACTTCAGGGCGTCGGCGCCCTTGATGGCGGTGATGGCGCCCAGGTTCGACCAGTTGAACATGGCGATGAAGTGCGAGGCGGCGAAGGCCAGGACGATGTAGGGCGCCATGGCCGCGATCGAGTCGGCCGACAGGCGCACGACGTCGCTGTCCTTCCGAATCACGCGGGCCCGGATGCCGTAGACGCAGCCCGCCGCCATGAAGAGCAGGAAGAAGCCGCTGATCAGCGACCGGAAGAAGGGCGTCCACTGGGCCGGGCCGGTCGCGGTGTCGTCGCGCAGCGGCGCGCCGGGCAGCAGGGTCAGCGCCGCCCACAGGGCGATGACGCCCACCGCGGCCATGCCAGCCAGCGCCAGGGCTCCGCGCGGCGCGGGGGCGGCGGCTTCCTCGTTCTCTTCCTGCGTCGTGGTCGCCGGCGTCGCCCCGCCGGTCCAGGCGCCGAGGCGCGGCTCGACCACCCTGTCGGTCACCCACCAGCCGGCGGCGATGAAGGCGACCGCGCCGGTGGCGGTGAAGTACCAGTTGCCGGCCAGGTTGGCGGTCCAGGTCGGATCCAGCAGCCGCGCCGCCGGCTCGGTGAAGCCCAGAATCAGCGCGTCGAACTGGCCGGGCAGGGGATTGCCCGCGAAGGAGGCGATCGCCGCGGCATAAGCGCACGCCAGCCCGGCGATGGGGTGGCGGCCGGCGGCGGCGAACACGGCGGCGGCCAGCGGCGGCAGCACCACGATCCCCGAGTCGGCCGCGTGGTTCGACATCAGCCCTATGAGGAGCACCATCGGGGTGAGCAGGTTCTTCGGACTGGCCGCCACCAGGCCCCGGATGGCGGCGGCGAGCAGTCCGACCCGTTCCGCCACGCCCGCGCCCAGCATCACCAGAAGCACCAGCCCCAGCGGCGCGAAACCGGTGAAGGTCTTGGCCATTTCGGTCAGCAGGGTGCGGACGTTTCCAGGCGCCAGCAGGCTCTGCGCGACCAGCACCTCGCCCGTGATCGGGTTGGTCGCCGACACGCCCAGCGCGGCGCAGACGATGCTGGCGACGACCAGCGCGCCGATCAGCCAGATGAAGATGAAGACCGGATCGGGAAGCCGATCGCCCAGCCGTTCGACGGCGTCCAGGAATCTGAGGGCGAGCGGGCGTTTGGTCACGGGCGGGATGACTGCACGCTGTTCGCCATTGAGCAAGACGCGGGCGAAACTCTGATAACGATTCTCAACATTTGCCCCGCGTTTGAACCGCCCGGATGCATGGTCTACAAGGCGCCCGACTCCTTCCCGGGACACCCATGGACGCCTTCCTCCTCCAGTACCTGCCGATCGTGATTCTGCTGGGAATCGCGGCGGCCCTCGGCGTGATCTTCATCGTCGCCGCTTTCGTGTTGGCCCCGGCCGCGCCGGACCCCGAAAAGCTCTCCGCGTACGAGTGCGGCTTCAACGCCTTCGACGACGCGCGGATGAAGTTCGACATCCGGTTCTACCTGGTCTCGATCCTGTTCATCATCTTCGACCTGGAAGTGGCCTTCCTGTTCCCGTGGGCGGTCAGCCTGATGAAGCTGCCGCAGGATCAGGCGATCTTCGCCTTCTGGTCGATGATGGGCTTCCTCGGCATCCTCACGGTCGGCTTCATCTACGAGTGGAAGAAGGGAGCCCTGGAATGGGAGTGATCGTCCCCGCGGGGTCGGCCGGCCGTACGACGGTCGAGGGCTACGACCCCAAGCTCCATGACCCCTACTTCGACGGCGTCTCGCAGGCGCTGGCCGACAAGGGCTTCGTTACGGCCGCCGCCGACGACCTCATCACCTGGGCCCGCACCGGCTCGTTGATGTGGATGACCTTCGGCCTGGCCTGCTGCGCGGTCGAGATGATGCAGGCCTCGATGCCGCGCTACGACCTGGAGCGCTACGGCTTCGCGCCCCGCGCCAGCCCGCGCCAGAGCGACGTGATGATCGTCGCCGGCACCCTGACCAACAAGATGGCTCCGGCGCTGCGCAAGGTCTATGACCAGATGCCCG
>JBIICO010000177.1:0-7452 GCA_044238855.1 Caulobacter sp.
GAACTCACGCGCCTCGTAGGCCGGCGGCGGCGGAGGCGGCGGCGGCGGCGGGGGCGGCGGGGGAGGCGGCGGCGGCGGCGGCGGCGGCGGAGGCGGCGGAGCCTCTTCCGCACCGAACGCGTAGCGCAGGCCGAAGGTCAGCGAGTTGTCGGCGTATTCGCCCGAGAACGACACCGGCTCGAAGGCCGCGGCGGTGTTGGTCACGTCGAAGTCGGCGTCCGAACCGCGCAGGTAGCGGTAGGTCAGGTCGACGTTCAGGCGGTCGGTGGCTTCCCACGACAGACCGGCGATCAGCTGCCACGCGAAGGTGGAGGCCTGGTCGTCGATGCCGATGGCGCCGCTGCCGATGTTGCCGCGACCGGCGAACTGGGCGTCGAGGCGGTTGACGCCGACACCCGCGCCGATGAACGGGCGGAAGGTGGAGCCAGCGTTGAAGTCATAGATGACGTTCGCCATCAGCGTCCAGGCTTCCAGCGAGCCTTCCGGGCCGCTGGCGCAGGTCGAGGCCGCGAGGGCCGGAGCCGCCGCGTCGACGCTGCAGAGGACGCGCGGGAATTGGCCGGCCGGGCCAACGGCGCTCTCGATGTCGCCGGCGCGAGCGCCGCCTTCGAGTTCGACGCGCCAGTTCGGGTTGATCCGGTAGCCGAGGCGGACGAAGCCGGCCAGATCGTCTTCGAGGCCGAAGTTGAACTGGCTGTCGTCTTCGCCTTCGAAGTCGACGTCATCCGGCCAGTGATAGCCGAGATCGAACGCGCCATACCAGCCAGAGGCCGGCTCGGCCATGGCGGCCGCGGGCGCCAGAACCAGCGCTCCCAGCACAGTGCCGAGCATCATTGCTTTTTTGTTCACGGTGAGCCCCTCGCTCAAGGTTTTAGACCACGCGCCGATTGGCCGACGCCGACCTTCAGGTTTGCGCCCGATATCGGGGCAAGGTCTCGACCACCAAGAGTTCTTGTGAACCCCCCGAGGCCAGTCTCGACCTTACCACTCCATCGAACGGCCGACCCGACAACGCGCCTGAAACAGCTTGGTTCCCGACACACCGTCAGACGACGCCTGCGTAGTACATTACGCTCTGCGACCATACGCCACCTTCAAACGCTTTTCCAGCAGGTGGACGAGCGTTGTTCGCCTGTGTGGCGAGAGCGCATCAGGGAAACACCCGAGGCTGTGCCTCAGGGGGTGTTCGCGTCGAGCTCCGCCAGCCACGCCTCGACCCGTGCGTCGGACGGCATCCGCCAGTCGCCACGGGGCGACAAGGCCCCGCCGGACGAGATCTTCGGCCCGTTCGGCACGGCGGACCGCTTGAACTGGTTGGCGAAGAAACGGGTCAGGAACAGCCGCAGCCACCGCTTGATCTCGGCGGCGGAATAGGCCCGCCGCTCGGCCGGCGGCACGGCGGACGGCCAGCCGCCGCTTTCCGCGTCGCCCCAGGCCGCCTGGGCCAGGTAGGCGATCTTCGACGGCGCCATGCCGTGGCGGGTCAGGTGGAAGAGGTTGAAGTCCTGCAGGGCGTAGGGCCCGACGAAATCCTCGGTCGCCTGGGTCTTGCCGGTCTCGGCGTCGGCGGGGACCAGCTCGGGCGAGATCTCGGTGGCGAGGATATCCCGCAGCACGGCCGAACCCTTGTCGTCGACCTCGCCGGACCCGGCCACGAACCGGATCAGATGCTGGATCAGCGTCTTGGGCACCGAACTGTTGGGATTGTAGTGGCTCATGTGGTCGCCGACGCCGTAGGTGCACCAGCCGAGCGCCAGTTCGGACAGGTCGCCGGTCCCCACCACCAGCCCGCCGCGCTGGTTGGCGATCCGGAACAGGTAGTCGGTGCGCAGCCCCGCCTGCACATTCTCGAAGGTCACGTCATAGACCGGCTTCCCGTCGCCGAACGGATGGCCGAGGTCAGCCAGCATCTGGGTCGCGGTCGGTCGGATGTCGAGCTCGGCCCCGGTGACGCCCAGGGCGTTCATCAGCGTCCAGGCGTTGGCCCTGGTCCGCTCGGAGGTCGCGAAGCCCGGCATGGTGAAGGCCAGGATGTCGGTCCTGGGCAGGCCCAGCCGGTCCATGACCTTACAGGCCACCAGCAGCGCCTGGGTGGAATCTAGTCCCCCGGAGACGCCGATCACCAGCCGCTTCAGCCGCGTGGACTTCAGCCGCTGCGCCAGACCCTGGACCTGGACGTTGTAGGCCTCGCCGCAATACTCGGCGAGCTTGCCCTCGTCGTCGGGGACGAACGGGAAGCGGTCGAGCTTGCGCTCCAGGGCCAGCTCGCCGGCCGGCGCCTCGAACGCGAAGTCGATGACCCGGAACGCCGTCTCGGCCTGGCGCGCGGCGATGCTGTCGCCGAACGAGCCGGTGCGCATCCGCTCCTGCCGCACGCGGGACACGTCGACGTCGACCAGCGCCATGGTCGACTCGGTCGGGAAGCGGCCGCTCTCGGCCAGCAGCTCGCCCAGCTCGAAGATCGAGGCCTGGCCGTCCCAGGCGTTGTCGGTGGTGGACTCGCCCACCCCCGCCGCCGAATAGGCGTAGACCGCCTGGCAGCGCATCGATTGCGAGGCGCACAGCAGCCGCCGCGCCTCGGCCTTGCCGATGACGATGTTGCTGGCGGACAGGTTCAGCAGGATCTCGGCCCCGCCCAGCGCGCCGAGCGTCGACGGCGGCTGCGGCGTCCAGACGTCCTCGCAGATCTCTGCGTGGAAGGTGAACGGCGCGAGACCGCCGGCGCGGAACAGCAGGTCGGTCCCGAACGGCGCCAGGCGGCCGGCCACGGCGATGCTGCGCCCGACCACACCCAGTCCGCTCGCGAACCAGCGGCGCTCGTAATACTCGCGGTAGTTCGGCAGGAAGGTCTTGGGAACGACGCCCAGGATTTCGCCGCCCTTGATGATCACGGCGGTGTTGAACAGCCGCCCCTCGAAGCGCAGCGGCGCGCCGACGGCGAAGGCCGGCGACAGGTCAGCGCTGGCCTCGACCAAGGTCGTGATCGCCGTATCGACGGCATCCAGCAACGCGTCCTGCAGCAGCAGGTCGTCGATCGAGTAGCCGCAAAGGCCGAGCTCGGGAAACACCATCAGCGCCGCGCCGCGCTCGTGCCCCTGCCGGACCAGCGCCAGGGTCTCGGCGGCGTTGGCGGCCGGATCGGCCAGCGCGATCTGTGGCACGCAGGCCGCCAGCCGCACGAAGCCGTGGCGGTAGGGAGAGGCGAAAGGAATGTCCGCCGCGGTGCGGCTGGTCTTCGGCATGAACGCGTCCCGGCCCGTCTGGATATGGGGACTTATCAGGCCCCGTTCCAGCGCCGCAAGCTTAGGGGTGGTCGGCGAAGACCTCGTCCGGACCGACAGCCGCCGCCGTCTTCGCGCCCGCGCCCCGGCTCAGCACAATCAGTCCCAGCGCCTCGAGCATGGCGTTGACCTCTTCCCGCGCCGCCAGCTTGGGCGAGGAATTGTCGGGCCGCAGGCGCGGATTGACGTCGGCCAGGGTGAGGCCGAACGGGAACATCTCGCGATAGGCCACCCGCTCGCGCATCGCCGGCCCGTTGCGGAAGCCGATCTCGTCGGCCAGGGCGTCGAGGGCGCGCGTGACCCGCTCGTGATTGTGGGTGCTGGCGCCGGACATCCGGTTGCGCAGCACCACCCAGTCGAGGCGACGGTTGTGCTGGGCCCGGACGGCGCGGGCGTTGAGGATGGTCTCGGCGTAGTGGCTGACGCGGTTCAGCCGCATGGTCAGCGGATCGACCTGGCCCAGCACGTCGAAGTCGACGAAGCTGTCGTTCATCGGGGTGACGACCAGGTCAGCCTGCAGATGCGCTTCCCGCGAGACGGCGGTGTCGCCGCCCGGGGTGTCGATGATCACCAGATCGGCGTCGCCCATGGCCATGTCGATGGCCTCGCGGAACAGGCGGACGGCGGTCTCCTGATCGTCGGCGATGGCGGCGGGATCGTCGACCAGCTTGTACTCCAGCGGCATCGGCGCCTCGACGGCGGCGGCCGGAAGCCAGCGACGGCGATTCTCGAGCAGGCGCGACAGGCTCTGCTGGCGCAGGTCGAGGTCGAGCACCGCGACCCTCTGGCCGCGATAGAGCATGGAGATGGCGATCAGGGCGGCCAGGGTGGACTTGCCCGCCCCACCCTTCTCGTTGCCGATGACGACGATACGGGCGCGATAGCGCCGCTGACCGGGCGCCACGCGGTGACGCCGCGGTCCGAGCGCGCCTCCGCCCATCGCGCCGCCGAGCGGTCCACTGCCGAAAATACTCATCGCCCACCCATAACTCGAAGGTGAACAACGATTTGTGAAGCTTGATACGGAGTCAACAACACGCCCGCGCGGGGCGAGGCGTCACGAGCGGAAACGCCGCACAGGCGACAGATTAACGCCTAGCGCAGCAGCGCGTAGAGCGAAACCAGGGCGATCGCGGCCCACGGCGCCGCGGCGATCAGCAGCCGGCGCACCGACGGCGGGGCTTCGTCCTAGTAAGGCGAGAAGGTCGGCAGTCGCATAGAGAAGTCCCCCGACTCCAATGGGAGAAGACTATGCGATCGACACAAACAGAGGATGAAGAACCGGGCCATGCCGCGCGCGGTCGCAGCGGCGAAGCGTCGCGGCCGGAAACACGGCGCCGGCCCCGCTTTCGCCGCCATGGACGAGCGTTCATTTGCGCGTCAGCCGACGGACGCTAAGGTCGCCGCCTCATTGCAGCGCCGAGTATCCCCTTGTCCCAGCCCATCCTCGCCGTCGACGACCTGAAGGTCAGCTTCGAGACCCACGACGGCGCGGTGGAGGCGGTGCGGGGCGTCTCGCTCAGCGTCGCGCCCGGCGAATGCCTCGGCGTGGTCGGCGAAAGCGGCAGCGGCAAGAGCCAGACCTTCATGACCGTGATGGGCCTGCTGGCCCGCAACGGCCGGGCCACGGGCTCGGCCCGGTTCGACGGCAAGGAGCTGCTGGGCCTGAAGCCGGCCGAGCTGAACCGCCTGCGCGGGTCGAAGATGACGATGATCTTCCAGGACCCGCTGACGGCCCTGACTCCGCACGTGCGGATCGGCGAGCAGATCGCCGAGCCCCTGCGGCTGCATCTCGGCCTGTCGCCCCGCGACGCGGAGGCCAAGGCGCTGGAATGGATGCGCCGCGTCCGCATTCCGGAGCCCGAGCGGCGGATGAAGCAATACCCGCACGAGCTCAGCGGCGGCATGCGCCAGCGGGTGATGATCGCCGGCGCCATGGCCTGCGGACCCCGCCTGCTGATCGCCGACGAGCCGACGACGGCGCTGGACGTCACGGTGCAGGCCGAGATCCTCGACCTGATGGCGGAGCTGATCCGCGAGACGGGCGCCGCCCTGGTGCTGATCACCCACGACATGGGGGTGATCGCCCGCCTCGCCGACCGGGTCTGCGTGATGAAGGACGGCGCCTATGTCGAGGAGGGCCCGGTCGAGCAGGTCTTCGCGGCCCCGAAGTCGGACTACACCCGCGCCCTGCTGGACGCGATCCCGCGCCTGGACCGCGACGCCCGCGGCGGCCGCCCGACCATCTCGCCGGTCGCCGCCGACGCCCCGGTGGTGGTCGAGGGCCGGGACGTGAAGGTCTGGTTCGACATCGCCCAGGGGATCCTCGGCCGCAAGACGCCGCTGCGCGCCGTGGACGGCGTGAACTTCCAGGTCCGCCGGGGCGAAACCCTCGGCGTGGTCGGAGAAAGCGGCTGCGGCAAGTCCACCCTGGCCCGCGCCGCCCTGAACCTGCTGCCGCCCGGCGGCGGGGAGATCGGCGGTTCGGTCACCGTCATGGGCAAGGACATCACCCAGGCCGACCAGAAGACCATGCGGGAGGCGCGCAAGGACCTGCAGATCGTCTTCCAGGACCCGCTGGCCAGCCTGGACCCGCGGATGCCGATCGGCGACTCGATCGCCGAGCCGCTGGAGATCTTCCGCCCCGGCATGACCCGCGACGAGCGCCGCGCGGCGGCGGCGGCGATGATGGAACGCTGCGGTCTCTCGCCCGCGCTGGTGAACCGCTATCCGCACGAGCTCAGCGGCGGCCAGAACCAGCGCGTCGGCATCGCCCGGGCGATGATCCTGGAGCCGAAACTGGTCATCTGCGACGAGGCGGTCAGCGCGCTGGACGTCTCGATCCGGGCCCAGATCATCGATCTGCTCATCGACCTGCAGAAGCAGCTGGGCATGGCGATGATGTTCATCAGCCACGACCTGGCGGTGGTCCGCGAGATCAGCCACCGGGTGATGGTGCTCTATCTGGGCCGGGTGATGGAGCTGGCGACCCGCGAGCAGCTCTACGAGAACCCCACGCACCCCTACACCCGGGCCCTGCTGTCGGCCGCGCCGATCCCGGATCCGAAGGTGGAGCGCACCCGTCAGCGGGTGAAGCTGGCGGGCGAACCGCCTTCGCCGATGGATCCGCGCTCGGCGCTGCGCTTCCTGCCCTCGCGCCTGACGGTCGACCCGACGGCGCCGGTCTACATCCCCCAGCTGAAGGAGGTGGCCCCCGGCCACCTGGTCAGCGAGTTCGATCCGGCCTGAACCCGGCCGGTCTGACCCGGGCGGGTCGCCCGGGTCAGGTCCGTCGTCAGCTCAGGACGACGATGGTCACGCGGCGGTTCTGCGCCCGGCCTTCCGGCGAGGTGTTGTCGGCCACCGGCGATTCCTCGCCATAGGAGATGGTCGCCATCCGGTTCAGGGCCACGCCGGACTTGTTCAGGTAGCGGCGGACCGCCTCGGCCCGGGCTTCGCCGAGCTTCTCGTTGTAGTTCTCGGGACCGGTCGAGTCCGTGAAGCCCTGGATTTCCAGGTAGACGTTCTTGTTCTCGCCGGCGAGCCGCTGCGCCAGCTCGGCCAGACGGGCTTCCGCTTCCGGCGACAGCTGATGGGCGTCGGTCGGGAACTTCACCGAGTCGTCGGACAGGACCACCTGGTAGAGGAACTTGCCCTCGGCCAGCTTCTGCGCGGAGGTGGCGCGATCCAGCGCCTCGCGCGCCGTGCCGTCGACCTGCGTCACGCGGCCGTCGACCACCGCGACCTGTTCGTTGACGTAGCCCTTGGTCGCGCAGGCGGTGGTGGTCAGGCCCGCCAGGACCAGAATGCCGCCGGTGGCCGCCGCTTTGAGTATCGATCTGTTCAAGTTTCAACTCCTCAGTTCCACGCGCTGAACCCAGCAACAGCACGCCTGGAAAAAAGGGAGGCCCCGAATGTCGGAATGAAGGCGCGGTCGAGGCCAGAAAATGGCCCGACAAAACAACAATCCATGCCTCGGAATAACTTTCTATCCCGGCATGGAACTCAATCGCGATCCGCGCGTTTTGGCGCCGCTCGATGCCTGATCGTCATTTCGACCGGGCCCTGGCGCTTCATCAACTTGGGACATCGACTCGCGTTATTCAACCGGCGCCACGATCCTGACGCGGAGACGTGATCTCCGACGCGCGGGGGAAGTGTCGAGGATAAC